>JAKSCG010000112.1 GCA_022360715.1 Halanaerobiales bacterium
CAAACTAAGCAATCTTTTCCCTTCATAATAAACTAACTTAACCGTAAACTGATCCCGGACAGCTTCCTTCACTAAGGCATCCAGCCTTTCCAATTGCTGTTCATCCAGTACCGGTTTCTCGACCAAACCCATTCCACGATACAACTTATTGATCTCTTCATTATGCTGTGGCAGCATAAATGGTGCCCATTTGATCTTACCCCGGTCTTTGATCATAATGTTATCCCTCCGCACAAATATTTTATTCTATCTTATCATACGTATGTTCGGTTGTCGAGAGGTATATTATGTAATATTAAATAAAAAATAACCGCTTTTTTATATATTTGTTATTAAAGGGGATTAATGAACCTTGGCCATGGGAAATAGATTATTAGTTGAGAGGAGGAGGATTTAATGTGGGGATATAAAAAATTCTTACAATACCCCGCCAATATAAAAAAACAGGACCCTGACTATGCGGCTCTGATCGCAACTCAATTCGGCGGTCCGGATGGAGAACTCTCTGCATCGATCAGGTATTTATCCCAAATGTATACGATGCCTATCCCAGAGGAAAAGGCTGTGCTAAACGATATCGGCACCGAAGAATTAGCTCCATGATGTTATCAATTAAATAATATAACCGAATCGGTACTATAATTCAAGCTATAACATTTTTTCCTACAAGAAAATAAAAACTTCCCCCTTAAGGGAAGTTTTCCGGTAAGTATTTAATTCTAACTAGAAACTATACATGATACCGGCACCGAGGCGGAAACCGCTCAGATTTAGTTCCGTATTTACGAAAGATACATCTATAGGTACATCTACATTATCAATAATCTCTATATCCACATTCTCTACATTAATATTCAATACTCGATAATCTAAAGAGGCATTGAAAGAAAGATTCTCCTGAATGGGATACTGATAGCCACCGCCAAAGATAAACCCAACGTCATCTCCTTTAAATGCTGCTCCATAAGCTTTATCCCTAAAGTCCATATCAAAATCCATATCATACTGGTAAAACGCAACAGCAGCTCTCAAATCAATACATTCATTTAACTTGTAGACAACCTCTGCATATGGTCCTAATATTGATTGCTCTAAATCATTTTCCTCAAAACTGCCAGCTTTATCGAGGCCCACACCTAAAGCAATATTATCCTGTAAAGCATACCGTAAGCCAGCATAAAAGCCCATATCTTTTTCCTCATCAAATTCGAAATTGAGGTCCAGCCCAATTATTTCTGCATCCATATTCATATCAAAAGAATTATAGGTTAATCCACCAACAAAATCCAATTTTCCGGCTGAAACTCCAAACCCAATCACGAAAATCATAAGACTACCCAATATTAATATTTTTTTCACAACAATATTCCTCCTATTACCATTATTATGTTTCTGGATTCTAAATTTGGTTGCTAGATTCTAGTTATAATATATGTATTCTGCA
>JAKSCG010000228.1 GCA_022360715.1 Halanaerobiales bacterium
ATCAAAACGTTACTATTATCGGTGATTTAATCAGTCCGGGTGATCTGGTGGTGCTGGTTACCCCGATCGACTCGGCCGCTCCCAAAGGGAGATTGATTCTACCGCAGGTTCAGACGCTCAGGGATATTATTGACCATGACGGAATTGCGGTTGTCTGTAAGGAGACGGAACTTACTGCTACCTTGAATGGATTAAAAGATAAGCCCAGGATCGTAGTCACCGATTCACAGGCTTTTCACCAGGTAGCCCGGGAAGTTCCCCCTGCGATCTTATTAACCGGTTTTTCGATCCTTTTTGCCCGTTATAAGGGAGACTTAAGGATGCTGATTGAGGGAGTTGGCCGGCTGGCTTCTCTGCAGGCCGGGGATAAGGTATTAATTGCCGAGGCCTGTACCCACCGGCGGCAGGCCGATGATATCGGGACGGTTAAACTGCCGGCCTGGTTGAAAAAAAGGGTGGGGAGACTTGATTTTACTCATGTGGCCGGTCGGGAATATCCGGCCGATTTGGCCAGTTATGACCTGGTTCTGCATTGCGGGGGATGTATGGTCAACCGCAAAGAGATGCTTTCGCGCTTGAAAGAGGCCAAAGAAGGAGGGGTCCCTGTCGTTAACTACGGGATGGCCATCGCTTATCTCCATGGTATCCTGGAACGAGCCCTGCAACCATTCCCGGAGTATTATCAGCAGTGGATCACTGCCCGGAAAAGAGGAGAAAAAATTGGCTGAAACCAGTTTGTCCAGGATTCTGGAAAAAGTGACGAGTAGAAATCAACTGTCCGGGGATGAGATTATTTATTTACTGCAACTGGAGGGAGATGATTTAAAGCAGTTATTGAACCAGGCCGACCGGGTCAGAGCACGAATGCTCGGGAATAAGATTCACCTACGCGGAATCATTGAATTCTCGAATAACTGTCGGCGCAATTGTAAATATTGTGGCTTAAGGCAAGATAATCTTGCTCTACCGCGCTATAGCCTGGCAGCGGAAGAGATCGTGGCTATGGCCGGGCAGGGTGCCAAACTCGGCTATCGGACCATTGTTTTACAATCAGGCGAAGACTATTATGATGCAGAAAAGATCGCCTGGATAATCCGGGAGATTAAGGGGCAGACGGACAGTGCCATTACCCTCTGTCTGGGGGAAAGGGATTATCAGGAGTATAAATTATGGAGAGCGATGGGGGCTGACCGCTATCTCTTAAAACTGGAAACCGCCGATCCGGATTTATATCATAACCTTCATCCGGATATGGATTATCAGCAAAGACGGGAGAGGTTAGCCTGGTTAAAAGAACTGGGTTATCAGGTCGGTAGCGGGAATATTATTGGACTGCCCGGCCAGACTGAGGAGACGATTGTCCAGGATCTTTTGTTATTTAAGGAACTGGATCTGGAAATGGTCGGGATTGGCCCTTTCATTGCTCATCCCGGAACCCCTCTGGCCGATTTTAAAAACGGTAGTGTGGCCATGACCTTGAAAACAGTAGCGATTACCCGGTTGCTTTTACCGCTGAGCCATCTGCCGGCTACAACCGCCCTGGGCAGTATTGACCGGCAGGGAAGACAGCAAGCTTTACGGGCCGGAGCGAATGTCGTAATGCCGAACATAACTGCCGCTGAATATCGTTCTTTCTATCAGATTTATCCGGCCAAGATCTGTATTAATGAACAGGCTGTTGATTGCCGCCGGTGTATTGGGGGGATCATTGCCGCTTTAGGGCGCGAGGTGGCAGTTGATTGTGGTCATAGCCCGAAAATGGTATGAAATTTGGGAAAAACCCTGTAGATCGTGTGACCGGGTTTTTTCTTTTTTTGCTTTTAATGATAAAATATGCTAAGCTAAAGCAAGAGAGACTACCAGGTGGGAGGGAAAAATGAGGACAATAGTTGATCAAACAAAAACACCGGCTATCGGGAAAAATTTCTGGAATGTAAAGAGGCTGTCACTAATGGCGGTTTTTATTGCCTTAAGTGCCGTAGGATCACTAATTAAAATACCCAGTCCGGTTGGCACGATTGGTTTAGACTCAGCTCCCGGGTATTTTAGTGCACTGGCCCTGGGGGGAGTGGAGGGGGCAATTGTGATCGCGATCGGTCATCTGCTAACTGCTGCGGTGGTCGGCTTTCCGTTAAGTATTCCGATCAGTATTTTTATTGCCATGCAGATGGCTCTCTGGGCGATAATATACAGATTTATTTTTAAGAAATATGGTCGATTATACAGTCTGCTCAGCGCGATATTTTTAAACGGGGTTGTTTCGTCCTTTACACTTGTTCTGGTTGGCGGGTTCGCCATGGTATGGGGTGTGATGCCGTTTTTAATTGGTGCTTCCGCAATTAACATCATTATTGCTATGCTGACCTATCAGGCGATGAGCAACAGTAAGCTGTGGTGAAATACTTAGCATTTTAAGAAAAAAAGGGCTGTCTCTTAATGATTTTAAAACCATTTTGAGATAGCCCATTTAGCTATTTCTGCTAAGGGAGGTCAGAATAGCTTTTACTCCGCCCAGGCCGGCATTGATTTCAAATAATGATCGGCCCGTTTCATATAATCGGCTGAGCTGTCTTTAGGGGTTATTCCCCGCAACCACTGGGCAATACCGGCCTGAATCTCTTCCCTTGCTTTCAGTTGACCGTCTTTGTCCACACAATATTGGCAAAAATCATCTGAATTCTTAACCGCAGTTTCGGGAGAAACCGGCATCCCACAGCTATGACAATGTTTCATATCCATCTTAAATCCCTCCTGTTTTTGTATTAATTTGATTATAGCGCAACTAATATGACAACCTTATGTCATATTAAGACTGTATTCTCGGCCGAACAGCTTCATTATAAATTTTTTTAATATATAATATTTTCAAAGAATAATCTAAAATTTATCCCATTGTTCTGAACAGAAGCTAATGGTACATTTAAAATAGAATAAAAAGGAGGGGAATGTAAAATGTTCAAGAAATCTTTTGTCTTAGTTTTATTGTTATCTTTGTTGATCAGTTCTGCGGTTCAGGCTCAGACTTTTACCTTTTTTAGTGCGGCTGAACCAAATGATTGGGAAGACAGTCAGGTTGGTCAATGGATCCAGGACGAGTTTGGGGTGACCCTGGAGATCGAATATATTGTCGGTGATATCAATACAAAAACCGGCCTGATGATCGCTTCCGGCGATTTCCCCGATTTAATTTTTGCCAATGAAACACAGGACCGTTTTGTTGATGCAGAATCCCTCATTCCACTAAATGAGCTGATTGAGGAATACGGTGTAAATACCAAGAAATTATATGGACCGATTATGGATAAGATTAAAAAAGCGGATGGAAATATTTATTTCCTGCCCCGTTCCCGGGCAAATCGCGACCTGATGAATCCTACGGCCGGTTTCTGGATTCAACGGGCGGTTCTGGCTGAATTTGATTGGCCGGTAATTGAGACTGTTGATCAATACTTTGAGCTGATCCGCAAATATGCTGATAAGTACCCGATGATCAATGGTCAAGAAACTATCGGGATCAGGTTGTTAACTGATGGTTGGCGGGCCTTTACAATTGAGAATACTCCGGCTGTAATTATGGGTTCGCAAAATGACGGGAATGTGATTGTTGACCAGGAAACTTATCAAGCCAAGACTTTTGTCGATGAAGACTTTGCCCGTGACTATTATCAGAAATTAAATCAGATGTATCTCGGGGGATATCTTGATCCGGAATCTTTTGTAGCTAACTATGATCAATATATTGCCGCACTGTCAACAGGTGCTGTTCTTGGTGTGGCCTATGACCAGACCTGGCAAATCGGACCGGCTAACACGACATTATCAGAGGCCGGACTGGATGAGCGGATGTTTGTCTGTTTACCGGTGAAAATGACTGCCGATATTAAAGATCGTTATCAAGATCCGGGTACACTGGTAGTGAGAGATGGTATTGGTATTTCGGTAAATTGTAAAGACCCGGTCGCTGCCTTTAAATTCCTCGATCGTCTTCAGAGCGAAGAGGTGCAGAAGATGCTGCGGTGGGGTTTAGTCGGCCAGGATTATCTGGTTGACCAGGATGGCCGGATGTATCGTACCAAAGAGATGAGGGAAAACCACCAAAATGTTAATTATATGTACCGGATAGGGGTTGTCGGTAATGAATCCCGCAATGGTTTCCCGACCGCTCCCAACTGGTATAAATATGCTGACGGTAACTCCTGGGACCCAACCGGTCAGGTCGAGGAAATCAGGGCCAGTTATACCGATTGGGATAAAAAGGTTTTAGCTGCGTACGGTAAAGATACTTACCCGGAAATGTTTGATCAGCCGACGATCTCGCCTTATGGATATGCCTGGGATATCTCAATCCCCGACGGTCACCCGGCGATTATCGCTAATACTAAACTACGGGATCTCCAGAGTGAGTATTTGGCCAAATTGGTATTGGCCGAAACGGGAGAATATGAACAGGTCTGGCTAGAATACCTGAAAAAGGTTGAGCGGATTGACTTGGAGGCTTATGAAAACTATCTGACCCAGAAAATTAGAGAACGGGTTGAAGCGTGGGGTCAATAATTAAAACTAAAAAGATCGATAACTTAACTTAGCTTGGGAACAGGGGAAGAAGACGGCCTTTTTTCTTCCCCTGTTTAAAAGTAGGGGGGGTAGTTGCAATTAAAAACCAGCGAACACTACTTTTGCTAGCGATACCATTTATTATTTTTGTCTTTATTTTTTATTATCTGCCTTTACGGGGTTGGGTGATGGCCTTTCAGGATTTTCGTCCCCATTTAGGGATAGCCGGTTCCAAATGGGTGGGTTGGCTTAATTTTAAACTCCTTTTTGAGGACCAGCGCTTTTATGAGGTGATTCGTAATACCCTGGCCATGAACTTATTAAAATTATTATTTGGTTTTATCTCGGCAGTCGGCCTGGCCGTAATCCTGAATGAAGTTCGGGTATATTTTTTCAAACGGGTGGTGCAGACTATTTCCTATTTACCCCATTTCGTGTCCTGGGTCGTTGCCGGTAATATTATCATTAGTATGTTGTCCCGTGGTGGTCCCCTTAATCAATTCCTGCTTAGCATCGGAATTTTACAGGAACCGATTTTATGGTTGGGGCAGAAAAGTCTTTTCTGGCTGATTATTGCCTTAACAGATGTCTGGAAAGAAGTGGGCTGGAATGCTATAATATATTTAGCAGCCATTGCTTCGATCGACCCGGTAATGTATGAAGCAGCGGATATCGACGGTGCCGGTAGAATTAAAAAGATATTTTATATTACCATACCGTCAATTATGCCGACGATCAAGATCATCTTTGTGATGAATATCGGATGGGTCCTGAGCATGGGCTTTTATCAGCAATATGTCTTAAATAACTCACTGGTAGCTGAGGTCGGCGAAGTATTACAACTATATGTGATCAAGTATGGAATCAATATGTTCCGTTTTTCCTATGCAACGGCAGCCGGGATCTTTCAGACAGTGGTGAGTCTGGTGCTGGTCTTTATCGTCAATAAATTGATCCGGGCTACTGATTAATGATTTAGAAAGGGGTAGCAGTATGAGTAAATTTAGAACAAGAGAGGATCTTTTTCTTGATACCTTGATCTATCTTTTCTTAATCTTTTTAACCTTTATTACTATTTATCCGTTTCTAAATGTGTTAGCAATTTCTTTAAATGATGCGATCGATAGTAACCGGGGTCTGTTGGGGATATGGCCGCGCAAGTTTACATTATATAACTTTCAAAACATTTTGAGTGATCATCAGATCTATCACGCCACAATGATTTCTATTTTGCGGACAGTAATTGGAACTGTGCTTGGTTTAACTGCTTCAACGGTCTTTGCTTATGTTTTATCGCGGAAGGACTTTTTTTTGCGGAAATTTCTAACGGCCTTCGTCTTAATCACAATGTATTTAAATGCCGGGATTTTACCGATCTTTTTTCTCTATCGGGAGCTGAATTTGATCAATAACTTCCTGGTATATGTGATACCGGGGATGGTGACCGCCTTTAATGTTATTGTGGTCAAGAAATTTATTGAACAACTACCGGATAGTTTAGTTGAATCGGCCAGAATTGACGGGGCCGGTGAATTAAGGATCTTAGTCCGGATTATCGTTCCTTTATCCCTCCCGATTCTGGCGACAATTGCCCTTTTTATCGCGGTTTACCAGTGGAATGCCTGGTTTGATACCTTTTTATACGCCTCTTCCCGGGAGAGTTTAAGTACATTGCAATATGAATTGATGAAGACATTACAGTCGGCGATGCGGAACATGGGTAGTAGTTCGGTCGATTATGTCCAGTCGGCCACCAGTCAGATGACTACCCCGCAATCAGTACGGGCGGCGATGACAATTATTGCTACTGCTCCGATTTTAGTAGTTTATCCGTTTCTACAGAAATATTTTGTCAAAGGATTGACATTGGGTGGGGTTAAGGAATAATCCCGGAAAAGGATAAATGAACTATGAGAAACAGAATTTCCGAATTCCTCGACAAAATCAGTTTTAATAATAAGATGGTGCTGGTTTATCTGCTCTGTGTTTTATTACCAATTATCTTTATTAATTTAACTTTTTATAGTGTGTTGGTTGAGCGGATCAAGGAATATAACCTGAACAGCATCAGTGCTCAGATGGACAGGGTATCGCAAAAATTTTTAGGAACACTGGAGAATTATCTGGGGATCGCTAATTCAATTTACTCAGATTCTACTTTAAATGATGTGGTCGACCGGGTCTACCTGCGGGATATCTACTATGTTGACGAATTTAATCGATACCTCCGTGAGTATTTTGCCAAATATGAAACACTTTCGCCCCAACTGGTCCGATTTACCCTTTATACTAAAAACCAGACGATCCTGGAAGGGGGCAGTATTAAAAAGATTACTCCGGTGGTGCAAAAAAGCGATTGGTATCAGGCGATAACGACTACGCATTCTTCCTTTATTGTCCGGGATAATAATGACCCGGTCTTTAATCAGAAAGCATTAACGATCATCCGGAAATTAGATTACTTCCATACCAGTAACGTCTTTTTAAAGTTATTACGAATTGATATTGACCTGGAGTTTTTTGATGAAATTGTAAGTAACGAATTAAATCATGGGCAGGTGTTTTTGATCAATCCCCAGGAAAAGATTGTTTACTCAAATAGCGGTCAAAACACCCTCCCGGCCCGGGAATCCGGTAAAAATCAGCTTGTCAAAAGAAGAGAGATGCAAGAAATTGGCTACCTGCAAGGCTGGAAAATTGTTGGTTTTTTTCAGGAAAAAAGGCTTTTTACCGATCTGGCTAATCTGGCCAACTATTTTCTTACTATTGCCCTGATTAGTCTGTTGATTGCTTCATTTTTAATCTTTATAATCACCCAATCTTTTAATAAGCGGTTGAATACCTTGACCAATCATATGGCTAAGGTTAGCCAGGAGGAGTTTGCCCTAATTGAGCAAAAGCAAGGTAGTGATGAAGTAGGTTTACTGATCAAAGAATTTAATCAGATGACCAGGAAGATTAAAAGATTGATCAGGGATGTCTATCAGGCCGAGATTCAGCAGAAAAATCTGGAAGTCGAACAAAAACAGGCCAGATTAAATGCCTTAGGTAAACAGATTAATCCCCATTTTCTCTTTAATGCCCTGAACACGATTAGAATGAAATCCTTAATCAAAAAGGAGAGCGAGACAGCCGATATTATTAATAGCCTGGCCCAGATTTTAAGGAGAGTCCTTAATTGGGAAGGTGACCAGATTACGATCCGGCGGGAATTAGAGTTTGTTCAACTCTTTTTAAAAATACAAAAATATCGCTTTGAACACCGCCTGGAGTATGAAATCACCGTCGATGATCAACTCCTGGATTTTACTATCCCCAAAATGAGTCTACAGGTCTTTGTGGAAAATGCTTGTGTCCACGGGATCGAAGAAAAAGAGGGTCTTGGGAAAATAAGGGTGGTTTTAAAATTACTTGATGAAAAAATAAATATTGAGATTAGTGATAACGGTGTCGGAATCGCTGAGGATAAATATCGGGAGATTATGAATAGCATTAATCAACAAAGATATGAGCATAAACATATCGGGATTATCAATGTTATCAAGCGTTTGCAGTTGTATTATGAAGATGATTTTGAGTTTTTGATCGATAGTAAAGCCGGTATTGGTACTACCGTAATCGTAAAAATTCCAATTCTAAGGGATGTTTGAGATGGCCGATGAGCAAGCAAAGCAGTTATTAAAAGTAATGCTGGTTGATGATGAGCCCTCGGTTTTAAAAGGCTTGGAGATCATGATTGATTGGGAAAAATATGGCTTTCAAATAGCGGGGACTGCTGATTCGGGCAGGGTGGCCCTCAAGAGGATTAAGCAGGAACAACCCGATTTGGTGATAACCGATATCAAAATGCCGGGTTTAAGTGGCCTTGATTTAATTAGAGAAATTAGCGCTTACCCGGAGATTAAAGTCCTTTTTATTGTAGTTAGTGGCTATGATCAATTTGATTTTGCCCAAAAAGCCCTTAAATACGGGGTTAAAGATTATTTATTAAAACCGGTTGATGAAAATGATTTAATTGCCAGTTTAAAAAAACTGTATCGGTCGATTACAGCTAACCGGGGTAATGCCCAGGAGCTCAATTTGTTAAAGGGTTTTATTAAAGGTGAGCAGCCGGCTGAGGGGCAATTAAAATTTATTTTAAATAAACAGCAGCTGCTGGCTAATAAATACCTGATTATGCTGGTTGACCTTAAAGCAAAGATTAGAATCCTTGAGCCGCAACAACTAAAACAAATAATTATTCGTGTCTTGCCCCCTGGTGATAGTAAAGGAAATTTACTGGTATTGGATCATAATAAACATTTTATTGTTTTATTCAGTGGCCCGATCGTTGATAAAATACAGGAACGCCAACTGAGTGAGCGCATCCATTTTGAACTAAAAAAACAGGTCGTCAGTTCGCTTTATTTCGGTAATCAAGTCGAACACTATACTGAACTGCCAATCTCATACCAAAATAGTATTGAAGCTGCTAACTTCTCTTTTTTCAAGGGTGAGCAGGTTATGATCTATTATGATGAGATCAAAGACAGTACAGTCAAAAAGGATTATAAGAAAATCATTATCTTAACCCAATTGATCAATGATATTGAGAATAATAACTTGGCTCAAATCCAAAAAATAATTGAGCAGGTCTTTGATGACTTTGTAAATAACTTAATTGCCCCGGATGTGATTGAACTTTTTGTACATGGGGTTGGGATTGAATTGACTAAAATTATTTCGGAGATGAACGGTAATATCGGGGATTTATTAGAAAGTAATCAATTGTTTAATACTGATTTAAAAGCGATCGGTTTAGGGGAGTTGAAGAGAAGGCTAATCAGGTTTTGTTTGGCCAGTGCCGGCTATATTAAACAAATTCGGATGAACAGATCGAAAGGGATTATTTACGAGATTAAAGCATATATTGATCAACATTTCCAGGAAAATTTGAAACTACAGGGAGTGGCCGATAAGTTTTTCATGAATGCTACTTATCTCGGGCAATTGTTTAAAAACTATACCGGGGATTATTTTAATGATTATATTCACAAATTGAGGATTAAAAAAGCTAAAGACCTCTTGTTGCGCAGGACAGACTTAAGGATTTATCAAATTGCCACCGAGGTTGGCTATAGTAATTCGGAGTATTTTTCCGAAAAATTTAAGATTTATCAGGGATGTACTCCTACTCAGTATAAAAAAAGGAAAGGTCTTTAATGGGTTTTTTTAAGCTGGACGGTCTATTCTACAAAACAGTTAGTTTTATCTTTAATTTACTCCTGCTCAATTTACTGTGGTTTATTTTTAGCTTACCCCTGTTTACAATTGGTGCGTCAACAACCGCCTTATTCTATGTTGCCGGTAAAATAATCCGACAAGAACAGCCGGAGCTGGTCAAAGATTTTTGGCATAGTTTTAAATTGAATTTTAGACAGGCCAGTATCATCCAATTGATCTTGCTGCTTGCTTACTTGATTATCTGGACCAATCTTAGCAATACCCATTTATTTACCGGAGTTTTTCGGTTGTTTATCCCGCTGCAGTTCTTTTTGTTGCTGGAATTAGTGATCATTACCCTCTATATCTTCCCTTTATTGGCCCGGTACGAGGTAACAATTGTTAATGCCCTGAAAGCAGCTTGGTGGCTGGCCCATCGCCATTTAATCAGTACTTTTTTAGCCTTGTTAGTTATCCCGGGGATGCTCTATCTGCTTTACTGGCAGGGTATCTTCCTCTTTTTTGCCGGCGCGATTTATGCCTGCTGGGTTTCCGGGATATTAAAGCGGGTTTTTGCCCAGGACCTTAATCAGTTGCTCCAAAGCTAGATTGGAGAGATATCTTCAAATACCAGCAGTCCTCCCCCGATTACTCCGGAATTATTACCCTGTTTGCTAAAGGTGAAAAGGGGTTTTTGCCAGTATTTATGATTATAGATTTGAAACTTAGCAGCAATAGTTTCCAGGATAATATCCTGATAAGTCGTAAAACTCCCGCCCAGAATACAGGTATCAAAATCAATACAATTTTTAATGTTCTCCAGTAAAAGGGCCAGGTTAGCCGCAAGCTCCCGGAGAGTTGTCAGGTAGATTCTTTCGCCCCGGAAGATCCGTTGCTGAATTGTCGCCGGGGTTAGGTCCTGGCTGGGTAAGTCTATTTTCCCTTGCTTAAATTTCTCGCCCAGGATGCGCTGATAGGCCCGACCGGAAATATATTGTTCGGCACAACCGTTTTTCCCGCAATTACAGGGATGTCCACCCGGGTAGAGGGTCATATGGCCGAACTCGCCGGCTGAACCGGTCTTTCCCCGGAGGATTTTGCCATTGAACGATACCGCTCCGCCCAGCCCGGTTCCGATACAGATAAAGATTACTATTTGGTGCTGCCAGGCGGGATTGAGTTTTAAGTCAGTAAGGAGGGCGGCATTAACATCATTGTCGATTCTGACCCTTAAATTAAAGGCTTGTTGCAGGTGTTCGGCAATCGGCTGCCCGGTCCAGCCCCTTAAATTATCGGTAGCATAACTTATTTTTTGCTGATTAAAATTAATTCTCCCGGCTGAGGCCAGTCCGATCCCCCGAATATTTTTCTTTCCTTTTAAAAGAGCAGCGGTTGCCCTGAGCAAATCTTCGGTTAATTGGGCCGGGTCACCGGCACTGGTCACAAAGGTTTTGCTGGTAAGTAGTTTGCCCTGAGGGGTTACCAGCCCGATCTTGGTCTTGGTCCCGCCAATATCAATTCCGATCGCTAGTTCCATCGTTTTCCTCCAGTTCAATCCCGATTTCAAAGGTCCTTTGCCAGGGAAAGAATACATTTTTAAGCTGATAGGGCAGCTGATACCTTTCTTTGAGCTTGCTATATTCATATTCCATTCTTTTACGGACAAAGCTCTGATAGAAATCAAGGCTGTCCCTTAAATTATAGACTGAATCAGGGCTTTGCTTAATATAATTGTTCAATTCAATCCTGATTTGAGCTTGATAAACCAGGTCTTCCAGCAAACGGAGGGTATTAAAGTACTGGTTGGCGGCCCGATTTTGATAGAGGTAGAGCAGAATCGAGTTGGCAATTACCGTACCCAGGGTATTACCACTGGTATTCCAGCCGGCATAGCTGATATTGTGTAGTGACGGGAAATTTTCTTTGATCCATTGGAGTAGAGCAAGGTCACCGCCATTGGAATAACGGACATCGGCTAACGCGATAACCTGTTCGTACCACTTAGTATATTTCTGAAAAGCACGATAGTCGTCGCCGGCGGCAACTGTTTGCCGGTCGGCTTCCAGTTGCTGTTGACCGCTAAAGTTATTGACCAGTAAAATAATATCCCCTTCTTCACTGAGTTCCGCTCCGCTGCCTTTAATTTGTTCCTCGACCGAACGGCTGAGCGACTGTCCTTCATAGTTGGGAATCAACCTTTGCTGAGCATCATCTCGATAAACTACTTGAAAAGATGGTTTAACTCCTTGCCGATCAATCGC
>JAKSCG010000042.1 GCA_022360715.1 Halanaerobiales bacterium
CCTCCGCAATGTTTATAATTGGTACAATGGTAAGGGCAATCGGATTGGGCCGGAGCGGCGAGCGGGTCGCAAAAATCCCTACACTGGCCGGGGCTTTTTGATAAGGTTGTTCACATTGCAGGACTTGCCGGTCCTTGGCATTATCAAAGTGGTGGCACCACCAGAGCACGTTGACATGGCTGAAATTTTCCAGTTGACTTAAGCCGTCTGCATATTTTGGAAAAATATCCAACCAGAAACTCCCTTTTTCTACCCTGACGGTTCCGATCGGGTTTATCGTTAATGCTTTGCTAACCATCGTATCATCTCCCTGTTATATTTTAATTGAACTACACCTGGAAATAGTATAATATTAAAAAGAAAGAAATTCTTGATGATTATTGCTGCTTAACCGGCTCAAAAAGCCTTAAACTGACCTTTGCTTGATCTAATTTGCGGTTAATTCAATTTTAGGAAAGGAGTAAAAATGGAAGCAAAAATTGTTACCCGGGATTCAATCTGTCTTATCGGGATGGGCTTTTACGGAGATCCCTGCAGTAATGCCAGCGCCTGGAGTGAAGAAAATGAAATCGGGCGTCTGTGGAAACGCTTTATGGGCTTTTGGCATAAATCTCCGGACTTGATTCCAAATGTAAAAGATCATAATGTTGCTCTGGAAGTCCATATCGAAACAGCAGAGACCAAAGAAAAGGGTTACTCTGAAATTTTTATCGGAGTGATCGTGGAAGAACTCAAATATTTACCATTAGAATGTGTGGCCAAAGTGCTCCCTCCCACCCAGTATGCTGTTTTTACTTTAAAAGGCGAGGAAATTACGGCTGATTGGGGCAAAAAAATATATCAAGACTGGTTGCCCGCATCTGATTATCAATTATCTTACAATTACAATATCCAATATTACGATCAGCGTTTTAAAGGGATGGATAAAATTGCTGAATCAACAGTTGATCTTTATCTTCCGGTTGTCCCGCTAAACCACCTGGATTTTTGATATAGATCCTATCATTTTCAAGATGATAACGACAGAGGTCAATTCTGACTGGAGCGGATAAGATGAAAGCCCTGCAGCATATTTATCAGAGCATTTTATATATGGAAGCAAACTTAAAAAACCCAATTACTATGAGTGAAGCGGCAGATGCCGCCGGTTACTCCCTTTATCATTTCTCCCGAATTTTTAATCAAGCAACCGGGCACAGCCCCTATGATTATGTGATCAGAAGGAGATTGTCAGAAGCAGCCCGAGAATTGATTAATACCGATAAAAAAATTATTGATCTTGCCCTGGATTATCAATTTAACAACCCTGAAACCTTTACCCGGGCCTTTCATAAAATGTTCGACATCTTACCAAGTAAACTTAAAAGCAACAATGACTACTCTGATTTAATCTATCTAACCCCACTTACCTATGACCTTCTGCTCCATCTAAAACAGAATCCGATCGCTCTCCCCACAATAATTAAAAAGGATCTGCTCTGTTTTCTGGGACTGGTTTTTTACGGTGAAACTCCTGACTCAGAGTCCTCACTCTATCAGCAGCTAAAAAATGAAATCAAAAAAGAAAAAATAAAAACGGCAAATAATTATTATTCCCTTTTGTTTAACCCTACTGCCTGGTCTTGCCAGAAAAATGGGATGATTGCCGTTGAAATAAATCTGAACGCCGAAACACCCGGCCCTTTGATCATGAAAAAGGTTATAGCTGCGCGATATTTTCTTTTTCCCTATCATGGTAAACTGGACAATATTAATTACACCTTATCTTATCTTTACCAAACCTGGTTTCCAAAATCCGGCTTTAAGCCACGCATAGATCTGGCATTAATCTGCCATGGTAATGCCGACCATCAACAAATCGTAATATTAATTCCAATCAATAGATTAAATTAAAAAGGAGCCCCTGAGTGGGAATCCTTTCCGATATGAGCAACAGTTATTTTACCTTTTCAATAGCTTACTCGCACCAGTAAGTCTTATTTTTCTTTTTACCACTTTTTTTACTTCTTCCCGTCCGGCTCCCAGATAGTTTCTCGGATCATCTTCCGCCGGATTAACCTTAAAGGAATTTTTTATTGCTTCAGCTAGAGGTATCTTTAATTCAGTGGCGATATTCACCTTGCAAATCCCCCGATTGATCGAACGAATAATACTATCATCCGGCACCCCTGATGCACCGTGCAGCACCAATGGAATATCGACCAATTCTTTAATTTGGGCCAGCCGATCAAAATCAAGGAGCGGTTCCCCCTTATAAAGCCCGTGGGCAGTGCCAATTGCAACCGCCAGCGTATCGATCCCGGTCCTTTGAACAAAATCTAAGGCTTCACCAGGTACAGTCATGGCTGCCTCCCGCTCATCTACTGTAATATCATCCTCAGTGCCACCAATACGGCCAAGTTCTCCCTCAACAGCTATTCCGGCCGCCTGGGCAACTTTAACTACTTCTGCTACGAGTTTGATATTATCCTGATATGGTAAAGCCGAACCGTCGATCATTACTGATGTATATCCATATCTGATGCACTTTACTGCGATCGCAAAAGAAGAACAATGATCTAAGTGTAAAATAATCGGAATACGGTATTCTTCGGCAGCCGCTTTGGCCATAGCCGAAATAAACGGTATCCCGGCATGTTCCAATGTTCCCGGTGTTGTCTGGATAATAACGGGGGCCATTTCTTCAACTGCCCCCTCAACAACCGCCTGCATTGTTTCTAAATTGTGAATATTAAAAGCGGCAATTGCTAACTTTTGTTGCCGGGCCTTTTTTAATATTGGTAATGGATTTACTAACGGCAATTACTCCAACCCCCTTATATTCCTGTTAAGCAGATTATCTTTAAAAAACAAAGATAGTACTAGATTATATTATCATGTTGTAATAATAAATTTGATTATAAGTAATCCTTTATTGCTATAATTAAGCACGATCTTACCCTTGCTTTCTTGAAAAGACTTAAAGCAGTATGTTATTATGTTATTAGTATAAATATTATACATGAATCAATGATTTTTTGTCAACTTTTAATGTTGACCTGCGCCGCTTCACAAATAGTAATTAATCCTCAACTCAGTTCAGCCTCAAATTTTACCAAAAAAAGTAAAAAGGATTCCCTGAGTGGAAATCCCTTCCGAATTATAGAGCAGCAGCTACTTCATCGAAATCACTTGCCGAGCGGCTGCTTGGATATGACTACTGGATAAACCATATTTTTTAAGCAATTGATGGTAAGGTCCTGATTCGGCAAAGGTATCCTTAATCCCCACTCTTTTTAAGGGAATAGGCATATTTTCAACCAGCGTTTCGGCCACTGCACTTCCCAGACCACCTAAAATCGTATGGTCTTCTACAGTTACAATTGCCCCTGTTTCTTGAGCTGCTAATAAAACAGCCTCTTGATCCAGTGGTTTTAGAGTAGGCATATCCAGGACTCGAACAGAAATCCCTTCTTCCACCAGTATTCTAGCCGCATGCAGGGTATGTGATAACATGTCACCAATGGTAATTAAAGTAACATCATTGCCCTCCATATGCAAAAAGGCTCTCCCCAGTTTAAATTCTAAATTATTATCATAAATTATCGGTATTTCATCCCTGGTAAAGCGTAAATATACCGGACCATTATATTCTAAAGCCGCTGCCACAGCTTTCTTAGTCATGATACCATCGGAGGGCATTACAACTGTCATATTGGGAATCGACCGCATAATAGCCATATCTTCAATTGCCTGGTGTGTTGGACCGTCATTGCCTGGGGTTAAACCCCCATGACTTACCGCAATCTTAACATTTAAATTAGGATAGGCCATAAAGGTTCTGATCTGTTCCAGCGCTCTCATGCTGGCAAAGACAGCATAGGTACTGATAAAGGGTATTTTCCCACTCATCGCCATCCCGGCTGCAACACCAAACTCGTTTTGTTCGGCAATACCCATTTGAAAAAAACGCTCCGGAAATTCTTTAGCAAATAACTCGGTTCTGGTTGATTTAGCTATATCAGCTTCCAGCACAACAAAGTTTTCATTTATTCTCCCCAGTTCAAGCAAGGCTTGCCCATAGGCTTCTCTTGTCGTCATTTCCTGTCTCATCTCTTAGTTCCCTCCCAATTCCTGCAAAGCCAGTTCATATTCTTGAGCATTAGGTGCTCTGCCGTGCCAGACAGCCATATTTTCCATAAAGGAGACACCTTTACCTTTAACGGTATGAGCGATAATCATATGGGGTTTATCTTTAACTTCCCTGGCTAGTTCCACAGCATTAATTATCTCGGTCAGATTATGTCCATTGATCTCCTGAGTATGCCAGTTAAAGCTTTCCCATTTTTCTTTATACGGAGCAATCGGCATTACCTCATCAACAAAGCCGTCAACTTGCAATCGATTAAAATCAGTAAAAGCTATAATATTATCCAGTTTATATTTATTAGCGGCCATTGCCGCTTCCCAAATTTGACCTTCCTGTGATTCACCGTCACCAATCATTACATAAATATGATAATCCTTCTGCTCCATTTTCCCGACCAGAGCCATACCTACTCCAACTGATAACCCTTGACCGAGCGAGCCGGAAGTAGAGTCAAGTCCGGGTAATTTATTCATATCCGGATGTCCCTGCAGCTTACTATCCAGCGCTCTAAGTGTGTCCAGTACCGCCAGTGGATAAAAACCTTTTAAGGCTAATGCAGCATAGATAACAGGGCAAGCATGACCTTTCGATAAGATAAACCGATCTCTATCTTGGTAAGTTGGATTAGCTGTATCTACATTCATTAAATGAAAATAGAGCGCAGTTACAATATCGGTAGCTGATAATGCCCCTCCTGGGTGACCGGACTGGGCTTTATAGATCATTTTGATAATCTCAACACGCATTTGATTAGCTTTTTTTTCTAGTTTTTTAATCAGTTCTGTCTTTGTGCTCGGCACTTTTATTCCCCTCTCTTTTTCTGATTTTTTTACAATAACAAATCAGGCAGCCAGGTAACCAGTCGATCAAAGTAAGTAATCAAGAAAAGGACCCCAATTAAAGGTAGTAAAAAAGGTAATACTGCCTTGTATAATTTCTCCAACTTGACTCCTCCTACTTTGCTGGTAATAAAAAGGGACATTCCAATTGGAGGAGTAATTAGTCCGATCATTAAGTTTAGAACCAGTACAACACCCATGTGCAGCGGATTTAATCCCAACATCTGCATAATAGGAACCAAAACAGGAACCATGATTACCTCAATAGAAAGGGTCTCCATAAATGTTCCCAACAGCAGGAAAAAAATATTAAAGAGCAAAAGAAAAATCCACTTTTGTGAGATACCTCCAACGACCATAGCAATATCTGCCGGAATACCTTCAATGGCAATTAACCAGGCAAATGAAGCGGCGGCGGCTATAATAAAGGTAACTGTAGCGGTTGTTTCCATACTTTCAATTAAAATTCTGAAAATATCCTTAATCTTTAGCTGCCGATATACTACGGTCCCCAAAAAGAGGGCATAAACCGTTGCCACAACCGCCGCCTCTGTTGGAGTTACTATACCGGAAAGAATTCCCCCAATAATAATAATCGGGGTTAATAAGGCTAAAAAGGCCGATTTAAATGAAGCCCATAACTCTCCAAAATCAAATCTCTCATTTCGAGGGTAATCATTTTTAATCGCTTTAAAGTAAATGATGATCATCATAACTAAGCCCAGCAGTAAACCAGGAATAAAGCCACCGGCAAATAGTGCCCCGATCGATACCTCAGCCATAACTCCATAAACCACCATCGGTATACTAGGTGGGATAATGGGGCCAATCGTTGCCGAAGCCGCTGTTACTGCTGCTGAAAATTCCGGTTCATACCCTTCATCGTTCATTGCCTTCATTTCGACCATGCCAAGTCCTCCCGCATCGGCTACTGCTGAACCGGACATCCCGGAAAAAATAATACTGGCTACTACATTGGCATGGCCCAATCCCCCTGGTATATAACCAACCAGGCTATTGGCAAAGCGAAATATTCTTGTGGTAATCCCTCCATTATTCATTAAGTTTCCAGCCAGGATAAAAAAGGGAATAGCCAGCAACACAAAATTACTTAAACCACCGGTCATCCGGTGAAAAACCACTTGCGGGGGCAGGTTGCCCGTAATTAATACAGCTCCGGCCGAAGCCGCTGCCAGGGAAAGAGCGATCGGAACCCTCAGCAGAATTAAAACGATAAATATAATGACCAGTAATATACCCATAACTTACCCCCCTTTCACCAGATCACTTACTTCTTCCAGTAGAAATGATAACTGGTGTATTACCATAATTATGAAGCCTACCGGCAGGGCGGAATAAAGCCAGCCGAGTGATAAAGAAATTGTTTGAAATTCCTGCGCAGCGGTACCTAAAAACACTTGATAACCAAAATAAATACCAAGGCTTAAAAAGCCAATAATAAATATACTAACTACAATACTGAAAATTTTAGCTGTCTTTTCGGCGAGCCTTGTTATTAAAAAATCAAAGACAATATGACTACGAGATTTCAGGGCATGAGCCGCCCCAAAAAAAGAAACCCACATAAAAGAGAGAATGGACAATTCATATCCCCAGGTAAGAGGGGCTTTAAAGATATATCTTTTTACCACTCCGTAAAAAACCAGGATAATCAGTTCAACAGCCAATAATCCTAAGGCATAACCAGTTAACTTATAAAATAGATCACTTAATCTCCGGACCAATCTAACCATCAGCTCACTCCTTTCGCGATTAAAAAGGTAGCCTGGAAAGACGGTTTAAAACCGTCTAACCAAGCTTTTAATGTTTTTCTTTTTTTATTCCACACTAGCTACAATCGCTAAGACCTTGTCCACTAACTCTTTTCCGAATACCGGCTCAAATTTAGTATAAACAGACTTAGTTGCTGCTCTTAAAGCTGCTACATCTGCAGTATTAACCTGAACCCCTTCTTTTTTCAGTTCTTTAAGCAGGTTATTATTAGCATAAATGTTTTCTTTCCGATGAATCATCGCATATTTCATCGCTGCTTCTTTCAAAACTTTCTGGTATTTTTCGGGCAATTTCTGCCAAGTACTTTCCGAAATAACTAATGGACAGGTTTCATATTTATGATTGGTCAGTGAAATATATTTTTGAACTTCATATAGTTTGGAATAGTAGATATTGGTGATCGGGTTTTCCTGCCCGTCAAATAGGCCCTGGGACAGAGCCATATAGAGTTCACCAAAGGCCAGTGGTGCCGGATTTGCCCCAAGGGCATTAAAAATAGCCAGGGTTATTTTATCTTCAGGAGTTCTTATTTTTAAACCCTCTAAATCTGCGGGGACGTTAATTGGTCGAATATTATTGGTGATATGGCGGAAGCCGTTTTCCCAATAAGCCAGTATTCTTATTCCTTTTTTGGTCAGTTGCTCCGAAATTATTTCACCAACTTCACCATCTAACACAGCATAAGTCTGGGCCGGTTTGCTAAACAAGAAAGGAAGTCCGACTACATTTAAGTTAGGATTATAGCTGGCAATCGGACCTTGTGAGTTAATACTCATATCCAGGGCACCCATTGCTACTGATTCAGCCATTTCACGATCACTACCCAGTGTTTCACTGGGAAAAACCTTTATCTTTACAGCACCATTGGTCATCGCTTCAACATATTTTGCCAGTTCTAAAGCAACTGTGTGTCTTGGATTAGATGGAGCGGCACCATGTCCCAGTGTTAAGACAAAACGATCGGCTGCCACGGCATTCATCCCTACTGATAATAAAATTAACATCAATAAAATTGTAATTAAGTTTTTTTTCATTTTTAAATCCTCCCTTTTAATAATTAAAAATCTAACTTATTTATTTACTTTTTTACTCTCACCCCCTTATTCTATTTTTTAACCATCTATTATTAATCCATATGTGAACCGCCATTAATATCAATATCTTCACCGGTAATATAAGCTGCTTCTTCTGAGGCCAGAAAACATACGGTAGCTGCAATTTCTTCGGGAATTGCCATCCTCCCACAGGGAATATCTGCGGTCATTTTTTGCTGTTCTTCTTTACTTTCCAGCCCTCCACGGATATCAGTAGCAACCAGTCCCGGGGTAACTGAATTGGCAGTAATTCCCTGTCGACCTACTTCCCGGGCCAGGGCCTTAGCAAAAGCCAGCATACCGGCTTTCGAAGCGGAATAGTGAGCTCCGCCAAAGACTCCTCCACCCCGTTTGCCGGAAACTGAGCTAATATTGATGATCCGACCATATTTTTCTTTAATCATCACCGGTAAAACGGCCTTAGTAATCATAAAAGTACCTTTCAGGTTGACCTCCATAATTCGAGTCCAGTCTTCCGGAGTAGTATCTAATACTTTAACCGGTTGAGTAATTCCGGCATTATTGACCAGAATATCAATTCTCCCAAATTCATTAAAGGTGGCCGTAACCGTTTTTTTAATATCTTCTTCTGAGGTTATATTGCATTTCAGGCCGAGCGATCTAACTCCTTTTTCTTTAATCTCTTCAACTACTTCGCTTACTCCAGCCAGGTTAAGATCACAAACAACGACATGCGCTCCCTGTTCGGCCAGAGCGAGTGCGATCGTTCTGCCTATCCCTCGTTTCGAGCCTGCTCCTGTAACAATTGCCACTCGGTTATTAAGATTAAACAAGATAAATACCTCCTCCATTTATTGCTTCACATTATTTGTAATTCGATTAAGTGAGGTTGCTTCTATTGATGCTCGAAGGGCTTTTTTAGTTTTTTCTAAATCGACATTAGCTAACCCGATATAAAGGGCATCCAAGATGGTTAACTCAGCAATTCGTTCTGCGGTATCAATGTTACGAAAAATTTTATTACTGGAATTAGTATAGAGGATTATATCAGTAATTCTGGTTAAAACAGAGCCGGTAGTTCCCGTTATCCCAATACAAAAAGCACCTCCCTCCTTCGCTAACTGTAAAGATTGAATTACTTCACGCATTTCACCTGAACGGGAAATCCCCAGACAGACATCACCTTTTTTTAATGATTTAGCATAAATAACCTGCATATTGGGGTCTGAATTATAGAAGCAATCCTTCCCCAGATTTAAAAAATTATGATAAGTATCAAGGGCCACTGCAGCTGCTCCCCCCTGACCAAAAATTCCTATTTTATTGGCCTTTTTAAGTGCCTCCAGAGCACTATTGAAAGAACTATAATCCAAGGTTCGAAAAGTATTATCAAGTGCTTCGGCATTTGCTTTAAAAACCTTTCCCAAAATATCAACTGAAGTATCATCAGGTTTAACCTCTTCATAAACCCTACTGAGCGCATCTTCAATATCCCTTTTTAATGAAAATTTTAAATCCTGAAAACCATTAAATCCTAAGTTTTTACAGGTTCTAACTACTGTTGCTTCACTACTGACTGAGGCTTTGGCCAGTTCACCGATCGTCATCTCGATAACTTTAAAGGGATATAAAAGAACATAGTTAACTACTTTTTGTTCTGAGACCCGAATGCTGTCTAAACCAGTCTTTAATCTCATTAAAGTATTAATCCTGATATCTTCATTATCGATCCGTTCTTTTACTCTCTTATTATATTCATTCATCTCCTTACCCTCTTTTCTTTTGAAATTATTTTCAAAAAATATCCATAAATACACTGATTCATTATTTATATTTTAGATTAATATCTCCTTTGAATAGATTATTTGAAATTAATTTCATATATAAAACCCTTTTAAATCAATATTTATTTATTATAATAAACGCTTTAGTAGATTTAATTTAGTCTTTGTTGAAAATTACTACAAATACATTATATCTGTTATTTTCGGAAAAATCAAGTTTTTTTAGTCTTTTTTTTTGATTGTTTTAATAACAAAAAACCCACCATTAAACATAGTAGGTTTTTTTATATTTTTATACAACTTTATTTCATTTTATTTGATCCATTCTCATATAAGGTCTTAATACTTCCGGCACCGTTATACTGCCATCCTCATTCTGATAGTTCTCTAAAATTGCCGCAACGGTTCTCCCGATGGCCAGCCCCGAACCGTTTAAGGTATGGACAAACTCGGCTTTAGCCTTGGGCTCCGGCCGATATCTAATCCCGGCCCGCCGGGCCTGAAAATCCTCAAAGTTACTACAGGAAGAAATTTCCCGGTAATTCTGATATGCCGGCAACCAGACCTCAAGATCATAGGTTTTCGCCGAGGCAAAGGTTATATCCCCGGTACAGAGAGTAACTACCCGATAGGGTAAGTTCAAACTCTGTAAAACCGCTTCAGCATCCCGGGTCAGCTGCTCCAGTTCTTGATAAGAATCTTCCGGACATACAAATTTAACCATTTCGACCTTATTAAACTGATGCTGACGGATAATCCCCCGGGTATCCCGGCCATGTGAGCCCGCTTCTGCCCGGAAACAGGCACTATAGGCTACATGATAAACAGGGAGCTGCTCTTTAGCAAGTATCTCTTCCCGATAGAGATTGGTGACAGTCACTTCTGCCGTGGGGATTAAATAGTAATTAAAA
The DNA here is from genome assembly GCA_022360715.1 of Halanaerobiales bacterium. Lineage (GTDB taxonomy): Bacteria > Bacillota > Halanaerobiia > Halanaerobiales > DTU029 > JAKSCG01. The sequence goes on from JAKSCG010000042.1 coordinate 10,513, forward strand.
CCCTCCAGCTTAAACATATCATCCGCAAACTTGGGCAACTGTCCGGTGCCGACCATGCTGTCGGTATTGGCCACAAACGGCGGAAAAATTTCACTGTAGCCATGTTTTTCCACATGTAAATCAACCATAAAGTTGATTAAACTCCTTTCCAGACGGGCCCCTGCCCCTTTCAGAAAGGTAAATCTGGTTCCGGCAACCTTGCCTCCCCTTTCAAAATCAAGAATATCGAGCTTTTCTCCTAATTCCCAATGGGGTTTAAAGGCAAAAGCAAATTGGCGGGGTTGACCCCAGCGCCTGATCTCAACATTAGCCCTTTCGTCTTGACCAACCGGGACATCTTCAGCCGGAATATTGGGGATTCCCAACAAAATCCCTTTTAATTCTTCTTCAATCCCCTTCAGTCGTTGGTCTTGCGTTTTAATCCGCTCCGCGACATCCTTCATCTCCCGAATAATCTCATTAACATCTCCCCCGGTTCTTTTCAACTGTCCAATTTGCTCCGATACTACATTCCGCCGATGCTTTAATTGTTCAACTTGATGAAGGATATCCCTTCTCTCCTGATCAAGTTTTTTAAAGCGATCCAGGGAAAGGTCCTTCCCCCGTTTCTTTAAAGCTGCGGTGACCAGATCAATGTTTTCCCTGACAAACCTAATATCAAGCATTTTCAAACCCCCCTTGCTAGTTTTGAAGATAAAAAAAACCCCCGTCCCCTGCAGGGACGAGAGTATTGTTTCCCGTGGTGCCACCCTAATAGTTTAAATAAAAAAGTCTATTTAAACCCCTTTAATGCGATAACGGCGCAAACCGGACCTGGATACTACAATTCTCCGGGTCACTCCCGGGTGGATTCAGTTTACTCACCGGCTAATTTTCACCGACCATTAGCTCTCTGAAACAGTGGATAAAACTTACTATTCCCGCTCATTGCTTTCAACCTGGTTTATTATATTGTGTTTTATTATAATACAAGATATTAATAAATGCAACCGCAATAATAATTTTTTCAATATAGTCAATAAGCCTATTGCCATTTGTTCGCTTAGAAATGTAACCTTTTTATGACAGGACCCATATACTATAATAGAAAATACTCGAGCGGTTGGATCGTTAATCCGGATTTACTTAATCTGAACGTGATATAAATCCAATTACTTAGCAAAGGGGGGATTGAAAAAAATAACAAGACCGATCAATCTTTACATAAAAAACATTTAAGTATTTTTATTTTAATAATCCAATATCAACCTGTCTTTATTTTTTAAAAAAGGAGTGATTAAATGGGTTTTTGCCAACGTATTAAATATAACCGTGTCTTCTATGATCAAAGAAGTACGATCGAAGTACTTAACGAGGTTAATGTTTCTTTAGCCAACTTAATTGCTGCTGGGATAGATATTACTACGGTTAACGTTGAAGCGAGCATCATCGAATGTGATGTTGATGTTGCTAACCAAACAGCAACAATTGAATTCTTCATTAAAAAAACATTGACTTTTGTTGATGACAGCGTTATTGAGTTTTCTTTTAATCCGACAGCAACCGGAATATCTTTGCCAAAGTTAGGGGAAACTACGATCCCGGATGAATTCTTGGACCGCTTGCAGTGTCAGATCTTCGATTTTACCCCAATTGAGACTTTTACTTATAATCCGGCTTCACAATTATTTAATGATCAACTTTCCATTGATCTAACGCTCAAGGTTAGTGCCGAAGATCAAGCTTTGTTCACTCTCTGCCCGCCGAATTTGACCAGAACGGTCACTGTCACACCGTAAGCTTACATTCGACAACTCCATGAAGTCATGGAGTTGTTACTTTGGTAAAAAAAGAAATAACAACCAAAATTATTTGTTTTTGTTTTTTTTATGGGTTAAGCACATATATATTAAGTAAAGCATTTTCTTCAAAAATTCACCTAAGGTAGTGTTAAACTCATGAAAAGGAAAGAACTATTTAGATTAAAAAAAGTGATCTGTGAAGAAAACTTTTGCTTTGAAGATATTGAAGAAGGGGTCGAGATACCGAACACGGACCTTCCTGCCGGCAGCACGGTTAATACCGAAAATTCCCAAACTACTGTCACCTTTCAATCCTGTATGGTCGATATTATTACTATCGACCACAGAAAGGTATTTCAAGTAAATTTTGAGGTCTTTATCATCAAAAAAATAGTGATCAATCGACCGGGACTAACTCCCTTAACCCTGGAATTCTCATTTATAAAAGAATTCTCCGTTATTTTGAATTGCAGACCGGAAAAGCTATGTCCGCCTGATTTAAAAAAATTAAAATGTAAAGTCTGGGAGTTTACGATCACCGATTCGATCACTTTAAATCCGGCTGCCAATACCTTTGATGACACTTTGATTATTAAAGGAATTGTTAAAATAGAGGAAAATGTACAGGTCCCTTTAGAAGTAGGAGTATTTAGGAAAAAAGTCTGTCTAACCGAACTGGTTATTGCTATCGGCAAAATTAGGCAGGTGATTCCGACCGGATTTTTTAAAGATGACCTGTTAGCCCTTTTATTCCAGGTAAAGAAACTGTTAGAACAGGGGTTAGTTTTTGAGAGTCTTGCTATTTTATCAACCGTTATTGAAAAGCTAATCTTTCGCCGGAAAAAGCGTAATCAGATCCCGATTAATTTGGCGATTGATGATTTATTACGGTTAAAACAGTGTATTTTAGATCATCTGCCAGATCTATATCAAAAAAGGGAGTGACCAACGTATTTTTCTACTACCCTTTTACCCTATGGTGTAACTGTGACCGTTTTTGTTAATAATTTTGGACAAAGGCTGACCAATATCTGATCTTCGGCATCAACTTTGATCGTCAAATCAGCGGCCAGTGATTCCGTAAAATCCCGAGTAATCACATTATAAGTAAAACTTTCGCTAAATACCGCATCAAAGACTTGACACTCGAGACGATTGACAAATTGGGCCGGTATAGTGGCTTCGTTGAATTTTGGCAAGGGAATATCACTAATCGTTGGGATAAAGAGCAGCGGAACTATAATAATATTATCAAAATTTAATATTTTAGTAATCACAAAAGTCAAATCAACTGTTTGACTAACCAGATTCAAATTGCATTGGGTTATAATGACATTGACTTCAACAGAAGTTAACGGTAAAAAGGGCGGAACTATCCCGATCAAGTTGGTGACCTGGTTGTCAAAGATTTGTAGCGGAAATCTTTGATCATAAAAGACTCGTTGCAGTTTTACTCGCTCACAATTGACCATTGATAACCTCTCCTCATTTTTCACCATTTTTCTATAATATATGTTTTTTTGCGCAAAATGTTGTCGATAAGAGTAAGATTTTTGCCATATAAAAAGTAATTGAAGGAATAGGTTGTATAGTATGAACACTCTGCTAAACGGATTATTACCCTTCCTGTTTAAAGAAACGGGCATATGGCTGGTATTTCCCCTTACCGAGTTAATTTCATTCATCATATTGGTTGCTTTAATTAAGGGCTTAGAGCTGAAAACAGTTTTAAGTTAGCCAGCCTTAACTGCTCCCGACCGAGCCGATAAACCTCATCAAGCAAATGAACCCGTAAGGAAGCAGGGCCAGCCGCTTTTTCAGCGGCCAGTTGCCCGGCCAACCCCATTACCAGGGTTCCACTTACAGCAGCTAAAAAATTGTCCGGTTGAACTGCCCGAAAGCAGGCGATCAGTGAGGCGAGCATACAGCCACTGCCGGTTAACTGTTGTAGCATTCCATCCCCGTTTTTAACCCCGAGCAAGGAAGTTCCGTCACTAATTACATCGGTTTCCGCAGTTATGACGGTAGTAATTTGATATCTTTCGGACATTTGCCTAGCAAGGTCCGTTAAATCCTGTGCGGGATGATATGAATCAACCCCTTTGGCCCGAGTAGGAAGACCCAGCACAGCTTCCATCTCGGCACAGTTTCCCTTAATTATATCGACTTGACCACACTCCAGCAGCTGACGAGTAAGTTCTTTCCTTAAAGTACTGGTCCCGGCTCCTACCGGATCAAGAACCACCGGGATATTTTTAGTTTTAGCTAAGCCAGCCGCTTCCAAGATGATGGTAGTCCTGGCCGGGGTAATTGTCCCGATATTGAGCACCAGCGAACTGGCTTCGGCCAGGACCTCTTCCAGCTCGGCCGGGTGAGACGCCATCATCGGGGAAGCCCCGATACTCAGGGTAATATTGGCCTGATCGTTGACGGTAACCTCATTGGTCAGGTGATGGACCAGTGGTCGTTCCGCTCTAATCCGGGCCAGCCCCGCTACTACCCTCTCTAACACTCCTTTCCTCCCTGCCATCAACGACTCTTCCTTGCTAAGTTATAAAAATGATCGGTCGGACCCGGACCTTGACCCAGCTCCAGCCCGTGGGCAATCGCTCCGGTTATATACTCTTTCGCCTGTTCAATCGACCGGCTTAAGTGAGCACCACGGGCCAGGAAAGAGGCAATTGCCGAAGAGTAGGTACAGCCAGTTCCGTGCGTATTACTATTTTTGATCCGGGGAGCAGAAAATTCTCTCAGCTCATCACCATCATAGAAGATATCAACCGCGGCTCCGGTCAGATGTCCCCCTTTAAGCAGAACACTGCTCCCGGCCAGTTTAAAGATATCTACCGCTGCCTCTTTCATCTCCTCAATTGTAGCGACCTCCCGGTTCAGAATGGTCCCGGCTTCAAAGAGATTGGGGGTAATCAGCCGGGCCAGCGGGAGTAGTTTTTCCACCAAAACACCCCGTGCCCTGTCTTCCAGTAAATAACTACCGCTTTCGGCAATCATCACCGGGTCGAGCACTACCTCGGTCACTCTCCATTGCTTTAATCCTGCTGCCACTACCTCAATAATCTCACTAGTAGCAAGCATGCCAATTTTAACCGCCGCAACCTTAAAATCGGTAAAAATAGCCTCGAGCTGCTTGGTGACTACCCCGGATGAGATGTTTTCGATCGCCTTAACCCCGAGCGTATTCTGGGCAGTTACTGCCGTAATAACACTCATCCCGTAAACACCTAAGGCGGCAAAAGTCTTTAAATCAGCCTGAATACCGGCACCTCCGCTGGAGTCCGAACCGGCAATCGTCAAAACCGTTTTCACATTGATCCCTCCTTTTTAATTCCTCCGGCCAGTTGTTCTAAACCCTTTACCCTTGGCAGAATTTTAATAAAGAGATAACCAAGCACCGCACCGGGGACACTACTTAAAGCAAACAGGTAGATAAAGAAAAAAACACTCCCACCGACTCCGATCGCCGGGGCAAAGACCAGGGCACTAAGTGTCCCCCCCAGCAAGGTCGTTCCGAGCGGCTCAGCCAGCGCAGTTAAATCACTCCTTAAAAAGTGGTAGAGATAACCGACCACCAGACCGCCAAAAATCCCTCCGGGAAAGGCAAAAATGGTTCCAGTACCCAAAGAAAGGCGGAGCAAAGCCGTGAAAAAAGCTACTGCCAAAGCATACCAGGGGCCCAGTAAGATCCCTACGACCACATTTAAAGAATGTTGTAGGGGCATAATCTTAGTCACCCCAACGGGAATTGCCGTTCCCGCCAACAATACCCCTAAAGCGATAAACAGGCCGCTCAAGGCAATCTTTTTATTATTATTAATCATCATCGGTAACCGCTTCCGCTATCTTTAAAGCACAGTACTGACCACACATGGTACAGACATCCCGCTCTCGGGGATTATGTTCTCGCCTGAAGCGACGGGCCTTTTCCGGGTCAATAGCCAGGTTAAATTGCTGCTCCCAATCCAGGTTTTTTCTGGCTCGGGCCATTGCCCGGTCCCGGTCGATTGCCCTTTGATTCCCGGTAGCCAGGTCGGCAGCATGGGCAGCAATTTTGGCAGCAATAACCCCTTCTTTTACATCTTCAACAGTCGGCAAACCAAGGTGTTCAGCCGGTGTTACATAACAGAGGAAGTCAGCTCCGGCAGTAGCTGCCAGTGTCCCCCCGATTGCTGCGGTAATATGGTCATAACCAGGGGTTATATCACTAACCAGGGGTCCCAGTACATAAAAAGGAGCACCCTTACATAATTCCTTGGCCAAGCTAATATTGGTCGTAATCTGATTAAACGGGAGATGGCCCGGTCCCTCAACCATGGTCTGAACCCCGGCTGCTCTGGCCCGCTCAACCAGTTCCCCCAATACCAACAGTTCATGGATCTGGCCGCGGTCGGTTGCATCAGCCAGACACCCCGGCCGTAGACCATCGCCCAGGCTTAAAGTCAACTCATACTCGCGGGCAATCTCCAGTAAGTAATCATAGTGTTGATAAAGGGGATTTTCCCGCTGATTATAACCCATCCAGCCAGCCAGAAATGACCCACCCCGACTGACCAGGCCGCTAACCCGTCCCTCTTTTTTCAGGTGTTCTAGTCCGGCCCGGAGTAAACCACAGTGAACGGTAACAAAATCGACCCCGTCTTCAGCCTGTTCAATAATCGTATTAAATAGATCATCCCTGGTCATATCAACAATAGCCCGTCCTGATTGCAATATCTCTACGGTGGCCTGGTATATCGGAACAGTACCCACTGCCACCGTGCTATTTTTGATAATCTCCCTTCTGGTCTCCTTTATTTGCTCTCCTGTACTCAGATCCATGACCGCATCAGCACCATTTTTTACGGCCACTCCCAGTTTTTTGAGTTCCGTCTCAATCGAGCAGTAGTCCTCAGAAATTCCGATGTTGGCATTAATTTTGGTCGATAATCCCGCTCCGATCCCCCGCGGCCTTAGTTGCCGATGGTGTTTATTAGCGGGAATAACGATTGTTCCTGCGGCCAGTCCTGCTCTAATTACCTCTACCTCCAGTCCTTCGCTGTCGGCGACCTGTTTCATTACCTCTGTAAGCTGGCCCTGTCGGGCCTTTTCGATTAAAGTCATTTAATTTACCCCCTATTTTTAAAAACATTTTTAAATCGAGCAGTAGCTGCGGCCGGATCAGGAGCTGCTACGATAGCGGAGACGACAGCTACACCATCCGCCCCCGCCTCCCTGACCTGATTGACATTGTCCAGGCTGATCCCCCCGATTGCCAACACGGGAATCTTGATCACAGTCTTAATTTCCCGTAAACCGACCAGCCCCTTTAACTGACTATCCCTTTTTGTCTTGGTCGGAAAGATCGCCCCAAAACCAAGATAATCGGCACCCCCACTTTCCGCCGCAACTGCCTCCTGCAGATTATGGGTGGAAATACCGATGATCTTCTCGCTCCCGATCAGTCGGCGGGCATCTTCCAGTGGCAGATCATCCTGGCCCAGATGTACCCCGTCAGCAGCGATAGCCAGAGCTACATCAACCCTGTCATTGATGATTAAAGATACCCCAGCCCGCCGGGTCAATTTTAATAATTCCCGTCCTTCCTTGATCATTTCCCGGGTTGAAGCCTCCTTTTCCCGGTATTGAATTAAATCTGCCCCGCCGGCCAGGGCGGCCTTAACTACTTCCCGGTTAGATCTGCCCCGGGCCAACTGCCGATTGGTGACTACACAGAGCTTTACTACTTTCAACATCAAAATCACCTCCATCAAAAAAAGACCGTCAATCCCTCATCCTGGCAAGGGTTTGATGGTCTTTTAACTTGATAAGGATAAATACCTTATCGTTAGACGATCCATTTACTTCCCTCCGCCGGTATTATCCGGATCAGGTTCCAGGGTTTACTCTCAGCCTTGCGGCACCCCCAGTAAACTTAAATTGATTTTATTCACTTTAAACTATTATATTCTGGCTCAATCTCTAAAATCCTTCTTTATTTTCTTCAGTGCGTCCGGTAAAATGAAAATCATCTATTTTTAAAGCAGGCACATAGCTATATCCATAGAAGTGTGGGACCTTTTGGCGTTCCTTACTGATCCCGGTTACCCGGTTAAAGGCTTGCAACATACTTTCCGTAAAGCGCAAGTTCTTGATCCCGGTTTTGATCGTCCCCTGTTCAATCAGATAGGTTCCGTCTCTGGTTAAACCGGTAAAAAGGGCCTGGCGGGGATCAATTATATTCATGTAGTGGAAACGAGTCACCAGAATGCCCCGTTCGGTTCCGGCAATTAAATCATTCCGGCTTTTATCTCCACTGTCCATCACCAGATTAATCGGAAATCCACCGAGATCACGGTTACCGACCGAATGACCGGTGGTTATCACTTGATCCCGGATTGAACTGGCCAAATCATAGACTAACTCTTTAGCCCTACCCCGCTCAATAATCCGGACCTTTTTCCGTGCCGCCCCTTCAAAATCAAAGGGAATCGAGATGGTATTTTGGTCTAAATGGTTATCCGTAATAGTTATATTCTCACCAAAGACTTTTTCTCCTATTTTACCCGCTAAAAAGCTCATCCCCTTCTGCACACTCCGGCCGCTAAACCCAGTATAGGCTAAATAGCTCAGCAAATCACCGACAGCCAGTGGTTCGAGGATAACTGTATAGGCCCCTGGCTCAAGATTGACCGGTTCTAATCCTGTTCTTGCTTTCCGGTCAGCCAGTTCAAATTGGGCTAATAGGTCAAGGTCATCACCTTGATCAGATAAAGATTCGGCATAACCGGAAACCCCGGATTGATGCATAACTACCGTATTAAAACTAACCGTATCACCCCGGGCATAGCGTTTTATCCCGTTGGTATTCCCTAAAGCCAGCACCTTTTTATTCAGGGCTAACGAACCGGCAGCCTGATAGTCTGGACCCAGTTGGCTTAGACCTTGCTTAATCAATTCAGCCCTTTTTTCAACAGCAAAGTTCTGCTCTAATCCCGGATCCACCTCTTCGACCGCTATTTCCGTCGGATAATCAACCAAGGGTAGCTCAATCTCCCCGGCCGGAATTATTTCCAAATTTGCAATCACCTGATTAACCGCCACCTTCAAACTATCCTCATCCAATTGATTGGTTGAGATCCGGGCTGTTTTCTTTTCTCTTTTAATCTGGATCTCCAGCTCCAAATCGTCTTTAAAGACATTTTGGTGAATCTCCGAATTAGCAAAACGGGTTAATCCTGTTTCTTCAGCATTAATTAATATTAAGGCCTGATAACCCTTAACCTTTGCCAGCACCCGATCAATTACCTCGTAGGCCTGCTCTTTACTTAACATCCTTAACACCTACCTTTACCTTTCTGAATCGGGCCGGGGCAGCCCCATGCCCGACATGGGCCGACTGACCGGGCTGTCCTTTCCCGCAGTTAGGGACTCCGTATAATCTCCAGTAGTCTTCATTACAGATCCCGTCACAACTATTCCAGAATTGGGGAGTTATTCCGGTATAAACCGGATTTTTATAGATCTTGCCGGTCAGTTTACCATTTTTGATTTCATAGGCGATCTCACACCCAAATTGGAAATTTACCCGCCGGTCATCAATACTCCAGCTTTTATTGGTCAGGAAATATAGACCGTAATCTATGTCGGCCAGCAACTCCTCAAATTCAAGGTTTCCCGGCAGGAGATTAATATTGGTCATGCGAACAATCGGTATATTATGCCAGCCATCGGCCCGGCTTGTTCCGTTGGATTTTTGGTTAAGCTGGCTGGCCGTATCCCGGGAAGTCAGGAAGTTCTTAAAAACCCCTCCGGTAATAATCTCAGTCCGGGTCGCCGGCACCCCTTCATCATCATAGCCGAAAGTACCCAGACCCCCGGGGACTGTCGCATCAGCCACTACATTAACCAGTTTGGAGCCATACTGAAAGTGATCGATCATGTCAATATTAACAAAACTGGTCCCGGCATAGGCTGCCTCAGCCCCAAAAACCCGGTCCAATTCAATCGGATGGCCGATGCTTTCATGGATCTGTAAAACTAATTGCGTACTATCGAGGACCAGGTCATACTTGCCGGAAGGACACTCCTCCGCCCGGGCCAGTTCTGACGTTTCCCTAGCTGTTTTGGCAGCGTTTTCCACCAGGTCCAGCTCTTCAATAATTTCATAACCACTGGTTACCCGGTTTCCGCGAAAAGATATTGGGAAACTCCTGACCTGCAGGTCATTATTACCCAGGGCTCTTGCCTCAATCCCCCCTCCTGCTTCTATTAAATCCTGGACAATATAACTCCCTTCGGTGTCGGCAAAGACCTTTTTTTCTTTCTGAAAATCCATAAAACCCTTGGTCTGGTGAAGTTGGGCCGCCCCTTTCATCTCCCCTTCGGCTGCCATTAATAAATCAAGCTTCTCTTTGGTGCTAACCTGGAAGGGATCGATTTTAAAAGGGGTTTGATAATGGTCCACAATAACCTCTTTTTGGGCTAATCGGACCCTCTTTTTCTGAACTGACTTACTGGCCCGGGCAATTGCTAGTGCCTGGTCGGCCGTCTCCTTAAGTTTATTTAAATCCCTGCTTCCGGCAAACCCCATTGAACCATCAAGATAAACCCTGATTCCTACTCCCTCTGAACGCATATTCTGTAACTCCTGCAATTTGAGGTCTTCGGTAGTAATTGACTCTGTATTTCGATCAACATACCTTACATCAGCATAATCCACTCCCTGCCCCTGCAAATAATCAAGTACTTTTTCAAATTTTTCCCTCACTACACTCCCCCCTAATTAGTTTCATAATTTATCCATTCTACATTAATTATATTAATCCTTTATTTAATAATGAAACTAATTGGTCTAACGGCCATATCGTAATAAGGTAAATTTAGAAGTATAAACCCTTCATATATTCGGTTGAATTAGCAATTAATTCTTCAAATATTCGCAAAGCAGTCCGGTCAGTTAAAGCCAGTGACTCCGGATGGAATTGGAATCCCATAAAATAAGGGTGGTCGATTGCTTCCATTCCTTCGATTAAACCTTCATCCGATCTCATTGTGACCCGGAACCCGGCCGGGATTTTTCCGATAACCTGTTTGTGAAAACTATTAACCGGCCATCGCTCTATCCCTAAAATACTAAATATCTTACTATTCCGGTTTAGAGTTACTAGATGCCAGGGTTTTAGGGCAGTTATATCTTGCTGATGTCCCGGTACGTTAAACTCCAACATTTCTCCTCCCAAAACCTCTGCGATCATCTGATGTCCCCGACAGAGCCCGATTACCGGAATTTTTCGCGCCCAGGCTTCCTCGATTAATTTGGCTTCAAAGCTAGATCTTGCCGGTTGCTGCTCATACAGTGACGGTAATTGTTCTGTTGAGCTATTTCTTGCTTCACCCCCACCGGAAAATAATAAGCCGTGAACCGAGCTAAACAGGCTAGCCAGCAACTGATTTAAATCACCGCTGATCAATTCCGGGGTTATTAGCAGGGGAAGTCCTCCCGCCCTAACTACAGCTTCAACATAGTGTTTTTCAACATAATAATACCCGCCCTTTTCGACAGGATCGCCCCAGGTTTCGACACTCCAGGCGGTAGTAATTCCGATCAAAGGTCTCATCGCTTACCCTCCTCTACTATGATTTTTGGAATATTTTTTAAGTCGGGCTTAGGAACTTGCCCGGTAGTTTTCCGGTATGTTCACCTTCGGCAATAACTACTTCACCATTTACGAGTACATACTCAATCCCCCGGGGGTATTGATGAGGGTCCTGATAGCTGGCCAGGTCAGTGACCTCCTCTTCTTTAAAGATGGTTAAATCCGCTTGATAACCATGTTTAACCAATCCCCGATCCTTTAAATTTAACTTCCGGGCCGGTAACGAAGTCATTTTCCGGATAGCCTCTTCAAGTGTTAATAACCCCTTTTCCCGGACATAATAACCGAGGAGCCTCGGATAACTACCGTAATAGCGCGGATGAATCTTTCCGGCAGCCAGTTTGCCATAAGGAGCGACTGCCCGGCCATCAGTACAAAACATTGCCAGGGGGTGTTTGATCAGGAAATTAAGGTCTTGCTCACACATGGCCCAAAAGATCATTTTTACCGCACCTTGCTCTTCGGTCAGGAGCTTTAACACAGCCTGTTCGGGACTACACCCCATTTTCTCCGCAATCTGTTTGATCGCTAATCCCTCATACTGCTTGTTTTTGGTAGTTTTAAGGGAAGCAATTTTGACCATATTCCAGTTAGCACCAAGCATCGGGTTTTCCCATCCCTCTTTACCGTTCTTCATCTCATTGAGCACCTTTTTACGGAGTTCTTTATCCTGTAGGATTGCTAGATTTTCCCGAGCCCAGGGGGGCAGCAGATCAAGCAACCCACTCCCAAAAGCAAGATAGGGATAGAGATCAAAATCCACCTTAACCCCGTTTTGTCTGGCCTGTTCAATCATTTTAACCGCATCGCTAACTTTCCCCCAGTTCAGAGATCCAGCTGCCTTCAGATGGGAAATTTCCAGAGAAACTTTTGATTTATCAGCTATCTCAATCGCTTCACTGATACATTTAATTAAATAATCCCCTTCACTCTTCAAATGGGTGGTATAGATTCCGTTATATTTTGCGACAACTTCGGTCAACTCAACCAGTTCGTTCCAGGTAGCATAGGAACCCGGTATATACTCCAATCCGGTTGACAAACCAATGATACCACTCTGCATTTCCTTTTCCAGCATCTTTCGCATCGTATTTAATTCAATCCGGCTTGCTTCGCGCTTGGCTAAACCCATTACCGCAACCCTTAAGGTTCCGTGACCAACCAGTGAGGCGATATTTACTGCCGTACCCTTTTCTTCAATCTTGCCAATAAAATCCCGCTGGGTTGGCCAATTCCACTCATTTTTTTCATCTTGATCCAGGATGACCGTATTGACCAGATAGTGCATCAACTCGGTAAAATAAGCCTGGTTAACCGGTGCAGCGGTAAAACCACAGTTTCCCACTAATTCGGTCGTTATCCCTTGTCTGATCTTGCTTTCCGCCCGGGGATTAATCAACAGGGTAAAATCAGAATGGGAATGTATATCAATAAATCCCGGGCAGACAACATATCCTTCGGCATTAATTTCTTTTTTACCGTTTGCCTGGAGATCGTCGGCTATTTCTCTGATCGTCCCTGCTGCAATCCCGATATCACCGACAAAACTCTTCTTGCCGGAACCATCGATAATCGAACCCTTTTTAATTACTAAATCATACAACTTGATTACCTCCTAATCCCTCAACCGGGGATCAAGACTGTCACGCAAGGCATCACCAAAGAGATTGAAGCCCAAAACAACGATCATCACCATTAAACCGGGAAAAATAACGACCCAGGGGGCCATCGCAATATACGACCTCCCGGAACTCATGATAGAACCCCAGCTAGGGGTAGGGGGTTGAGCCCCCAGGCCCAGGAAACTCAAAGATGCTTCCACTATGATCGCTTTTGGCACTTCCAGGGTGGTTAAAACAATAATCGGAGCCAGGGCATTGGGAATGATATGCCGAAAGATAATTCGGAAGTCACTCATGCCAAGAACCCTTGCCGCTTCAACAAATTCTTGTTCCTTTAATGATAAAAACTGTCCCCGGATCAGGCGAGCAAAACCAGCCCAACTAATTAAGGCTACGGCCAACATCACACTGAGCAAGCCGGGGCCAAGCGTAGCAATAAAGGCTATCGCCAAAAGGTTTCTGGGAAATGACCAGGCGATATCAGTTAATCCGGAAATAATATAATCAAGTAAGCCGCCATAATATCCGGCCAGGGCGCCCAGCACTACCCCGATCACCAGTGAAATACCTACCGTGACAAAGCCAACCAGCAGGGAAATTCTTGACCCATAGACGATCCTACTGAACATATCTCGCCCAAACTCGTCTGTGCCCAGGATATGGCCCTGACCGGGTGGCCTTAACATTTTGCTTAAGCTCTGCGCCTGATAACTATAAGGGGCAATCAGCGGGGCAAATATAGCAGATAAAAAAAGTAAGACAATAATAAATAATCCCAAAACAGCCCCTTTATTTTTCAAAAGCCTTTTTGCCAAGTCAAAAATACGATTAGCCGGAATGAGCGTTTCCTCTTCCAACTTGATCTGGTCATTAACTACCGACATCTTATCACCTTCTTTTAGTTAATAGCAGTTATATCAAATTAATCAAACCTGATTCTGGGATCAATTACTGCGTATAAAAGATCAGCCAGCATATTCCCTAAAATGATCGAGGTAGTTAAGACCAGCATTGCCCCCTGAACCACCGGATAATCACGGGCAAAAATCGCATTGATCATTAACCGACCGATCCCGGGCCTGCTGAAAATAACCTCAAGGAAGACCGACCCACCTAAAACCCAGCCTATCTTCATCCCTAAGAGGGTAATAATCGGAATCAGTGCATTTTTTAAAGCATGTTGATAAATAATTACTTGCCGAGCCAGGCCTTTACTTCTGGCTGTTCTGATATAATCCTGGCGAATAATTTCTAGCATGCTTGATCTAACCATTCTTGCCGTGATCGCAGCATCGGTTAAACCCATGGCCAGTGCCGGCAAAACCAGGTGTTTCCAGGTGCCATACCCGGAAATAGGAAATAGCCTTAACTTATAAGCAAAAAAATAGAGTAATAATAAACCGAACCAGAAGGTCGGCATTGACATCCCTAATAAAGCTCCACTCATACATAAATAATCTTTCCAGGTATTCCGATTGATCGCCGCGATGATTCCGGCCGGGATCGCCAAACCGAAGGAAATTATTAAAATTGTTATCCCCAGGGTAAAAGTTACCGGAATCCGTTCTTTAATGATTTCCAAAACAGGTCGCCCCTGTAAAATCGACTCTCCCAGGTTACCTTGAAAAATATTTGCTAAAAATTTAAAGTACTGAACAATCAAGGGTTTATCCAGACCTAGCTGAGTCCTAATATTTTGATAAACCTCAGGTGTAACATTGGGACCGACAATCATATCGACCGGATCGCCGGGAGCTAGATGTAAAATCAAGAAGACGATAATTGTCATCCCAAATAAGATTGGAATCTTTGATATGATTCGCTTGATCAGGTAAAACAGCACCTTAGCTTCCTCCTTCGGCAGGTTGATGTAGCTTTCCACTAAGCGTGGAAAGCTACATCTAATTTCACCTTATTTTCCCAGATCAAATTCACTCGGAAAAAACATCCAGGGATGATATTTAAAGTCTTTAACTTCCTTTCTGACCGCAATTACATTTTCGGGAACATAGATCGGACACCATACCGCCTGTTCGATCAGATATTGCTGTGCTTTCTTATACCCCTCGGCCCGCTCTTCCCAGTTTGGTGCGGTTGCTGCCGCATTAATTAGCTGATCCGTTTTTAGATCTACCCAGCGGGAATGATTGGGGTAAGGCATCTGGCTTGATAGTAAGAACCAATCCAGGATATCGGCATTAGGCCAACTGTACTGTCTGATAAATAATTCCTGTTTCCCTTCTTTGAGCATTGCGACATAACCGGAGCTGTCATATAGCTGAATCTTTGTCTTGATTCCTACTTCCAGAAGTTGAGCCTGAATTACTTCGGCCAGTCTCCTGCTTCTGCTTGAATTATCGGCTGATAACGTAGTTTCAAACCCGTTTTCCAATCCGGCTGCTGCCAACAGCTCTCTTGCTCTTTCCGGATTATACTTATAGCCGATCTCGGCACTAGTTTCCAAGTATTCATCCTTTAAGGCAGGCGGTAGATAGCCATAGGCCGGTTTGGCTAAATCACGTAAAACAAACAGGGTTATCGGTTTGCGGTCAATGGCATGATTAATCGCCTGGCGCACTCTTATATCGGTAAAGGGTTCCTGATCACAGGCATAAGCTAAATATCCTAATTTAGTAGCTTCCCCTTTAATCACATTCACCTCGGCATTCTGTTCCAGCCGTTCTACAAAAGTAGTCGGAACCGTTTTGGAAATATGGACACCACCGGTCTCCAACTCCATAATCAATACGTTTTCTTCAGGGATTGTCCTTAAAATAACCTGATCGATTAAAGCCGGCCCTTGATTAACCATCCATTCCGGTCCCCAGGTATAATCAGGATTTTTATCCAGGATAATTCGGTCACCCTTACGCCATTCTTTCAGCATATAGGGGCCTGTCCCGATTACATATTTTGAGCCATAATCACTACCGTATTCCTGATATGACCCATGCCAGGCAATACCGGCCGCTGTAGCTGAAAGATTAAAGAGCAGGTTGGGGAAGGTGTACTTTAACTCAATATCGACCGTATGTTGATCCCTGATTACCACTTCCTTAATCACATCCATATCGCCGGCAAAAGGTGAAGCTGTTTTCGGATCGAGGATCGTATCAAATGTCCATTTAACATCCCTGGCTGTCAAGGGTTCTCCGTTATGAAATTTTACATTTTCCCGCAGATAGAAGGTCCAGATTAAACCGTCGGCTGAAACGTCCCATCTTTTAGCCAGTCCGGGTTTATACTGGAAATTATAATCCCGGCTGACCAAACGATCAAAGATCCAGACCAGGGCATCGGAATACCATCCTGTCTTAATGTGGTCCATTGTTTCCGGCCCTTTATCATAAGCAAGAACCAGGGTTTTTTCATTTTCAGCAGCGAGCGTAAGCGGGGAGACAAAACTCAGTAAGAAAGACACCAGCAGAATAATAGTTAGCTTTTTTTTAAACACTTTATTCCTCCTTTTATTTAACCTTGCTGTTAGATTCCATCATCAATTTAGCCCATTAATCTTCACTCCCTTAAAGTTATTTTAGTCCGTTACCATGATAAAGATGACAGGCGACCTGATGATTATGCCCAATAGCTTGATCAACCGGCTCGTTAACCAAACACTCCTCTTTAACCCGGTCACACCTTGTGTTAAATCGACAACCGCGGGGCGGATTTTCCGGGCTGGGTAGTTCACCGACTAAAAGTATCTTTGCTGAATCAGCATCCGGGTCACAGAGCGGAATAGCTGATAGTAAAGCCTTGGTATAGGGATGACAAGGGTTTCGATAAAGTTCCTCCCCCTCGGCCAGCTCAATAATTTTACCCAGATACATTACTGCTACCCGGTTACTTACATATTTAACTACACTTAAATCATGGGCAATAAAAAGGTAAGTTAAATTTAGCCTTTGTTGCAGTTCTTCCAATAAGCTAATAATCTGGGCCTGGATCGAAACATCCAGTGCTGACACAGGCTCATCACATACTAAAAACTTGGGGTTTACGGCCAAAGCTCTGGCAATAACTACCCGCTGTCGCTGGCCTCCACTCAATTCATGCGGATATCTGGCTAGATACCTCGAGGTCAGACCAACCATTTCCAGCAATTCTAATGTCCGGGCCTTTCTTTGCGGTGAATTACCGAGCCGATGGACAAACAGTACTTCATTGAGGATATCCCCCACGGCCATTCTTGGGTTAAGTGAGGCATAAGGGTCCTGAAAGACCAGTTGCATCTCTCGTCGCAAGGCTTTTAATTTTTTCCGATCATATGCTAAGATGTTATTGCCTTCAAAAAAAACCTGGCCTTCTTTCGGTTCGATCATTCGCAAAATAGCTTTGCCGGTAGTAGATTTTCCACACCCGCTTTCACCGACCAGGGCTAATGTTTCCCCCCGCTTAATCTTAAAACTAATTCCATCTACAGCTCTCACATTGGCTACAACTGTCGGGAAAAGCTTGCCCTTGACCGGGAAATATACCTTTAAATTCTTCACCTCAAGTAGATTGTCACCCATATTAAAGCATCTCCCGGTTGTATTGCCAACAACGAACCAGGCTTTTCCCGACTGTAAAGAGTGGTGGTTCTTCCGACCAACACCTTTTCGAAAGCTCTTCACATCTGGTTTTAAATTTACAACCATTTTTAATTTGGTTTGGGGCCGGGGCCATCCCCTTAATTGTCGCTAGTTTTTTCCTGGGTCCGCTAATTTTCGGAATAGAGTTTAATAATCCTCTGGTATAAGGATGATATGGCTGATAAAAGATATC
>JAKSCG010000056.1 GCA_022360715.1 Halanaerobiales bacterium
AAAGAATTTTACCAACCAATTTGAAGTTTTTGACTTTTGCCTTACGAAAATGCTCTAACCCTTTGTAAGTACTGGCTTTTCGATCAATCAGCCAGGTATTTAGCCTGGTAAAATCTAGTCGTTCCATCTAAAAGCGTTACCTGAATCAGGCGGTTTAGCTGATTATAAAGATAGCCGATGGTCTCTTCAGTGCTATTTATACCTTTACTGTTACCGTTTTTTAATTAATTGTATTTAATAGCCCTTCTTGCTGGGTGATTACATCGGTTATTTTTATCATATTACTTCAAATGCAACTCTCCACTCTTAATGTCCTAAATAATAAATAATATTTAGTTATTCTTTTTTGGGAATCCTTCAATAATTAACCTTCCAGTCTCCGCATCATAATAACGAACCAGCAGATAATATAAACCTGTTTCAGCTATAATATTACCCCAGGCATCATTATAATTGATCGTAAATGGGTTGCCCTGGGAATCATAGGTGTAATGGACCTCCCGTCTGTTTCATATACTACCTGGTCATCGTTATTATAGTAATAATATCAGGTGCTCCACCTACTCAAAAGAAAAAAAGCATACCTGCACTGAACAGGTATGCTTTCGTTTAATTTCTTAATTGGGGCTGACCGGGTTTACATCATTCCCATGCCGCCGCCGGGCATTCCGCCCATTCCACCGGGCATTCCGCCAGGAGGCATTCCGCCGCCTTTATCTTCTTCTTCCTGATCGGCAATCAGGCACTCAGTAGTCAACAGCATCGCTGCGGCACTGGCTGCATTCTGCAAAGCGGAACGGGTAACTTTGGCCGGGTCAACGATTCCGGCTCCAATCATGTTGACAAACTCGCCCTTGAAGGCATCAAAGCCTACGCCAACTTCTCTTTCTTTAACCCTTTCCACAATAACCGAACCTTCAAAACCGGCGTTATCAGCAATCAGACGAACTGGGGTTTCTAAGGCCTTTTTAACGATCTCGACCCCGGTAGCTTCGTCATCTTCCAGTTTCAGACCTTCAAGCGATGATACGGCATCCAATAAAGTAACTCCACCACCGGCGACCAGACCTTCCTCAACAGCCGCCCTGGTAGCAGAAAGGGCATCTTCAATCCGGTGTTTCTTTTCCTTCAGTTCGGTTTCAGTAGCTGCACCGACCTGAATTACTGCCACACCGCCGGCCAGTTTGGCCAGTCTTTCCTGCAATTTCTCCTGATCAAAGTCAGAAGTGGTATTTTCAATCTCTCTTCTAATCTGTTTAATCCGACCCTGGATCTTATCGCTGGCACCGTGGCCTTCCACAATCGTTGTTTCTTCCTTGGTGATGTTAACCTTGTGGGCCTGGCCCAACATGTTAATTTCAGCGTTTTCTAATTTTAAGCCCAGGTCTTCGGTAATAACCTGCCCACCGGTCAGAACGGCAATATCTTCCAGCATTGCTTTCCGGCGGTCACCAAAACCGGGGGCCTTAACTGCAACACAATTAAAGGTTCCGCGAATCTTGTTAACTACCAGCGTAGCCAGGGCTTCACCCTCAACATCTTCAGCAATAATCAGCAGGGCTTTACCGGATTGGGCTACTTTTTCCAACAATGGTAAAATCTCTTGGATATTAGCAATCTTCTTATCGGTAATCAGAATATAGGGGTCATTTAAAGCAGCTTCCATTGTATCGGTATCAGTAACCATATATGGAGATAGGTAACCACGGTCAAACTGCATACCCTCTACTACTTCTAATGAAGTACCCATACTTTTGGATTCCTCAACCGAGATAACCCCGTCCTGTCCAACCTTTTCCATTGATTCAGCGATCAGGTTTCCAATTTCATCATCATTACCGGCAGAAATAGCAGCAACCTGAGAAACGGCTTCCTTGCCCTCAACCGGCTTACTCAGTTTAGAAATTTCGTCAACAACAGCGGTTACGGCCTTTTCAATCCCCCGTTTGATAATCATCGGATTGGCCCCAGCTGCTACATTTTTAAGACCTTCTTTAAAAATGGACTGAGCCAGTACAGTAGCAGTGGTGGTACCGTCACCGGCTACATCATTGGTCTTGGTAGCAACCTCTTTCACCGCCTGAGCTCCCATATTTTCGTAATGATTTTTCAATTCTATTTCCCGGGCAATGCTAACCCCGTCATTAGTAATGGTCGGAGCCCCGAAACTCTTTTCCAGAACAACATTACGTCCTTTGGGTCCTAATGTTACTTTAACGGCATTTGCCAGGGTATCTACACCACGCTCCAATGCGCGGCGTGCATCTTCGCCAAACTTTAATTCTTTTGCCATTATGTATCCCCTCCTTAAAAAAGATTAATAGTTAATTTGCAATAACTGCTAACACATCATCCAGACTGACAATTACATATTCTTCATCATCAATGGTAACCTTGGTACCGGCATATTTATCAAAAACTACCATGTCACCTTCATGTACTTCTGGTTCTCCATCTTCCGGGCAGCAACCCTTCCCGACAGCAACTATTTTACCTTGCTGTGGTTTTTCTTCCTTGGCAGTATCAGGAAGAACAATGCCGCTTCTGGTCTTTTCATCCTCCTGGATAAATTTCACGGCAACTCTGTTGTCTAAAGGTTTAATCTTCACTAAGTTTACCCCCTTTAATTATTAATATGTATTTTGTTAGCACTCATTAAAAGCGAGTGCTAATAGCCACTGTTATAATAATAACGGAGTATCATTTTAAAATCAAGTTTATATTTGACGGTAATTAAGCATATATTAGCAATTAATGAACTATATCTTTAATTAACTTATTATTTCTTTATCTTATTACTATTATCCTATTATTACGCCTGTTTTTAATTCTTCTTCCAATTTTTTATAATTCTTTCCAGTTAAATCATTTCCCAAGCTATTATAAATTATACCCGGCAAGAGCAATAAATCGTATTTTTTTCCCTTTTCCCGGATCGCTTTGCTGATATCGTCATTAACCAACAATCCGGCACAACAAATCGAACCCCCGAAAAAATTATTTTTTACCGCTACAAGATCAGGCTGTATTTCCGGATTCTTTGCACCAAAGCCGGAGACTAACCCTGCCAGCAGGGGTGCCGCCAACCGGGATGTTATCACCGCAATTTCACCACAACCTGTAACGAGCAATCCCTTTAATCGCTTAATCGTCCCGGGGTCGAGGTCATAATCCACCACCAGGCCGGAGCGTTCACCGGCAGCTTTCTCCAGTTCCAGGGAAAAGGAGCTGTCACCCCGTTTAATTTCCATTAGTGGATTTTTTAAGGCCAGAACCTGATTAAAGAGATCGACCCGGCTGATTACCGCCTGCCCATTAACAGCAACGACCATATCACCGCGCTGTAACCCGGCTTGCGCGGCCGGGGTCTCAGGTATAATTCCCTTAATCACCCCGCTTAAATCCTTTAATAAAGGTGGTTCCATAATCAGCGGAAAATTATATTTTTCGGTCAAAACTGCTATCTCCCGTTGTAATCTGTTAATCATTCCGTCCGGCTCAAAACAGACTGCCCTGGCGGCGTATTTAGTATAACCCGGCAAAATAACCCGGACTGTCAGCGGGTGATATTGAGCCAACAACTCTACTGTTCTGGCCAAACCGTTCTGCTCCAGCAGTTGCGGAACAGCCACAATACTGCCATGAAAAGGCAGCGCTTTTTCTCGGATTAACTCCAACCCTTGAAAAACCAGCTCCGGCTTTTTATCCCCCATTAGAAAAGCCCGTTCGGCCGGACTGGCACAATTAAGCGAAAGATTTAACTCCAGTGGGCGACTCTCTGCCAGCATTTTTAGGTTAGCTTCATCAAAAAAACTACCGTTAGTAGTAATTTTAATCAACTTGGTAGGAAATCTTTGCCGGAGCATGGTTATGATCACTGAAAAATCGGGATGAGCCAAGGGATCGCCTTCAACAATTCTGGTCGCTGATTCACCGATAACAATCGCTCCCTGCTTTGGCAGATAATCCATTAATTCACTGATTAAGGCCAGCGGAAGATGGCCCAGCTCATACACCTCCAACTCCGGCGGATTATGGTGATGACTGCAAAAAATACAGTGCAGATTGCAGACCGAAGTAATCGGTAGAATCTGATCATCCTGCACTGTTTTCAATAACATATATTTTAGCCTGCTATCCATCATTTACTTCCTCACCAAGTTTTAGATTAGCCCGGGCATTAAGGCTAAGCGGGGAAAACCTCCCTTGCTGATAACGATAATATGCCACCGAGCCGATCATAGCCGCATTATCAGTGCAAAGGGATAAATCCGGGGTATATAAAGGTAGTGAATACCGGGCCAGCTTTTCCGCCAATTGCTGTTTTAGTGTTTTATTGGCCGCAACCCCACCCGATAGGATCACACTCTTTACTGGAAATTCCTGAACGGCCTTTAAGATTTTAGCAATCAGCATATCGATCACAGCCTGCTGAAAACTGGCTGCTACATCAGCAACTATAATCCCTTCCCCTTTTTGCTTTTTATGATGCAGGTAATTGATCACTGCTGTTTTTAGCCCGCTGAAACTGAAATCAAAGGTATCATCATTCAGAAAAGGTCGGGGAAAATTGATCGCTGTTGCCTTACCGTCTTTACTCGCTTTCTCAATGGCCGGACCCCCGGGGTACCCGATGTCGAGGAGCCGGGCCGTTTTGTCAAAAGCCTCACCGGCAGCATCATCCCTGGTACTCCCCAGAATCCGGTAAGCACCCAGTTCTTCAAAAAAAAGCAGATCAGTATGGCCACCGGAGACCGTTAAACAGACAACCGGTGAGGTAATCCCCTGGTGGGAAATAAAATTAGCATAGATATGGCCGACAATATGGTTAATCCCAATAAAAGGCTTATCCAGTACATAGGCCAGGGCCTTGGCCGCTGACAGACCGACCAGCAAAGCACCGACCAGCCCGGGCCCATAGGTTGCCGCCACAGCATCCAGCTCTGACCAGCCGACTCCGGCCGTAGCCAGGGCTTGCTCGATTACCGGATTAATATACTCCAGGTGTTTGCGGGAGGCAATCTCCGGGACAACCCCCCCAAATTTACGGTGTAAATCAACCTGGGAAGATACAATATTTGCCAGTACTTGCCGACCATTTTTGACAACTGCCGCTGCGGTTTCATCACATGATGTCTCAATAGCTAAAATTAAAATATCCCTATCCCCCTGCATCCTGATACTCCTTCCACATGATTAAGGCATCTTCTTGATTATTGATATAATATTTCGGTCGCCGGCCCACAATGGCAAAACCGTTTTTTCGATAAAGATTAATGGCCGCATCGTTGGAAACCCTGACCTCCAGGGTTGCTTTATTAATCCCCTCTTTCCGGGAGAGCCGGACCAGTTCGTCCAGCAGTTTTTTAGCTAAACCGTTACCCCGTTCTTGTGGATCGACCGCCAGATTGGTAATATGTAATTGATCAGTGATTAACCAGCCGCCGATATAGGCGACCAGCCTCTCCTGACGATAGGCGACCAGGTAGCGGGAATAAGGGTTTTCCTGTATTTCCCGATAAAAAGATTGGAGGGTCCAGGGATCAGCAAAAGACTTTTGTTCTATCGCCATCACCTGGCTTAAGTCTGCCTCCTTCATCGGAGCGATCCTTATCTCCATTTTGATCCACCTGACCGATATTTTTTTTGCCAGTTTAATTCCGCCTGGGGCTTTTTCAGGTAATTGGGCAGTAATTCAAGATAATGATCACTGACCCCCTGTTGCAGATAGTAATAACCCAGTTCAGCCACGACACTCCCCCGGATCGTATTATTATTAGCAGTAGCCAACCGGATTGGCAAAGGAGAATTGCCCAGGATATCCCGGTAAGCAGAAACCCCGTCCCCAACCATTACAAAGCAAGTATTACCTTTAATTTCAGCTAATTCGGCCAGCAGTTGCTCAAGCGGGATAGCCCGGTCTTCCCGTTCCTTGACTGACCGGATATCCTGCTTCCACTCGCGGAAAAGAGCGGTATAGACCCGGTTGCGACCGGCATCGATCACCGGCACCAGCCAGTTGGGTTGCTGAACCAAGTTATAGGCTAATAAGTCAAGGGTAGAAAGACCGACAACCGGTATCCCCAATACCTGGATCATCGTTTTGACTGTGCTGAGGGCAATCCGCAAACCGGTAAACGAACCCGGACCGGTAGCCACCGCTATCCCTGCCAAATCTCGAACGGTATAACCGGCTCCCTTTAATAGAAAATCAATATTAGCCAATAAGCGTTCACTATGGCGGTTGTGCAGACGGATATTAACTTCTCCCAACAATCCGCTTTGATTAAACAAGCCCAGCGCGTTAACCGGGCTGCTGCTATCAATCCCTAATACCAACATGTTCTTCCAACCTCTTGATCAGTTTAATTCCCCCGTTACCTTCAGCTTCAAATAAAATCTCCCTGGTCTGCTCAGCCAGGATATTTATTTTAACAAAGAGAAAATCAGCCGGGATCAGGTCATAGGCCAGATCCGGCCATTCGATCACTACAATCCCGTCCTGTTCCAAATATTCCTCAAAACCGAGGTCATATAAATCTTTTTCATCATCCAGGCGATATAGATCCATATGGAACAACGGCAATTCCCCTTCATATTCATTAATTAAATTATAGGTCGGACTGGTTACCTCGTCTTCAACATTCAGACCGTTAGCAATCCCCTGGGTCAGTGAAGTCTTGCCGGCACCTAGTTCGCCGGAAATCAGAATGAGCTGGCCCGGTTCCAGTAATTCCCCGATCGTATTTCCCAATTGAATTGTTGCTGCTAAATTTTCACTTCGATATTTTAATCCACCATCCATCAAAATCACCCCGTATTTATTAGTCCTTTAATAATAATTTTGTTAAATCACGTCTTTTCTATTCCTGATTAAAATTATTATTTTTGCTTCTCTCCCGGGTGACAATCTCATCCAACAGCTCGCCGGCTTTAATTATAATCGACTGACACTTTTGGTCTTCACTGTAATGCCGCTCTTTAAGGGGAGCACAATCAATATCCCCCATTTGCTCGGCATAACTGCTAAAGAGCTCCCGGACCAGTTCCTTTATTTTACCACTTTCATGGGCTCGCTCCTGTACGAAGAGATTACCCAGGACCATGATCGAGGCAGTCAAGACCCCGCACTTATCCTCAATTCCCATCCCTCCGCCGAAACCGGCTGACAATTTGAGGGCATCTCGCTCCAGACCCAGTTGATAAACCCGGTTCGCCCCGTAAAGGATCTTTTCCGCACAGTTCAAATCTTCTTCTATCCCAAAACCGTCTCTCAACAAATCACCCAGTTTATGATCGCTCATTTATCCTCTCCCCCTATAATTAATCCAGACCTTTTTCCCGATAATTAACCTGTTAAATATGGTCGTCCAGCCAGTTAATAATCGCCTGAATTACCTCATCTCGATTGGTTTCATGCAGTAATTCATGGCGGGCTCCTCGATAGAATTGACAGCTAACACCCTCCATCCCGGCCTGTTGATAAGACCGGACAACCTCTCTTACTCCGGCTGTTTTCTTCCCTACCGGGTCCTGGTCACCGGCGATAAAATAAACAGCTAGAGTTTTAGGGATCTGACTGACCATCTCCGGTTGGTGAATCAGCTTAATCCCACTCAACAGGTCAGCAAAAAAACCGGCGGTTGCGACCATCCCGCAAAAAGGATCGGCGATATAACGATCTACTGCTGCTTGATTCCGACTCAACCAATCAAAAGCAGTTCTGACCGGGCGAAAGGAGTTGTTATACTTCCCAAAACTTAACCGGTCTAACAACTTGCTCCTGCTTCTTTTCCCCTTTCTCTTACATTCCCAACGGGCCAGCAGTCTTCCCATCAGCCCGAACAAACCGGGGTCACCACCGCTGCCGCATAGAATTACCCCCTGTAGCTCAGTACCGTGTAGGGAGATATAATGCCGGGCCAGGAATGAGCCCATACTATGGCCGAATAAAAAGAGGGGTAAGCCCGGATGAGCCCCTTTAATTTTTCTGCTTAGCTGATAAGTATCATTGACCAGCAGTTGCCAGCCGTTCCGGTCGGCCAGATAACCCGTTCTTTCCACCACCCCCGCTGTCCGGCCGTGTCCTCTCAGATCTGGGGCATAAACCAGATAACCGGCCGCAGTTAAAGCCTGAGCAAAATACTGATACCGACCGGCGTGTTCAGCCATCCCGTGGATAAGCTGGACCACCCCTTTGCACCTTGTACCTGCTTCGGGAAACCATTGATAGACAAAAACCGCCACTTGATCGGTTGTATTAAGAGTAAACCCACTGGATTCCATTCCTGATCCTCCCCTGGCTTAAATTGAGCGATCCAGCACCTTTAACGGTACCCGGTCAAATAAAACGCTGACTGATTTCCTGGTATTAATCCGTTTAATCGCTTCGGCAAATAAGGGGGCAATTGATATTACCCGAACCTTTCGGCAAGCAAGGATATCTTTATTATAAACAGAATCAGTACAGAATAGTAATTGAACCGGACTTTCCTCAATTCTCCTGATCCCCTCCCGATTTAAAAGGAGGTGGGACAGACAGGCATACACCTGCTCTACCCCTTTTTCTTTTAAGGTCCGGGCCACATCAACAATAGTCCGGCCCGTAATCGAAAAATCATCGACAATCAAGGCATTTTTCCCACGGACATCCCCGATAATCTCCAGGACTTCAGCCTTTTCATCATGGGCCTGCCTGGTTTTATCCCCGATTGCTACCGGGGCATTTAGATAATCGGCATAGAGGCGGGCCCTTTTGGCAAAGCCGGCATCAGGTGAAACCACCACCAGCTTTTCTATCTCCAGTGTTTTAACATATTCACTCAGTAAGGGTTGGGCCAATAAATGGTCGACCGGCTTTTTAAAAAAACCCTGGATCTGGGGACTATGCAAATCCATCGTTACCACCCGGTCCGCTCCGGCCAGTTCAATCGACTCGGCACAGACCCTGGCCCGGATTGATACCCGCGGTTCATCCTTTTTATCCCCCTTGGCATATCCAAAGTAGGGAATCACCGCAGTAACCGAATTAGCACTGGCCCGCTTAAAGGCATCTAACCAGAACAATATTTCGACAAACTGGTCATTGGGCTGCAGTCCAATTGATTGAACCAGAAAAACATCTTTATCCCGGACCGTTTCCCCAATACGGACAAAGATATTTCCTTCCGAAAAAGTAATAACCTCGGACTCTCCGGCTTCAACCCCCAGATACTGGCATACCCGTTCCGTAAATAACTTACCACTACTCCCGCTAAATACCTTGATTTCCCCGTTATCGCTCATCTTACCCCTCCCCAATTCAATTGGTATATTCTAAGTTAAGAATGAAAGAGCTCCTCCAGCACACGGTAATTAAGTTTGTCCATCCTTTCTACGATCAGGTCAGCCCGGGAAAGCTCCTGATTACCTGAATTGATGTTCCGGAAACCGATACACTTCATACCGGCCTCTTTGGCTGCCCTGACCCCATTTTTTGAATCCTCAATAACCAGGCAATGTTCGGGAGTGACCTTTAATAACTCCGCTGCCCGGAGAAATATATCCGGAGCCGGTTTTCCCCGTTCTACCCCTTCGCCGGAGACCAATACCCTAAAGAAATCCCTAATTGCTAACTTTTCCAGCACCAGTTCAATGTATGGCAGCGGTGAAGAAGATGCTACGGCCAGTTCAATCTGCTCGCTCTTCAGTCTTTCCAACAAGGCTACCACCCCGGGGATCGCTTGCTGTTCACTATTTTTTAAATAGCTCATAATCCTATTGCGGTTAAGGTCAATTATTTCCGGGAGCGTCTGCTCCAACCGGTAAGATGCATTAATTCGTTTCCACATCTCGGGAAAAGAAAGGCCGATAAAACCGTTATACTCCTCACTACTGATCGTTAACTTCAATTCCTGGAACAAGTCTTTAGTAATCCGGTGATGGAATGGTTCACTATCAATCAGCACCCCATCCATGTCAAAAAGCACTGCCTGCAGCATAAATTCACTCCCTATTAATAATTTTATAAAACAACCTTTCGCAAGACAAATAAATCTTTTCGGTAAGCTTCCGCTTTTAAAACAAAATTAAAGCGATTGTAGTCCAGACATAGTTCAAAATCTCTGGGCGGAGACCAGGCCCGGTTAGCCGGATTAAAAAATCTCTTCCCGCTCCCCCGGCGCAACTGCTGCCTGACCTTAGTCAGGTCTGTCTCCCTTCCCTCCAACAAATCCCTGATATAATGGGCACAGAAAAGATCCTCATCCGCCGGAATCTGACCGGCATAGCCCATAGCGACCAGCGAAAGGACCTCCGGATCTTCTTTCATAATATAATTAGCCACGGCCCGGGCATTAACAAAACTCCCGGTAATTACTTGCTCCGTCCGTCCGGCGGCCTTAACCAGACCCTGGGTACCGGCACTGGTCGAATGGACGATCAACTGCTCAGAAAAATCGACCCCTTCAATCAAGGCCGGGGAATTACCATAATCAAAACCGGCCAGGGTTTTCCCCTCCCTTTCACCGAGTAGGACCACCTCCGGGTTTTCTTTTTTTAACTGATAAGCTGTATCCAGCTCAGCTACCGGGATGATTGCTCTCGCCCCGTTATTGATCAAAAAACATGCAACGGAAAAAGCCCGGAAGACATCAATAACTACCGCCAGCCCCTCTGCTTTTTCGGCCCCGTCCATTAGTTGTAAGACCTTGATCTCGATCTGATTCGCCCCCTTTCCTCCTAACTTAAATTATCCATCTCCTCTAAATGAAAAAGTTACCTATATCCAATACGGTCAGATAAACCATTAAACCCATCATCAATACGGCCTCCTCATCGTGATCAATATCCTGATTTTTTACCGCTAATCTCTTCGATGGTTACCTTGATTACCGTTACCCTACTTATGGCCTGAGCAGGAATTTCTCCGCTTGGCTCCGGTGAATAATGATTTACAATTATTTGTAAACCGCCCCTCTTCTCCTCAACACTTTTCAGAATTTCAGCCTTCCCCCAACCAATTACACTCCGGTAGCGGGTAGTCCAGCTACAGGATCGCTCTCCGGCTACAATTTCAGTATCAATATCTATTTCAAAACATACCCGCTGATTTTTTCTTAGTAACTCAATTTTTTTCCCTTCCGGGGCTGAATGAAAGTATAAACAATTATCCTGATAACCAAAATTGAGGGGAACAATATAGGGCTGTTGCTGATCGATTAACCCCAGTCTACAGACTTCAGCCCTGGCGATAATCTGCTCTATTTCCGCTCTGTCGGTAATCTCTTTATCTTTTCGCCGCATTTTCTGCTCCTTTCACGATCATCTAAACTAATGATAGTATTTCCGACCAATCGGCTGCTTCAATTGCAGCCGGATAGTGAACAACCCTTGCCGCCGCTTGCCACTTCGGCCAGTTGTTCCTGATTCCGGCCGGGGCCTGCTCAATGGTTTGCTCCGGGGTCGGTCCGAGCAAAACGATCCGTTTATTTGCGGCTGACTGCAGCCAGTTAATCAGCCAGGAGTTGATTCCCCGGTCACCAAAACTGTACCCGGATATAATCAGCAGCTCTGTCCGGGGGAGAAGACGATAAAAATAATAATGGAGATCTACATAGATACTGCGGTTATACTCCAATATTTTATTTGTCCGGCCAGTTAAGATTAAGGGACGATCGGTAATATCATTATACCCTAGAACTGCCTTTTTGTCTTTCAAAAATCCGATACAGCCAAAAAAATCCCGGCGGCATTGCCCTGTAGCTGTCAGGGGAGAGAAATGGTACCAGTTCACTGAACCGTGCAACTTCAATAAATTTACCCGGTCGGCAGTCAAAAATAATTCTGGCTGCCAGGGTCTAAGTCGATCTTCCCCCCTACCAAAACCATCACAATAGTTGATCTCTTCCTGCCGGAAATACCGCTCCAGCACCAGGTCATGATTTAAGGAGAAGAAATTTACCCGCTGCCAGCCGGAAGCATTAATCGCCTTTTTAAGCACAGCCAGATAGTCCAGCTTGGGGGTATCCTTGGCCAGTAAAAAAGCCAGCAGATCGATGATATAATTAGTGGCAAGTCCGGCCAACCTGATCATCGGTGCCGGAGAAAACGACCCCTGGGGCTGCTTTTGGGCCGCAATCAGTTCTCTGACAAAACAAGAAACAACCGGGTTATTATCTTCAGTAGTAAAATCCCTGATTTGAGCAGCTAAATAATAAAGGTCTTCGTAATTTAAGCCCCTCTCCTGATAAAAGCCGGTTGTACTCTTTTTAATCAATTGTAAAAAGGTCAGTACTTCCTGAACAGTAGGGTCGTGCGCAACTGCTTGCTGAACGACAAATTTCCCGGCCCGGCTATACTGCACCCCTTGCCCTGATAGTAAATACTTCGTGATCTCAGCGGTAGTCGGTATCTGAGCCGGCAGAGAGACCCCAGCCCCTAGCAAAAAGGATAAGTCACCCATTTCATCCACCTTTATGATTAGAATAGGGGCAAACTGAAATACAGCTTGAACATTCTCCCCCGTTATCGATCCAGAATTGATAGCACAGATCGGCATGAACCGCCCAGCGTCTTAAACCCCGGTTATTACTACGCGAGAAGATTCGAAATGAAGGATTGTCGGCAAACTGGATAGCTCCTACCGCACAAGCGTCGGCACACAGTTTACATTTCATACAGAACTCTTTAACTCCAAAAAGGCGGGGTTGGTCAAGCTGTAGCGGCATATCGGTAAAAATCTTACAGATCTTGATACAAGAACCAAACTCCGGTGTTATTAACAGACCATTCCGGCCCAGCTCTCCCAACCCGGCCGCAATAGCCAGCGGAATGCTTAATGCTATATTATTCCCCATCGGAATTGCTTTATATCCCAGATGACGGA
The DNA here is from genome assembly GCA_022360715.1 of Halanaerobiales bacterium. Classification (GTDB taxonomy): domain Bacteria; phylum Bacillota; class Halanaerobiia; order Halanaerobiales; family DTU029; genus JAKSCG01. The sequence goes on from JAKSCG010000056.1 coordinate 12,866, forward strand.
TAAACTGAGCCATGCAACCGATTAAAAAGGCCATCCGGGAATAACCGAGGTCATTTTCCGTACAGGCCGATATGGCCGGAGATTTTTTGATCTCCTTAATATCCATTCCAATTATCATTACAATGGCATATTGATATTCTTGGGGTATTACTATTGGACCACCCCTACCGTCAAAGGAATACAACCAGTCCTCAGCAAGCTGGGTGACCCCCACCCTTGAAGCCCCGTATAGCTGGGCGCTTGCTTTAACCTCTGCTGTAAACCGGTCCAGATCTTTAATCTGATACTGAGCCATATCTACATCCTGCATAGTGGAATTGGCCTTACCCATCTTTTCCCAGCTAAAGGCTTCATGGAAGTAATTATATACAGCCCAGGCCCCCTGGGCCCTGGCAAACTCAAGCTGCGAATAACCGTCTTTATCTTCACTAATTATTTTATTCACATTTTCGTACATATCATGGTTAAAAAAGGGGGCAGTTGCATCCAGGTCTTTTCGATTGAAAATAGTATTCCTCTGGTCAAAACGCCGGTAATTTTTTTGATCCATATAGTCGAATAAACAGCTCACCCCATTACCCTCCCCTTAAAACCAATTACTTAAACAAAAATTGCTATATGCTAATAAGAAGTCCTTAAGCGCTGTTCCCTGGCATGCTGTTCAAGGGCCAGCTCGATCAGCCGATCAATTAAATCAGGGTAAGGAAGCCCACTGACCTCCCATAACTTGGGATACATACTTATTCTGGTAAATCCCGGTATAGTGTTAATCTCATTAATAATTAGCTCGTCTTCTTCGGTCAGGAAGAAATCGACCCGGGCCATTCCCCGACAGCATAAGACCTGAAATGATTTGATGGCCAATTCCTGCACCTTTTGGACCAGATCACCCGGTAGTTGGGCAGGAATATCGAGTAAGGCCCCCTGTTCGTCAATATACTTAGCCTCATAGGAATAGAACTCAGCCTGGGGTAAAATCTCCCCGGGCAAGGAAGCAATCGGCTGCTCGTTCCCCAGGACCGAACACTCAATCTCCCGCCCCTTAATATATTCTTCAATCATGATTTTATTGTCAAATTGCCAGGCCCGGGCCAGGGCGAACTTAAAATCCTCTTCACTTTTCACCTTAGAGATCCCCACCGAAGAACCGAGGTTGGCCGGCTTCAAAAAAAAGGGAAGACCCAGTTCTCGCTTAAGCTCAGCAAAATCCAATTGTTCCCGGGTCTCCTGCTCAAAAACTAAAAACCGGGGAATCGGCAAATCGGCATCTCTTAACAGTCGCTTCATCACGTCCTTATCCATCCCGACGGCCGATCCAAGCACCCCGGCCCCGACAAAAGGAATATTGGCCAGTTTTAACAAACCCTGAATTGTCCCGTCCTCACCATAAGGGCCGTGCAGAACCGGGAAGATCACATCAATTTTACCCAGACTCCGGCCTTCAGCAAGATTGAACAGTTGATGCGACTGTTCCCCCGGGATCAGAGCCACTTCCTGATTTGATTTGTTCAGTCGGATCAGCCGGGGATTATGATCATTTAACAAAAACTGACTGGCTTGATTTAAATACCATCGCCCTTTTTTATCCATCCCGATTAACACGATCTCATATTTTTCCTGATCCAGGGCCGCAATTATATTTTTAGCTGACTGTAGAGAAACCTCGTGTTCAGCTGATTTTCCGCCGAAAATAATCCCTAATCTGATTTTATCCATAAATACCCCCTTTAAGCCTTTTTACTATATCCCTTTATTCTTATTATTAATGATTCTGGATTATTCTATCTCTTGATTTTTGGGTATGATATAGCTGTAAAACATCCCTGACCAGTCCAATCTCCTCTTTTGAAAAGGAAACCGGGTAAATTAAACTTGATAATTTACCTTCTTGCCGGGCCAGACTTTCCCATTCGGCCGGACTAAGCTCAGCCAGGCGAGCCAGAGCCAGATGCATCCTCTGCAAAAAAGCAGTTGTTTTATCAACAACAAAATGCTGACCGGTTAAGACGCGGATTGTCCGGTCGAGCCCGCGCACCAGGGGTGGAAGCTGATAGAAAACCTTACTCAGCGCCGTTACTTGCCGGCCCTCCATCCGATAAATCGTCTCCATCTGTACGGCACAGTTAAACTCAATCCCTTTTTTCAGGATCAGTTGGCCGGAAAAAACAAACTCCGTACCGGTCATTTGCTCGATTTGGAGCAGACTACCGGCGCGGATCGTCGCTTTACTCCGGATCGCAAAACGGTTAGCACTAATTCGCTCAATCAAATAAGCCTTTTCTTCTTCCCGGAGAAACAGGGTGATCAATTTCCCCAGCAGCACAAAGTTATCGGGATCAAACAAATGATCAAAAATCAAATGTAGTTCAGCAGGCAGGCTTTCCGTTACCGTAAAACTATCCCCCGCTTCCTGCCCGGCAGCAGTTATCATTCCGGAAAAAAGCAGTAAAAATAATATGATAAGAGTTATTGGTAATTTCATATCAATCCTTTTGCCCCTTGTATTAATTAAAAAGAATATCCTTTATTTTTGGAGAAACCTTTAATGATATAACACCTTCGTCACCCATCACTATACCTGTAAAAAACTCTGCCAGGGTTTCTTCTGGATGGAAAAAATCATGGGCGCTGCTATAAACCTGTTCTTCCAGTCCATCAACCTCATTCCGGTTGAGCAGGACAGGATTACCATCTTTCGCTGCTACCCTCCAGGACTTATTCTCTTTTGTTAAAACCAGTAACTTTACAGTAACACTATTTAAAATATCCTGTCCACTATCAACATTAGCAAAACCCTTTTCCAGGAAAACAACCGGTAAAACCGCTACCTTCTTCTTTCGGTAAAAAACCGAGATAAAATAATTATTATAGGGGGCATCAGGGTTAGTCAGTTTGCGGGATAATAATTCCCCGGGTATCTCTATCTCATTAATCTTATTAAACCCCAACAGTCCGTATAAAATATTCCTGACACCGGGAAAGGTTCGGGAAATAACATGGAAGATTTCATGGATAATAAGTCTTTCCAGCTTCCGGTTATCATAACTTTGCAGGCGGGCCTCCGGTAATATAATTGCACCGGCCCGGCTATAGGCCGAATTCCATTCTTCCTTTCCATTTGTTTTAATAAAAGAAATAGGCTGCCCAATATTCAATCTAATTTTCGCTAATCTATGCTGAACATAATCCAGTATACCATTAAGCCGGTTAATCTCCTTTTCTGTCCAGGGTAATACACAGCCGTTTAAAAAGTCAGCAAATTCTTTGTTCGATATGGACGTACTTTTCTTTGCACGTAATAAACGTTCGCCAGCAGTTAACCTGGTTAAATATTCATCTTCTGCGCCCAGGATTTCCTGCCCTCCATTTATATCAGCAAAAGCAAATTCAATCATTCTCATCATCCCTTAATCTCGAGCGCTAAATTACAATCCCTTATTTATAGTTTATCCCTCTATACCTTTTTCCCAATATAATCTATAAAGACCTGTAATATTTTTCGCCCGTCATAAATCCTTTCTAGATACCTCTTTTCGCGATGAATAATCTCCTGACCGGCAAACAAACTATCCGCCTCATTATCTCTATGGAAACTATGGACTACCTTTTTTTCCTCTTCCTGTATAAACTCATTTTCTCCGATCTTTTCACCCTCTCCGCACATTGCATCATCAATAGAAAGTAAGTTTATAAAAGTTAATCCCCCCGATTTTAATACCCGGAAAATTTGATTAACAGAATGTTTAATCTCCTCTTTGCTCATATGAAAGATTGAATTATAGGAATAAGCAAAACTGAAGCTCTCATCCGGAAATTTCAATTCCCTCATATCACCAGGGACAATATTTAAATTTACACCATATTTTTCCGTAAATTGATCTGCTCTTGCTAGAGATCTGCTGGATATATCTATCCCAGTAGTCTGATAACCGTACTGATGAAAAAGTAATAATGGCGGAAGGTTTCCGCCCGCACCACAATCCAGTATGTTTTTTTCAAGTCCTGATTCCTCGGTAAAATGAAGGAATTTATATAAAGGATAAGCCCTTACAACTGGCAGCATCTTTATTTCCCCCTCATCGCTATGTTTACTCTTGTCCTATTTTGTCTTTTAATCTAATCCTTGGCCTTAATTATCAATTTTTCCGACTGAAGCAAGGTAGATAGTAAACTCCTCCTCACCATCTACTCCCAATAGTTGATCTATTTTTTCCTGGTTATAAGCCCCGATCCCACATGTACCAGCACCGATTGATTCACTGGCCAGATAGAGATTCTGGCAAAGATGACCGACATCAATGGCGATAACTTTATGGGAAAGGATACTATAACGCCATTCCGTCCGATACGGAATTACTGTCCATACAAAGACAACGGCACTTTCCCCGACGAATCTTTGGTTACGACAAGCCTGATTAACCTGGCTCATTAAACCCTGGTCATGCCTTATTAACAGCAATTTGTGTTCCAGCGGGAGATAACGGTATAACCCGGGCTGAAACCCCTCGACCCGGTTGATCAGCAGATAGGTTTCAAAGGGATGACGGGCACCGGCAGACGGTACTGTCCGCAATCTATCGTTTTCCTGATCAGCTCCCTGAGTTGCCCAGAGCAAGTAAGACAGCTCCTCCCGGTTTAAAGGAAGTTGTTGATACTTCCTTCTGCTCCTCCTTTGTCCAATTATTTCCTTCAAAGATTGCTGCCCGACCTTTAAGTCAGCCGCAGCGACTAAATCAAATAATTGGCTATCAGCCGGATAAGTCTTTTGCCGGGGAGGCATCGGAATATCTTTGGTCTGATCCCGTTCCAGTTGCTCCCACTGCTCCCAATCGGTAGCCTGCAAAAACCCCCGTAATTGCTCGATTTTTTCCATTTTAATCTCCATTCCTTTCTCCCACAGGATTATTTTCAGTTCCTTCCCTGGTCCTTTTTTCCAGATAGCCGCCAAATAAGGCAAAAGGGATAGTTAAACCCAGCCCTAAAAGGGAAGTCCAGGTAAAAATTAAGGATGGAATACTTAAAAGAATTGACATTAATAAAGAAGCTGTCCCAAAATACAAAGTATTCTTGATCAGCGAGTCTTTGGCGAGATGGGCGGTCACATATCCCCCGATCGAAGTACACAACAGTCCGATTAACATATAGACTAGAATAAAGGGGGTCGACTGGCTCAGTACCTGGTAATCAACCTGGTTGGCCGTGACCATCACCGCTAGGATTAGTGAAAAAAACAGCGATAAAAAAATATCAGTAACAACTCCGATCACTACGGCTCTTAAATCCATTATAGCCCCTTTCCGCTCGAACCCGGGTCTGATCATCGCAACATATTTTTTTATATTTCTAGATCAAAGGACAAACACCTTCTTTATATTTAATTAATCTGGCTAAAATTTTTTATTTCTCCCAGGGAATTATCTTTAAATCAGGCCAAATCGCCCTCCACCTTTCAACCTTTTTGTGATAAATCTCTTTGGTAATTTGCGTCTTATTGGCCCGCACAATCTTCCCCAGCAGATCATTTAAACCAAAAGGGGCATAAATAACCCAGTTATTATCCTGGTCTAATCTGGTAGCAATGGCAGTTGCCGTTGTCGGCCAGCTATTGACCGCTTCTTCTAATTGCGAATAGGGCATGATATCATAGCCAAAATGTTCTTTGTACCATAGATGAACCCGGGCCTGGTTTTTGACGTCTATTTTAAGCGGGATATCTGCTAGTAATTGGTTAACCAGCTTGATGATCCGGTCTTCCTTTTGATAGCTTAAATCCTGATCAAAATAAACTAAGTCAATATCCTTAATTCCTTGATTTAAAGGAAAACCGGATAAGTAATTCCAGACCGTCTGGCTTAAACAGCCGGCTCCGATATAATAGGCATTTAACGGCAATCCCCTGGCTTTCCGCAAAACTTGCTCCAATATTTGATTCTTCCTTATTATATTACAAAAGAACCCAATTTGCCAATTCAAATCACGATTAAAACCACTATCTTTGTTAGCCGGCATTACATCCCTCCCTGTTTGACCTGGCGATTTAAAGAAAAAATCAAGATAGACTGGCAAAACAACACCTCAAACGAATAGTAAACAACAATCGCTTCTTAATATATTTCCCTGGCTACCCATCGTATTCATTTTATCATATTTTGAGCAGCTTATACATTCAGCATAAAGCTTCTTGCGTTGTAGTGTTATGTTTTAGTTATTACTGGCACTAGACAAGTGATTTCCCTTGAGTTATAATTGAACATATAAATGGTATTTAATACTAAATTAAGGAGGTAATTTTGTGTCAAAACGTATTAAAATATTATTGTTGATATCTATTTTTGTATTAATTTCAGCTACTGTTTCTGCTCAAACAGTAATTGAAGCTGATCAAATAATAAAGCAGATTAACGATGGTTTGGATATCTATTATCATAATGTAATTATTGAAGGAGATCTGGACTTTATTACCGATATAAATAATTATAAGATATACATAAAAAATACCAATAAACACTATGAGACCTATATCACTTCTCAAATTGTTTTTGAAGATTGTATCTTTAAAGGAAATATGGTTAGTTATTACGCTAAAAATAACAGAAACTATCATGCTATGTTTGAAAAAGGCGTTACTTTTAAAAACTGCCAATTTAGAGAAGCTGTAAACTTTTCACGTGCCAGTTTTTTAGAGGAAGTTAATTTTACAAATTCTATCTTTGGAGGAGAGACAGATTTTAGTCTTGTTGATTTCTCTAAAGAGGTATATTTAAATCAGGCCGAGTTTAAAAAAGAAAGCAGTTTTAAACTTGCTGATTTTGAATCAAATGTAAAAATGGAAAACACCTTATTTTTAGGTAGGGCGGATTTTACTCATGTTGATTTCTCTGGAGAGGTATATTTAAATCAGGCTGAGTTTAAAAAAGAAAGTAGTTTTAAACTTGCTGATTTTGAATCAAATGTGAAAATGGAAAACACCTTATTTTTAGGTAGGGCGGATTTTACTCATGTTGATTTCTCTGAAGAGGTATATTTAAATCAGGCTGAGTTTAAAAAAGAAAGTAGTTTTAAATTTGCTAATTTTGAATCAAATGTGAAGATGGATAAAACTATGTTTTCAGGTTATGCAGATTTTAGTCACACAGAGTTTTTTAAGCAAGTAAGCATGAAGGGAATGAAATTAAAGGGTGGTTCAACCTTTAAGCATGCTACTATAAATGGTAACTCTTTTTCAGATTACCTTATTAATCTTTTTTTTCAGTAGAGAATAATCTTTAGTCCCTAACACTACAACGCAAAATGAAAGTATCCATTTGCCAATTAAGCTCTCTATTATACCTACTATCTTTGCTGGCTGGTATTAATGCATCCCGATCGTTCCTAACCTCCGACACCGCCGTTCTAACCATTTAAAGACCAGCACACCAAAGGCTATCATTACAAACATAAAGATCACCAGGATCAGCTGTGAAGTCCGGATCGGTAAGATAGTCTTGGTTCCAAGTAATAGACCTCTGACTGCATCATAACCATAGGTCAGGGGAATACTTAACGAGATCACCGTGAGAAAGCGGGGCAAAACCGTTATCGGGAAATTAGCTCCACTTAAATTATTAAGGATAAAATTCCCCGTATCAATCAGTGTATTAGCTTCCCTAATCAGCATTACTAAAGCGGCAAACCCAAACCCAAAACCATATATTGCTACCAACATCGGTAAAGCTGTCAATATAGCTGCACCTATTTTCTCGAAGTTGAACTCAAAACCAAAAATTCCCCAGATAACTAAAGCCATCCCCCCGGAATTAAGAGTAGTCACGATGACATTAAATAACGACTGTCCAATCAAATGGGTTAGCCGGGGGATGGGAGTTAACCAGTTGGATTCCAAAACCCCCGTATCCATTTAATCATAGTCGTTTTGCCCGCACCATTGGGCCCCAATAAACCAAAGATCTCTCCTTGCTTAATTGAAAAATTAACATTTTCGACGGCGATAAAGCACTTACCCTTAGCTTGTACTCGATCCTCCTCAACGACTTTCTTATTTCTATGTAGTATTCTGTGGATGCGCCCCTTAAGACTCAACCTTTCTTTTCGCGGAAACTCTTTACGCAAATTTTCCACAACTAAAGCATAGGACATAGTTGCTCACTTCCTCATTCATTTAATTGCTATATATATTATAATCTCCTTTTTAAATAATGTCAATATAAAAATTAATAATATTAATATATATCTTTAAAATTATTATATTATCTGTCATATAATATTAAATATAATGACAAAGAGATATAATAAAAAATTGACCTAACGACCATATCGTACTAAGGTAAATTTCTTGATATATTAGGAAATAGTAAGTTATCTAACCGCGATAATTTCCTATATATTAAAAAAACCTCTTTTAAGAGGTCTTAACAGAAGAGGATATTATGAAAAATAATCTTTATATAGTTATCAGCTACCGTAGCATATGGATGAGAATAACGACCATATTTTTCGGTCTTGGCGTTCAATTGCAACCCATATTATAAAGGAAGATTCTTTATTAACTGACTGGCCTTTTTCCTGGTTTTCGGGCTGATACTATTTACCGCAGCTTTAATAAAACTAGCTATCTTTTTTTTGAATTGAGTTTTTGGATATACCTGTTCAAATACCTCTAAAACTCCATATTTTAATAATGCTAACTGTCTTTCCGGATAATTGGTTTTATGATCAATCTCTAATAATAGCTCAATAATTTGATCGGTCAGAGCAGGTTTAAATTTGATTATTTTCGCTGTGTTTTTGACACAACACTGGGCGGTCATAAATTTGTTATCATTAATATGTTCAAAATAATCTTCAAAAATATCATAAAATAAGTCTTGCTGATCTACTTTTGTTAAATTAGCAATAATTGTTAATCCAATATCCCGGTGATACGAGTTCTGATGGTCCAGTAATAAGGCAAATTCAGGCCAGTATTGATAAAACAAGCCCGGTTGAAGCTGACTTGCTTTGTCGACAATATAATAACAGTGGTAATAGACCATAATCTTTTGATTGGTCAGTAGTTGTTTAACTATTTCCGCTCTGAGTACTTCATCAGCACTGATCAGCTTAACAAATTTATCAACATCAAGCTTTTGATCAGCTTTCTCCGCCAGTAAATTATCCTTGTCGATCATAACTAACCACCTTTTTAAATTACTCCGGCCGCTGCTCTGTTCTGCTGTCTTAAGCCCGCTTTCTTTCATTCCGATTAATCTTAATAAAAGTCTCCACCAGTTCCGGATCAAACTGACTTCCGGCCTTTCTTCTTAATTCAGTTATTGCTTCACCGTCCGGGAGGGCTTTACGGTATGGCCGTTCATTGGTCATGGCTATATAAGCATCAGCAATCGCAAAAATCCGACATTCAATTGGAATATCTTTACCCTTTAATCCTAAAGGATAACCATGACCATTCCACCACTCATGGTGTTTCAAAATCCAGTCGGAGATGGGGTGTAAATCATCGGCATATTGGGCGATTCGATAACCAATTTCACAGTGCCGGCGTATTTTTGAAATCTCAGCAGGGGTTAAAGATTCCTTTTTATTTAAAAGCTGCACCGAGATACTCACTTTACCAATATTATGGTATTGGGCCAAAAGCTTAAAGTAATCAATATTAAAAGGCAGGGCCAGGTCTTTTGCCGTTTTTACCATCACATCGTTTAACCGTTCAACCCTTTCTTCGGTAATCAGACCTCGCTCCTTCATCACCCCTGTCAGTAGATTAAGGATAGAATTACGCATCCGGCGGCTGCGCAATAATTTCTCCCGGTACATATTGTCATCAGCCTCTTGCAGCAAGGCTTCACTTGATTTCTTATTACCTACCGCATATCCGCAGGACATACTTAAATATGGGGTAGGATTAGTTTTATTATACCTTTTTACGGCATTATATAACCGCCGAGTGAGCCTTTTAACCATTCCTTCATTCCCGTCCGGGATTAATACCGCGAATTCGTCACCCCCGATCCGGGCTACCAGATCATGCTTGCGCAAGGTTGCTTTAATAATGTCTGCGATTTTCTTGAGCATTTGATCACCAAAATGGTGGCCCATTGTATCATTAATAAATTTCAAACAGTCGAGATCACACATGATGATCCCGACTGAGCTTGAAGTATTTACTAACCGGTCTAATTCTTCAGTAAAGTAGGCCCGGTTATATACGCCGGTCATGGAATCATGCCGGGAAACATACTTTAAATGATTTTCCATCTCTTTGCGTTTACTGATATCACGAACTATCGCCAGCAGGAATGCTTGTTCGGCAATCACTGTTTTCTTTAAATTAACTTCAATCCAGAATAATCTTCCGGTCTTATGTCTACCCAACCACTCAAAAATCTGGGGTTCTCCTTTAGCAGCTTTTTCAATAAAAGCATAGGCTTCCTTTGAAGTATACGGTAACTTCCCGGCCAGGCCATTTTCCATATTGAGCTTAAAGGCCTCATTTCGAGTGTAACCAAACATTTCTAAGGCTTTTTGATTCACGTCAATAATATCACCGGTTTTAAGGTCATGTACATAGATGGCGTCATTGGCTTCGTTAAATATTGAACGGTAGTAATCGAGGTTCTTAACTATTTTGGTCTTACTCATTTATCTGCTCCTTGTCCTTTCATAAAGTTTGTAGAATTATGGCAATTAAATCAGGAAATACTTATGCAATTATGCTCCTTCTTTCATTGCTGGGTCATTTTCATCAATCACACTGCTTCTATATATAAAACATCTTGATGATCAATCCAGTTCTTTTCAAGTTTTTATTATACACCCGATTACGCGATTATTCTATTAGATTAGAAATGAGAATAAAAATACACTAGAAATACGGAATATACTGTTTAGTATATTTGCTCAGTTATCGCTAAACTACCATTAAATATAACGCCGCACATTTTTCATATAATTTAGATATACTTCTCCAAATTCTTTATTACACCATCTTTCTTCTGATTTAATTAAAAAATGGACGGAAATTTGAAAAATTATTAGTAATATCAAAAATAACCATGAGTTTGTTAACAGGCTGCAACCCAGAAAAGATAAAAAGAAAGCCACATACATCGGATTTCTTGAAAATTGGTAGAGGCCATTCATATTTAGACCATTTTCTATTGGTTTTGCATAATTAAAGAAAGAGATAGTATATAAAATTAGACCAACAATGTAAACGACTAGTCCGATATAATTAGTTAGAGAATTTAATTTAACCTCTAAAAAAAATAAAAAGATAAACATTAGAATTGTTGTGAGCTGATAGACCCAAAAAGTTATTTTTTCTTTTCCCTCAACCGGCGGAAAATGTCCGGCCCGGTGAAGGGCTTCTGAACTGATTAAACTTAGCAGACCATAACGCAGCAAAATTACTGGCAATACTAATATCAAGACATTCAAAAGAAAACCTCCTTTATTTAAAAATATTTATTTGTGCTCTACCGGTATAGATGTTTTAAAAAACTGAATTATATTATATAGTATTATATCAAAAAAACCAGGGAGTGAACAGTCCGAATGGAAATAGATAAGCGGGCCGGCATTGTGTCTGGGTTTAGAAAATAATGGGATTCTTGAAAGATCACTCCTCAAATTTAAAAAAGCCCTGTTTTTTTAAACAGAGCTTTTTTAGCAATATTTAAGTAACTTCCCTGGGATTTTTAACCGGTCTCGACTGTAATAACGGTACCGGTTTTACCGCTCAGCCCGTCCTGGACCTTTTCCAGAGAGGTAATTAACGTTTTTCTCCCCGGCCCACTTTCGGCAAATTCGATCGCTGCTTTGATTTTTGGAAGCATACTTCCGGCGGCAAAATGACCTTCTTCACAATACCTTTTGGCCGTTGCTACTTCTAAGCTGGATAGCCATTGTTGATCTTTTTGGCCATAATTAAGGGCTACTCTTTCCACCGCAGTCAAAATCACCAGAAAGTCAGCAGCCAAGACTTCAGCCAATTTTTCACCGACATAATCCTTATCGATCACCGCCGAAACAGCCAACAGCTTATTGCCTTGCCTGATAACCGGGATTCCTCCTCCCCCACAGCTAATCACGATCTCTCCAATTTTAAGCAGAGTCTCAATCACCTTTTTTTCAACAATATCTACCGGCAGGGGGCTGGGGACTACCCTTCTGTAACCCCTACCTGCATCTTCAATCATCTGATAACCCTTTGCTCGACTATATCGCTCTGCTTCTTCCCGGCGATAGAAATTACCGATCGGTTTACTGGGATTTTGAAAAGCCGGATCATCATAAGCAACCACTACCTGCGTGATCACAGTCGAAACCGTCTTATTGATCCCCCGCTCTCTTAACTCTTCACCGATGGCGTTTTGCAGATGAAAACCAATATACCCCTGACTCATCGCTCCACATTCCGGAAAAGGCATCTCCGGGGTCCCGTCACCATTATCGGCTGAATTTTCAAAGGCCAGATTAATCATGCCAACCTGTGGTCCGTTTCCGTGGGTAAGGATGAGTTCATGACCTTCTTCAATCAAATTTGCCAGTGCAGTAGCCGTATTTTTCACTGCCTTTTTTTGTTCAGCCGGAGTCTTCCCTAGTGCATTCCCGCCCAGGGCAATGACCATTCTTGCCATTTGACCACACTCCTCGTTTCCTATCGGCCGATTGTAGCAACCATTACTACTTTAATTGTATCCATCCATCCCCGACATCAACCAGGTTAATTCACGGCAGACGGTTAAAATTTTATCTGATGGTCATAAAATCAGCTAAGATCTGGGTAGGATGATATTGATCGGTCAACCCGTTCCATACAGGAACTCTTAATCCCCCTTTTATCTTTAGATTTAACTAATTAAATCTAGTGATTTTAATTCCTTTAACACTGACTGGATCGACATCGCTAACAAATTCCTGGTCGCATTTGCCGTGTAAAATCCGGTATGGGGTGTGGTAATGATATTATCCAGTTTTGCTATTTCAAAACTTTTAAGCGGCTCGATCTCAAAGACATCGAGAGCGGCCCCTCGAATTCTCTGATTTTTTAAGGACTGATACAAGGCTTCATTATCTACCAGGGCTGATCTTGCTGTATTAATAAAATAAATACCTTCCTTCATTTTTTTAATTACATTTTTATTGATAATTTTATCGGTGGCAGCATTGTATTTGACGTGGAGTGTGATAAAATCCGCTTCCTGAACGAGTTCTTCCAGGCTGACATATTCGATCCCGTATTTATTTTGCAACTCTTGCGACCTGGTTAGATCATAGGCCAGCACCCTGGCCCCCAGTAAAGCAGCTTTTTGGGCGACTAAACTACCTATATTTCCTGTTCCTACCACCCCAAAGACTGAGTCTTTTATCTCCATACCTCCTGTCCCTAAATCCCAAATTCCTTTCCGCATTTCCTGGTCTTTCCTGGGAATATTCCGGGCCAGGGAAAAGGCTAAGGCAATGGTGTATTCAGCTACAGCATTATTACCATAACCTTCAACATTCAAGACCCGTTTACCTAAGCTCTCAGCTAATTCGACATCTACCAGATTCCACACTCCGGTTCCCAGAAACTGCATGACCCTTAATCTGGGTAATTTCTGAAAAACCTCCCGGGAAAACCTGGTCAGGGCAAAAAAGATCACATCAGCCTGTTCGGCCCGGGCCAGAATTTCCTGGTCAGTCCGGGGAGGATGATCATAAATGATTACTTCCCCATATTTTTTTAAGGGTTGCAAATCTTGCTCACTCTTAATCGTTTTATCTTGATCAATAAAAACAAAGTTCATCACTTGATCACCTTATCAAAATATTTTTTAAAAACATTTATTCATACTTATGCCAGTATTTATATTTTATTTAGTATAACCCGGTTGTATTTTTTATCCTAAATACAATTACCCGGCTGTTTCTCCTTCGGCGAAGATTGCCCCGATTCCTGACATCCAAAATATTTTTTGTTTAAGACCAATAATCCCCCGTTTGTTAAGTGTTTATTGCCTTTTATTATCTCGCAACTATAGTCATCCCTCCTTTAGTATATTAAAATATTAAATTGTATCTGTATACAATTAATTATGTACTGGCTTTTTTCCTTAACCTTGCGACTATACCCCGATCTTTATTAAAAACCCATCAAGCTGGGGACCCAGGTAGTAAAGACCGGGAAATAGGTTACTAACATTAATACAGCGATCTCCGCTAAAATAAAGGGGTAAATAGCTATCGCCAGCTCTTTCAACTTAATTTTAGCAATCCCGCAGGCAACAAACAGGCATAAACCTAAGGGCGGGGTAGTCAAGCCGATAACTAAATTTAAGACCGTAACAAAGCCAAAATGCAAAGGATCGATCCCCAACTGGACGGCAATTGGAGCCAAAACCGGGGTCAGGATAATTATTGTAGCCCCTGCTTCCATAAAGGTGCCCAGAAAGAGAAAAAGGATATTGATAAATAGTAAAAACAAATATTTATTACCGGTAAAAGAGGTTAATACCTGGGCAATGACCTGATCGATCTGCTCAACACTTATGATCCACCCCAGGATATTAGCCGTTCCGATTATCAGCAGGATTGAACCGGTAGTTATTGCTGAATCCAATAAAATCTTGGGCAGATCTGACCAACTTAATTCATCGTAAACAAAAAAGCTGACAATAAAGGCATAAGCAACAGCAATTACCGAGGCTTCCGTTGCCGTAAATACACCGATTAAGATTCCCCCCATAATAATTAACGGAGCAATTAGGGGAATAATTGCATTTTTGAAATCGCGTAAAAATTCCCGCAGACTTACCATACTCTCCCTCTGCGGATAATCTCTTTTCACCGAAATAAAATAAGCAACTACCATTAGGGCCAGCCCAATTAAAATCCCGGGAATTAATCCGGCCAGAAAGAGCCCGCCAATCGAAACCCCGGTAGTAATACCATAGATTACCATCAAAATACTCGGCGGAATAATCGGACCGATCGTAGAAGATGAAGCAGTTACTGCCGCACTAAAACCTTTACCATAACCCTTTTTGATCATCGCCGGGATTAAAATTGAGCCAATAGCCGAAGTATCGGCAACTGCCGACCCGGTGATCCCGGCAAAAAACATACTAACCACAATATTGGTATGAGCCAGGCCGCCTCGGATATGTCCGACTAGTGAATGGGCAAAATCTACCAGTTTTTGCGTAATACCCCCGGTGTTCATTAAATTGCCGGCCAGGATAAAGAAGGGAACGGCCATCAGCGAAAATGAATCCAGACCGCTAAAAAACCTCTGTACTAACATCAAAAGGGGATAATCACCAATTAAGAAAGCAATTAGGGCGGTCAAACCAATTACAAAGGATAAAGGGGTGCCGACAACCATACTTAAAAGAAAAACCGGAAGCAACCAAATCATGATTCTCCACCTTCCTCACCAAGCAAGGTTGACAGGCTTAGTTTAATTGTTTGCACCATAAAGATAATTCCCCCCACGGGGATTGATAAATAAGGCCAGAACATCGAAATCCTCATTGCCGGGGATTTCTGGACTGAAACCGAGTCAGCCAAACGGTAACCCCAGCTAATAATAAATACACAAAATAATCCGATTAAAAAGTAACTAAATAGTTTTACGACTTTCTTAAAACCAGGATTAGTAATATAATCAACGATAAAATCCACACCGATATGGGAATTTTGATCAAAAGCAAGGCCTGCCGATAACATTACCAGCCAAATCATGATATATCTTGCCAATTCTTCTGACCAGGGCAAAGAATTTTTTATAACAAAACGGAAAAAAACCTGTAATAGTACGGTGACTGTCATTATAATCAAGAGTAAGATAATGATCATTTTAAGAAGCCAGTTAATCTTTTTAACTAAGTTATCAAAAAGGTGGTAAAATTTTGTGCTGCCCTGTTTTCCCAATTTAAAACCCCCTATCCTGCTACTTTTTGGAAGAAGGGATTGCCACCACAGACAATCCCTTCTTCTGATCCAGCTATTTATTATTATTTTTTATATAATTCTGCTTCGGCTTCGTCAATCGCAAGCAGCAATTTGTCAATCCATTTTCGGCCGATCTTGCTCTCGACATAATCAATAACATGGTCCTGAGTAGCTTTTCTAAATGCTTCTTTTTGGCTGGCACTTAAGAAAGTAATCTTCATACCGGCCTTTTCTAATTCTTCGTAACCTCTCTGGACCTGAACCTGGGTATAACCGGCATGAACCGCTTTCCAGACCTCAGCAGCATCCATGATAATATTCTGTTCTTCCTTGGAAAAGGAGTTGAATTTTTTATCATTAATAAAGAGACCGAGGTAATTATAAACATGTCCGTCAACGACAAGATAATCTTGTACTTCATAAAATTTCATATTTCTCATCAAGGTTATTGGGTTCTCCTGACCATCAACAACCCCTTGTTGCAAAGCCATATATAAATCATTAAAACCCAGCGGGGTTGGAGCAGCACCTAGTGCTTCCACCATCTTCATATGAGCCGGATTTTCCATCGTTCTAATCTTTAATCCTTTCATATCAGCCGGACTTGAAATTGGTCTTACTTTATTGGTAAAATGTCTAAACCCATGATCAGTCCAGGCTAAAGCCCTGATACCTGTCTTTTTACGTAATTCATTAGAAATTTCCTGACCAAAAGAACCATCCATTACTTTCCAGGCCAAAGCATTGGTCTTAAAGAGATAGGGTATATCCAGCACCATGATATCTTCAAAAAAACCTGGTAGAGGACCGGTAGTTAGAGTTCCCATATCAATTATACCTAACATAATCCCTTCATAACTTTCCCGCTCATTACCCAGTTGTGAGGCATGGAAAACTTGAACTTTAATTTCCCCACCGGTACGTTGTTCAACGATCCTTTTAAAAATGTCATTAGCAATAACTGTCCTGTCTGTAGGATCAGCCGGTCCTGAATTGGAGATCCGAAGAACTTTGTCTTTGGCGCCCAACATTCCGGAGACCAAGAGCATAACTATTAGCATAGCACTTACAATTAACAGTTTTCTTTTGCTAAACATAAAATCCCACCTCAGTTAGTATTATTTTTAAAAGCAAAGCGACTAATAAATAATTATTCCATCTATCCCCTCCTTTACCCTGAAATCAATCTATAATCAAAATCAAGTAATTGCTAAAAACTTAATCTTGTCCTTGCTCAGTTAAAGGCGATCAATGGCTTTTTTTATTTTTTCCATACCTTCGGTGAGCTCCTGGGTAGAACAAGTAAAAGCAATTCGAACAAAACCCTCTCCGTTTGGACCAAAGTCCTTACCCGGGGCAACTGCCACTCCGGCTTCATTTAAAATATAATCACTAAACTGCTCTGAGCTCATTCCCAGTTTGTGAATTGAAGGAAATACATATAAGCTTCCACCCGGTTCCACATATTCAATTTTTTTAGTGCGTTGGAGCCAATCGGTAACAATGCTCTTTCGCCGTGTAAACTCACTAATCATCTCCTTAATTAACTCTTCACCCTTTTCGTAAGCAACTATACTGCCAATTTGCGCAAAAGATGGCGCACAGATCGTCAGATTTTGCTGGACTTTGACAATAGAGTTAATCATCGCGAGCGGGGCAGTAAGAAAACCAATCCTCCATCCGGTCATCGAAAAGGTTTTGGAAGTACTATTGACGGTTACTGTTCTTTCTTTCATTCCCGGCAGACGGGCCATACTAATGTGTTCTCCGTCAAATACTATTTTTTCATAACATTCATCAGCAATTACAATCAGGTCTTTTTCCCGGACAAACTCTGCAATATCACTTAACTCTTGATCGCCATAAACAGCGCCGGTCGGGTTATGCGGTGTATTAATAATTAACATTTTGGTCTTATCGGTAACCCTTTTTTCCAGGGCATCAACAGTCAATTTAAAGCCGTTTTTAAAATTCAAAGGAACCGTGACCGGTATACCTCCGGCCATCGTAACCAGTTTAGGGTAAGCCGGATATAGTGGCGAAGGGATTAAAACCTCTTCATCAATATCCAGAAGTCCCAAAATAGCCACTGCCAGTGCCGCACTGGCCCCGGGGGTAATAATAACCTCCTGGAAATTGGTCGGAACCTGATTTTCTTCCGTCATCTTTCGGGCAACTGCTTCCCTTAGTTCATCCAATCCAAAATTGGACGTATAATGGACAAAACCCTTTTGCAAAGCATCTATTGCTTTTTCTTTAATCACTGCCGGTGTATCAAAATCCGGCCGGCCAATCTCCATATGTATAATCTTTTTCCCCTGGCTTTCTAATTTTTTAGCTTTTTCATAAACTACTCTAATCCCGGCATAGGGTACTTGCTTCATTCGTTCAGTAATAGTTCTCATTATTGGAACAACCCCCCTAGTCCAACTTGTTATCATTAAAGATATTCTTAATCCCGTCTTCGATCCCTAGCTTTACATTACGAATATGCATAGTCATCGCCGCAACTGAACTAACCGGGTCTTTTGTTTTTAAGGCTTGCAAGATCATCCGGTGTTCTTCAATCACCTTTCCGGCCCGGGTATTTAAACTTTTTGATAAAATAACAAAACGGTTAAATTTATTTTTTAAATTCTCTATTTCCTTCTTTAAAATAATATTATCGGCCATTTCGCAAATAATTGCATGGAATTTATTGTCATATTCCAGAAACTCCAAGACACCATGTTTTTTTTCCACCGATCGCTTTTGACAATCAATAGTCTCGGCCAATTCCTTCAGATATTGCTGAGGATTAGTTGATTGAGCGGCTAATTTAACCGATAAATTTTCAAGGACCTCTCTAATCTGGAGGGTATTAACCATACTTTTATAAGAAACCTCAGCAACATAAGTACCTTTTCCCGGATAAATCACTACCAGCTCTTCATAGGCTAATTTGTTCAAAGCTGCCCTGATCGGTGTTCTGCTAATCCCTAATTGCTCTACCAATTTTTCCTCCGGCAAGGCTTCTCCCGGTTTAATATCCATATTGATAATTGAGTTTTTAATGACAGTATAGGCTTTTTGCACTTTACTTGTTCTGTCATCTAACCTGGGCAATTTTTGCATGGTAAGATCTCCCCTCAATATTTAGACAATAAAAAAAATAAACTCAATTGTATACAAATACAATTTCCGTGTTTTTATTATAATGTAATCGGAAAAAATAGTCAAGGATAAATTAATAATTTTTAACATTTTATTTAAGCTTATCCCTTTTTTTCCGGCCTAAAGCACTATTTTCGCGTTGAAAATTGCGAAGATTTTTTTAATTTTAAGCGATGATATAAAAATATCTCTCTGTCCAAATCTGGCTAAACAGAGAGAATTGTATTTATCTTCACTAAAGGAAAGCTCAAACGGGGGTTTTACCATTGAGTGTAGGGATATTTATTCCGAGATTGAGATCTTATGCAAAACAGAGTGAAATAATTAAGGTAATGGTATAGCTAATTCTTTACATAGTTTTATTTGGTTTTAAACTGGCTAAAATGGCTTCCTGCATATATAGCAAATTCTCTTTAGCTTGATAACCTATAAAATACTTTGATTTTATAACTTCCTCAGCGACCTCTTGTCCTCTAGTAAATGGAGGACATGGATTAACTAAACAGTCTTTGTCCGCAATTTTTATTTTTTCTAATGTAATTGTATAAGGCTTGAATTTATTAAATCCTTCTTGATCATGCTCATCAACTGGCCAGCCATCTGTTAATACTATATCTGCATTTTCCAGACCACTCTCAATGTTTTCTGTAATTTTTACTTCGCCTTTGGAATGGGCTTTAGCATATTCAAATATCTCCTCCTCAACCTCATAGCCTTTTGGACAAGCCTGCGTAAGATTCAAATCTAATTTAGCTGCCGCATTAAACCATGAGTTTGAAATATTGGCGCCTTCCCCGACAAAAACAAATTTAAGGCTTGCTAGATCTCCTCGTAACTCTTGAATAGTCTGTAAATCTGCTAAAATTTCGCATGGGTGGTATTTTGAGGACATAGCATTTACAACTGAAAACCCCGCTAACCCGGCAATTTTTTCAATCATGCCCTGCTCTGAATGTCTTATTACTAAGTAATCAATCCAATTATTAAGATATCCCACTTTATCTTCAACCGGTTCTTTATCTTCAAAGTTAATAAGCATATTTAATGATTGAGCACCCAGTTGAAATATACCTGTTTCAAAGGAAACCCTCGTTCTAAGGCTAGTCGGAGGAAATGATGTAATAACTGTTTTTCCGGAAAGTGGCCTGAAATTAATACCCTTTTGCCTCTTTCCTTTTATTTCTTTTGCTAAATGCAATAAATGATTAAGCTGATCATAACCAATTCCCTGTATACTTGTTAAATCCTTCAAGTAAATCACTCCAATCAATCTTAAATGTTGATCTTTTCATGATATAAAATCTTGAAAAAGGTCACATTTTAGAACAACCCATATTTTTTTGCTCATGATTTATTAACCATTCCTTTCTCCACAACCCTCCTCCATAACCGGTCAGTGAGCCATTGGCACCAATCACCCGATGACAGGGGATAACTATATTGAGCATATTTTTACCATTAGCCCTACCCACTGCTCTAATTGCTTTTACATTACCGATCCCTTCGGCAATATTTTTATAGGAAACCGTTTCACCATAAGGAATCTTTGCCAATTCGGCCCAAACCTTATTTTGAAATTCGGTACCGTTCAGGACATAATTAAATGAAAAACTGTGGCGCTTTCCCTGAAAATACTCATCAATTTGCTGATAACATTCTGCCAGTACAACTGGAATATCTTTGGTCTGCTCCCCATCTTCACGAAACATTATTGAAATAATCCCTTCTTTTGTTCCGGTAAGCTCGATCTGCCCGAGCGGGGAGTTATAATATGTTTGATATATCTCGTTCATCGTTGCACCTCCATAGAGCAATCGCTATACTAGTCTTCCAATTCTTTCTCATCATCTAAACAATTTTTAAGAGCACTATTACAGTTTAAACAACTTTCATCATACCAGGAATACTTCTCTCCACAGCCTGGACAACTCCATCTTATTTCCTGCTCTTTAAGCCATTTATTTAAGCCATTACCTTTAATTAAAGCGAGATTATATAGGACGATCGAATGATGTGGTCGGTGATCATTTTTAAAATCACTTAATATTTTACATGGATAATCAGCACATTGGAAACAAAAACCAATACCTTTGTCTTCAGCACACCCTTTAATCTTACAGCTTCGACAAAAAGTTGCCACAAGTTCATCCTTACATCCGTTACATCACAGATCAGCCGGATTCATCTCCCACTCCCGGGCTAGCTCATCGACCAATCCCTTCCTGTTTGCTAAAAAGACCTCACAACTACCACAGTATAGCCCACAGTAAGTATCATATCGTTCCTTCATTTTCTTCCTCCTTCGATCAGCCTTGCTAATCATTAAATTACACTCAGCTAAAGCAAGGGGATTATTAACCGCTCCCTCTTTCTTTTGTTAATTAATCTTCATTAATAAGCTCATTTATCTTGATAAAAGGGTTGACATACCTCTTGCGTTTTTTAGTTTTTTCACCAAACTGGATGCATTTTTTAGGGCATAAGTGCAGGCATGCAAGACACCTTTGACAAGTTAGACTTAGCCATAAAGGCTTTCCATCCACCATTTTAATATTCTTTACCGAACATACCTTAGCACATAGACCACAAGAATTACACTCTTCTGTTGAGTAGAAGTCTTTATCTCCGGTATTGACCTTGTTTAAAAAGCCCTGATAATTTAGTATAAATGGACCTATATGCTCCATTAAACCCTGCTCAACTTTACTTCCTCTTTCAGCTACTATCTGAGCAATTTCTTCCGCCTTCCGCTCGGCATTTTGATGTAAAGAGTTATGTTTTTTCTCACTAGTCACATCCCATGTCCACAAAATAAAATTATCTACCATTCTCACGTAAAATCCTGAAGAAAGTTCCTTCCCTTTTAAATGTAGTACTTTTTTTATTTGGGAAATTGCACCCCCCGGAAGGCCCTTGGCAAAAGTGACAACTACAAATATATACTTTGTTTTATCTAAATTAACTGTTTCAATGAATTTGCGGACGATCTGTGGAACTCCATAATAATACACTGGGAATACAATCCCCATAACTTCCGGTGCTTCAATTTTCTGATCTTGCTCTAGTGCTTTTGGTATTGATACACACTCACTATTACCTAAATTTTGCGAGATATCCTTGGCCATCTTTAAGGAATTTCCTGTTCCGGTAAAATAATAAAGAGTTGTTGTCATATTTAACCTCCCAATCAATTTCGTGTTTTTGTATTAATTTCATTTTCGCTAATCATTTTATAATTATATACTGATCTTTTCATGATATAAAACTAAGGCCTCGGCCTCTTTGTATTGTCTGTTCAGTGCTTCTGTCTCTAGAAATGTCATAAATAAGCGTTCTACCGGACAGGTCATTTTAAGTAAATAAGAGTTTTTGTACTTGCTTTCACTAACAAAATCACTAAATGCTTGAGCTACCTCCAGCTTAAAGGTACAGGACAAAAGGCTTCTCGGTAGCTCTAACCATCCCTCTTCAGTGCTCATCCCTCGATAGAGAACTACCTCTGTGAGCTTAAATAAACTAAAATATGACTGGATAAAAGCTAATCTATTAATTAAATATTCCCGTCTATTTTCTTTACGGCCAATCCCACTAAAGATATCGTCGGTTCGGGGTATTTTCCCATGGTAAGGAACTAAACCGATCTCTGCTAATACTATTTCCATGCCCTTAATCCATTCACCTGAATTGGGATTCAAAGCTACCAAATTAGCCGTTTTTTCTTCAATTTTACTTAAATTCACTGTTTTCATGTATTCCTGCAGGTCTCTGGACAGCATCTCAACACCTTGAAATGTAGAAAAGTCTATTGCTTGATTACTTTTAAAAAATAAAGAGTTCTCTCCCAGCCACTTATCGATCACCTTTTTTTGGGTTTTAATTCTGTCTTCTGTTTTCTTTCGTTGACTCTCCTCTACCTTTATCACTAGTTTTTCTTTAAACTGTTCGATTTGCTCCCGTATTATCTTAATCTGCCCTTGCTCCAACCTTTTTGCATCTTTCTCGAATTGAAAATTTTTAACTGCTTCAGCCGGCATATCCCAGTATGTCCCTTTATCTTCATATTTAGTAATTCTCCATTTAAACATTGCACTAGCCGGATCATATTTTTCAATAAAACCAGTTGTTCTCCGGCCGTCCAGTAATCGACCATGATTACCTTCTACTAAAAAAGACAGATCCCCCGTGATAAATTCCTGATCCGGCCTCATCTTATCGTCATATTGATGAATGCTCAACTTGTAGCACCTCCAAAAAAGTTTACTTTTTTAAGAATGTACAAACACAATTTAAGTAAGGCCGTTATAAACCAAGATATAATGGAAAAATGCTCCCAACAGGATAAAAAAATGAAAGATTTCGTGGAAGCCAAATCCGCTCCTGAGCTTAGGTTTTTTTACAATATAAAAAATTGCCCCGGTGGTATAAGCTAATCCTCCCAATAAAAGCAGTAAGACTGAACTGCCGGGCATGCTGGCTAAAAGCTGCCTAATTGATACTATAATCATCCAGCCCATCAGTAAATAAATTAATGTATACAAATAGCGTGGGGCTTTTAAATAAAAAAATTTAAAGAAGAGCCCTCCAAATACTAATATCCACTGGATAATAATGATACTCCAGCGCCAATACCCTGTAAGGTATAGAAAACATATTGGAGTATATGTCCCGGCAATCATAATAAATATAGCAATATGATCCAATTTGCGCCAAATTGATACTTCATCGTCCTCTTTTTTAAAATAATGATATGATGAACTTGCTAAAAACAGAAATATAACCGAACTACCATAAACCATAGAAATAATTAATTTATCAGTTGCTTCTTTTGATATATATAACAATATAATGGTTCCAATTATCGCCGCAATAAAACCTGCGAAATGTGAATAAAAGGATACTCTCTCATCATTTTTAATAACATCACCTTCTTAAAACTAATTATGTAATACTTAGTCATGCTTAGTTTTTCACCCTAGGCAATAAATGCTTTTGGCTTAATTGTTTTTTCTTGAACACCCTGATAATAATCAGCAGGTGATTTATCACCGAGACTCCCATGTCGGTGCTGTCTCAAAATGAGGCAGCTTTTTTTTACAGAACATGCAAAAATATGACCTTACATCTAATAATAAAATCACCCAAAAATTAATGGTATCATGGTAAGCACACCACCGATATTTACTAAACAGTGGGTAAAAATAGCTAAATATATGTTCTTCTTCCACCATACCACATAAACCATAGGCAAAAGAGCCAGAATTCTTACCGGATTTTGCCATGGTGTAAAAAAATGATAAAGCGAGAATAATAAAACATTTACTAAAGGCCCCCACCTTTTCAGACAGGCTATTCTGGGCAGCAGATACCCACGAAAATATAGTTCTTCGACAATCGGTGCCCCAATTCCATTAAGCACTAATCCTAATACCCATGTCGCTATAACTACAGATTTGGAATATAGGGAAATATTATTAACAAAGTCATCCAAAAAGAACCAATGCGGTAACCAGGAGAAAAAGGTTTTTATTAAATAACTATCTATTGGCGGTGCTATAAATGCGAAACAAATAATACTCCAACCGGTAAGAACAGGTACCAATACAAAGTACTGCCAAATGGGAATCTTCTCACGGCAAAGGACAATTCCCTTTAGTGAAAACCGGTTATTTTCTTTTTTACCTAGATAGAATAAATAGCCAAGTTCAAAAGGGATAAGAATTAATAAAGCTGCAAGGTATATTGTAAACATTGATGGTAATCCCAGTTTGTGCAAAAGTGGTGCCATAATTATAAAAAAAAGCAATAATAATAATCCCGGTAACAAATGCAATATAGCAGTTTTTTTAATTGAATGTTGTTCTGGGTTAATCGCCATAAAAAACCTCCTCAAAAAAATAAATCAAGCACTTAATACAAGGGACATTTAGCTGTTTTTAGTTAAGGCTGAACTGCCATAAATTCCTGCAATAATCAATTTATTGATTGCTTCTTTTGCACCATATAACAAGATAACGGTTCCGAGCGGTGCAGCAATAAATCCTATCAGGTATGAATAAAAGGAAACCCTTTCAGCACTTTTGACTGCTATCACCCTCCCCTTCAGT
>JAKSCG010000238.1 GCA_022360715.1 Halanaerobiales bacterium
AAAATAAAAAAAGTTACGATTATAGGTGCAGGAACTCAAGGCTCTATGCTAGCTTTCAGAAGTGCTTTATACGACAAAGATGTAGTTGTTTTTGATTTATGCCAAGAGGCAACAAAAAGAGCAATGAAAAAAATTAAAGGATGGCTTTCTGAATATGTTGGAGAAAGAAAAATAACTGAGAAAGATAAGAATGATGCATTAAAAAGAGTGAACGTAGTAAATGTTTTACAGGATGCACTAAAGGATGCGGACTTAGTTATTGAGAATGTGCCGGAAAAGCTAGCGTTAAAGCAAAAGGTTTGGGCTGAAATTGACGCATTATCACCGGAAAAAACGTTGCTTACGACCAATAGCTCATCCTTAAAAAGTTCTGATATAGGTGTTAATGTAAAAAGAAAAGATAAGACCTTTAATGTGAATTTTATGACGCCAATAAAAGATGATTTAGTGGAAGTGATGTGGAATTTAAACACTTCAGACAAAACTAAGGAGATAATATTAGCTTTTTTAAAATCCAACAAACACATACCTATTATAACCAATAAAGAAATTAAAGGGTTTTCATTAAATAGAGTATGGCGTGCTATGAAAAAAGAATGTTTAAATCTCTGGGCAGAGGGATATATTGATCCCAGCGATTTTGACAGAGCATTTGTGTTGGAATGGGGAACGAACTATGGGCCATTTGCATTGATGGATAAAGTGGGCATGGATGTGGTAAGGGATATAGAGTATAGCTACTATGCTGAAAGCCAAGATGAAAAGGATAAACCACCTAAGGCATTAGATGAAATGATTCAAAGAGGGGCGTTGGGAGAAAAATCGGGTAGAGGATTTTATGAATATCCAAATCCAGCTTATGAACAAGATGGATGGCTGCAGGGAGAGTAAAAATCAGGTCTGATACCATAAAGATAGGAGTGAGCATAACATGAAGAAACCTGAGAATGTAAAAAAAGTGGCAGTGTTGGGATGTGGCTTTATTGGATTTAGCTTTGCCATAGTATTTAGTAGAAAAGGCATTGAAGTGAATATGTACAATAGAAAATCTGATACGCTAGATACAGTAAAAGATAAAATCAGAGAGCAATTTGAATTTTTGAAGGATGAAGGTATTGTTGATGAGCAATTAATACACGAATCTATGGCAAGAATTCATACATTTGATAATCTTAAAGAAGCGGTAAAGGGTGTCGATTATGTACAAGAGGCATTACCTGAAATATTAGAATTAAAACAAAAT
>JAKSCG010000023.1 GCA_022360715.1 Halanaerobiales bacterium
ATAATTTCCTATATATTAAAAAAAGTCCGCTCATCATGAGCCGGACTTCTATATTTTAGCCAAAATACCGTTAATAAAACTGGCTGATTTTTCATCCCCATATTCTTTGGCCAGTTCCACCGCTTCATTAATAACTACTCCAACCGGCAGATTATTATCCAATTCATACAGAGCAATTCTTAAAATATTTCGATCAATCAAAGCCATGCGATTAATCTTCCAATCAATGGCCTTTAGATTAATCTGCCGGTCATATTTTCCTTGCTGTGTAAGCACCCCTTTAACTATTTTTTCAAAGTAATAAGGCTGATCATCGATGTTTTCTCTGGTTTTAATGTCGCTAATCCCTTTATCGGCTGCCCTAAGATCCATGTCATCAATCAAATCCAGCCGATAAAGGGCCTGTAATGCCCAGATTCTTTCCTGGCGTCTGCTTACTTTCAATCTTTTTTACCCCTTTACTCTACTTAAAGTGTTTCGGCAAAAGCCGATCCAGTATTTTTTTCATATCCTTTTTCGTATCCCAGTGTGAGCCGATATAATAACCAACGACGATAAATAAAATGATTAAAATCGATTTTAAGAAGCCGATCAATAAAACCATAATCCCGATTAAAAAACCGATGATACCACCTATCATTTTCCCTTTATTTAATGAAAAAAATCGTTGGAGATCATCCCATTTCACCTTATCCATAAAATCACCCTATCTCCATCTTCTTTCTTTTCTTTTCATTGACTCCTTCGACCAATACCCTTACTCCGGCCACCTGAACACCAGTAGTCTCTTCAATATATGTCTTAACAACAGTCTGTAAATTCTCCGCAATAGCCGGGATCGGAATTGTAGGATTAACCTGACCGTTTAAAGAGATCAAAAGACCCTCTTCCGTAGCTTTAAGTCGGTTGTCAATGGAGATAATCCCTTCCTGTTCTAAAGCAATATTATTGACCAGGTTATCTAAGGCATTGATACTGATGTTAACCACACCCAGTTCGTTTTTACTAATTAAAGATATCTCCTTTTCCTTCACAAAAAAGGGATAGATGATCCAGGCACCAGCTATAAAGGCAATTATAAAGAGTATCCCTGCCTCCCATTGACGGTAAAGTACATTTACCATTCGGGGGAGCAGCTCGCCTTCCGCTAAGCCAAAACAATAGATCGCCAGCAGTAAGGATGCAAACATAAAGAGTATGGTGATCAGAAAAATTACCGTCCGATAAAAGAGATTCACCTTAGTTCCCCCCATCTATCTACTCTTCTTCCTCTTCCGGTTTTTTATCATCATCGGCAAACTGTACATCATGGACATGGACATTTACTTCCACAACCTTTAAACCGGTCATACTTTCAATCGCCTGTTTGACATTGATCTGTATTTGCTCGGCTACTTCCGGAATAGTTGACCCATAATCAATGATTACCGACAGATCGACATTACACTCTTCTACTCCGGCTTCTACTTTAATCCCCTTTTTGTAGCCCAACATCTCAACTATACCGCCGGTGACACCGCCGCTCATTGCGGCAACCCCTTCTATTTCAGTGGCAGCAAGGCTAGCAATAATAGCAACAACTTCATTAGCAATCTTGATCGAACCAAGATTTTTTTTCTCTTCCATCCTGAAAATTCACCCCTTATTATCTTAAGTAAAAAGACTTGATAAAACTTAATAATTACTTTTCCGCATTGATCCGGCTATGAATAAAATTAGTATGGTAATCACCCTTGCGGAAATAAGCATTATTTACAATCCTTAAATGAAAAGGAATAGTAGTTTTAACCCCGTCAATCATAAATTCACCCAAAGCCCGTTCCAATCTGATTAATGCTTTTTCCCGGTCTTTTTCCCATACTATTAATTTCGCCAACATCGAATCATAATAGGGGGGAATATAATATCCGGGATAAATACCACTGTCGATCCTGATCCCGGGACCGCCGGGGACAATATACTGGTCAATTTGTCCGGCCGAGGGAATAAAACCTTTGAGTGGATCCTCGGCATTAATTCGACACTCCAGGGCTACCCCATTGATCCGGATATCGTTTTGTCGATAGGCCAATTCCTCACCGGCCGCTATTCTGATCTGATCTTTGACCAAATCAATCCCGGTAACCAATTCTGTTATCGGGTGTTCGACCTGAATTCTGGTATTCATTTCAATAAAGTAAAATCTATTCTGATTGTCTAGCAGAAATTCCACGGTCCCGGCGTTAGAATATGAGACAGAACTGGCTACTTTGACGGCCATCTTCCCCATCTCTTCCCTGAGCTCAGCACTAAGGATCGGCGAAGGTGCCTCCTCCAGAATCTTCTGATGGCGTCGCTGAATCGAACAATCCCGCTCACCCAGGTGGATTATGTTACCATGTTCATCAGCCAGGATCTGGAACTCAATATGGCGTGGTTCTTCCAGGTATTTCTCCAGATAGACAGCTGAATTTCCAAAAGCAGCTTTAGCCTCAGCCCGGGCTGTTTGCACCGAGCTCTTGAGATCGCGCGGGTTATGAGCTATCCGCATCCCCTTGCCGCCACCGCCGGCCGCTGCTTTAATAATTACCGGATACCCTAACTCTTCAGCTAATCCCAACACCTGATCGATCTCATCCAGATTATCTT
The DNA here is from genome assembly GCA_022360715.1 of Halanaerobiales bacterium. Taxonomy (GTDB): domain Bacteria; phylum Bacillota; class Halanaerobiia; order Halanaerobiales; family DTU029; genus JAKSCG01. The sequence goes on from JAKSCG010000023.1 coordinate 2,629, forward strand.
CCTCTGTTCCCGGAACTACCGGCACCCCATACTTAATCATCGTCTCCCGCGCTTTAGCTTTATCGCCCATTAAAGCAATAACTTCAGAATTGGGGCCGATAAACTTAACACCACTGCTTTCACACACCTCGGCAAAATGGGAATTTTCGGCCAGGAATCCATAACCGGGATGAATGGCATCAGCACCAGACACTTCCGCAACAGTCATAATGCTGGGGATATTCAAATAGCTCTGATTAGAGCTGGCTGGTCCGACACAAAAGGCCTCATCAGCTAGTTTAGTATGAAGGGCATTACGGTCAGCCTCCGAGTAGATCGCGACAGAAGGGATCGATAATTCTTTCAGCGCCCTGATCACCCGAACAGCAATTTCTCCTCGATTGGCAATTAGTACTTTATTAAACATGTTGACTCCCCCCCTATTTTAGTGGTTCAATAATAAAGAGGGGTTCTCCATATTCTACTGGCTGTCCGTTCTCCGCCAAAACCTCCAGGATCTTACCCCTTGTCTCCACTTCAATTTCATTCATTAATTTCATTGCCTCAATTATACACAAGGTATCACCAGGATTAACAATATCACCCTTCTCGACAAAATGTTCGGCATCGGGCGAAGGCGATCGGTAAAAGATCCCGACCATCGGTGCGACTACTTCCTCCTGATTAGGTTTGATCTCCTCCACTTGTTCATGCTGTTCACCCTGAACAGCATTAGTTTGGATATATCGGAATGTATCGGCTGGCTCAACCCGCTGACATCCTCTGGTAATCTTTATTTTAAAGTCCTCTTCTTCCACATTTATTTCAGTTACATCAGTCTCTTTAATCATATCTAGTAAAGATTTGATCTGGTCTAGCTTCATCAAATTGCCCCCCTCGTTCAACATCTTAATATATTTTACCACTTGCTTATTCATTTTATCCAACTTAAAAGAAATTTTCAAGTGGAATATACCTATACTAATTCTCTAAATATCTAAAATATCCTTTATTTATCTTTAAAAGCAACTATTTTAAGGACTATCGGGGGATTAATTAGAAAACTACCGGTCTGGCCACCGCCAGTTTTCTAAGATCATTCAGCGGGAAAGCCATTTAGCTGAGGTCTCATTTACCGTCAATTCTTTTTTCAATGATCGTCACATCTTTAAAACCAAAACCAGTTGATTTTACTATTATATCACCCACTCTGGCCACATCCTCTTTCTGCAAACCATTGGTTTGAATAATAACATCAACGGCATTATTATGGATATAAGCCAGCGCATCCTGATAACCCCTGGCCCTAATAAGACTCTCAATTTCCAACTCTTTTTCCATTTTTTCGGTTAATTGCAGCATCTTCCTGGTTGCCTCCTTTTTGGCCGCCGGATCCGTATTGGGATTATTGATCATTTCCCGATAAATATTGATTTGTTCACTCCTCGCCTTATCCCTTTCCAGGCGGTATTCAATAAAAAAATCCTTCCCGCTTTCTCCATCGCGAGCTTGAGTGAAATTGATCTTGGTTGATTGATCACTCTGCGGATTGGCATCAACTGTTTTCATTTCCGGATTAACGAGATCAACCTTATCTGAGGTCACACGCTCCAGGGCCAGGTAGTCATTACCCTGATAGATAATGATCGATGTCACCATCCCGACCCAGATCATCAATATTACCAACCAGATCGATTTCCTTCTTAGCATCATTTAGCTTACCCCCTTTCAAATGGTAAAACACTAATTTTATGTACAGGCAAATCGAGTAGACTGCTTACCGCTCTGATAATATCATACTTAATTCTGCTTACTTCTGCTCCCTCAGCTACAATCAGTATCCCACTTAGCTCGGGAAAAATTTCTTTCTTTACTACCGGGGTTTCATTTCCGCCGGCATCCTGGATAATTACCAGCTCCCTTTCCTGATTATCTTCTTCAATCCTCCTTTCCCCACCGTCTTGATCAGTCTCATTGGTAATTTTATTAACCTGATCATCATTATATTCATAATTATAGCTAACTCCTGTTTTTATATATACCTTGACTTTAACCGTACCGACTCCCTTGATCAGGGAGATAATCTCCTCCAGTTCACTGGCCAGTTTTTCTCCATAAACGGTTTTGCTGTCGCTGTGGCTTTTAATCGGGGAGGAATCAACCGGCGCCGGCTGATCAGAACCAGTATTTAGAAAAAAGCTGCCACCAAAAAGCAGGAATAGCACCCCAAGCATTCCCAGCAGGATTATATACCGATAGATCTTGTGATTACCACCCTGCTCATCCCCGACCATAAAAATGTTTAGTAACTCCTTTAGAAAATTCAAATTATTCCCTCCCCTCCTGGTACTTAATCTCAATGTGATTTAATGGCAGCAGAAACAATTGAGCAATTTTTTTCTTTAAATTCTGGAGCGGAACGGCTTTACTCTTAGCGCCGGCTGGCTCAGAGACCTCCTCTCCGCCTCCAATCCTGACCGGCTCTATCTCCACCCTGTCAATATTACCGGGGGAACCGAGAATGATTTGGAGATAGGTTAACTGATATTCGTCATTAAGGGTTAGATTAATCTCTTTACTCTGGTCCGGGAAATCCAGCTCGATTACTTCCTGGATTCTGTCTTTAATCCGTTGACTATAATAATCTTTAATTAGTTCCCGATTAGCTTTTTCCACCACTTCCCCCTTAGTTTTAATCTCTTCCCATTGATTTAGGTCTAAATTATCCGGTAAGAACGGATAGATCGTTAATACTTCACCCCGCAAAACAGTAGTTAGCGGCAGAATAAAAATGCTGAGCACGAAGAAGCCGATCACAACCTTGACATATTTTCTCATACTACCTTCGGGAAGAAACATCTCCAGTAATGCGGCAAATAGGATAATAAAGATCAGATTTTTCACCCAACTACTGAGCTGTTCCATCGCTCAATCACCTCATCATCACGGTAAGATTTGCTGAGCCGACGATAATCGTAATCATAATGAAGAACATCAATGATACCGCACTGACCACCAAAAAAACAATAATCAAACTGTTGCCGAGGGTATTGAGGATCTCTACCAAGCGATGATCCCCGATCGGCTGAAGCAAAGCACCGGCCAATTTATAAACAAAAATCAGGGCAATAATTTTAATAATTGGATGGGCAATAATAACGATAATAGCCAGTACACCAAAGATATTAAGGACATTTTTAATGATCAGCGAACAGCTGACAATCAGGTCGACAGCATCAGCGAAAATACCGCCAATAACCGGAACGAAAGTCCCGGTCAGGTATTTAGCTGTCCGCAGGGTCAGGCTATCGGTGACAGCCGCCGCCCCGCCCTGGATCAATAAACCCCCGACAAAAATAATCATTGTTAACCCCAATAAGCTAATGCTTATTTCTCGAAAAAGACCAGCCAAGCGGGAAAGGGAAAACTCCTGATTAAAATGGGTGACAATACATAAAACGGCAGAAATAAAGACCAGCGGCAGAATAATATATTTGATCAGTGAACCGAATAAAGATATAATCAAAAAAGTCAGAGGATGAAAGAGTGCCGCCGAAGTCAGGGCACCCATGCTGACCAGCAGGCTCAATAACACCGGCAGTAAAGCATGCATAAAGGAAACCATATTATCGACTGCCTGTATACCGATTTGAATTGCCAACTGAAAAGCTTGCAATAGCAAGAGCGCCAGGATCATAAAAATCAGGATATTAATCGTATTCCCAATTGTCTTGCTGGAAAACGATTGATGAAAAACCCCCAGCACAGCACTGAGCAACGACAAAATGATAATCTGACCGAGGATACTAAAATTAGCGGTTACCTCTTTTCCCAGGTATTTGAGAATTGAGCTGAGCAGCTCCCGCCAGTCCAATTGGAGTTCTCCCCGCATAAAGCTTAATAAAAGCTCTTTTAGGTTTAAGGTCGGGAGATAATCTTCTACCTCCCGGTTTATTTTTTCTATCTCCTGTTGTAAATCCTCCAGATTAATCTGATCCAGCTGTTTTAAGATAATATCTTCACTAGCAGTTTGCTCTACAGCCATTACCGGTCCGGTGCTCAGTAAAACAATTGCTAGTAATAACAAAATTTTGGCATATTTCATGTTACTCCCTCTTCAAAATCATGGAATTAATTCAATTATCGTTTCAATTAATGAGATCATAATCGGTATCGCCAGGATCATGATTATTATTTTTGCTGCCAGTTCAATTTTACTGGCTAGGGCCGTCTCTCCACTGTCCCTGGTTATTTCCGCCCCGAATTCGCCAATATAAGCAATACCAATGATTTTGATGATTGTATTAAAATAAATCAAATCAATCCGGGCTTTTTCGGCAATTTGTTGTAGTAAATTAACCACAATACCGATCTGGTCCAGAATCAGATTAAGGATAATTAAACCGGTAACCAGACTGAGTAAAAAAGCAAGCTCCGGCCTTTGCTGTCTAATTAAGATAATAAAGATTGAAGCCAGCAGGGCTAATCCTACAATCTGCCAGATAACCATTTCTACCACCTAAAATTGAAAAACACTGCGTACATCGTTGAACAATTCACTGATTAATTGAATAACTACCATTAAAACAAGAATTACCCCGACCAGTGTCAGCATTTGAGCCTGTTCTTCCTTATCGGCCTGCTTTAATACCATATTAATAATTGAGATAAAGATCCCGATCCCGGCAATTTTAAAAATTAAATTAAAATCCAAGACTAATCCCCCTAATAAAACAAAATAATAAGCATCAGACTAATTAAAACCCCGGCATACCGCACCAATCTTACCCGGCTCTCGGCTATCTTCCGCGCATTTATCTCCAGTTGCTCCAGTCTTTTTATGGTTAACAAATTGATCTTGTTTTGATTAATTAAGGAGGAATTACCCAGTTGACTTCCCCATTCCTTTAAGACCAGGATGTCTTCTTTAATTAGAAATAAGTTATGCTGATAGTCACTTAATTCTTTCTCCCACATTTCCGCAAAGGTAGCACCACAACTCTCTTCCAGGGCTTGGGCCGCTTTAACAAAAAGGGTAGCCAGGGATTGATCCAGGGGTGCGGCAGCATTCTGCAAAGCCTTGGCCAGCATAGTCTGACCGTAACTTATTTCCGTATCGACCATCGAAATTGCTGTCTGTAGTCTCCGCAATTCCTCCACCCGATTTAAATACCTGCTCCCGATGATCCAGCCAATCGAGCTACCGGAAATCAGAATCATCAAAGCCCCCAGTATTTTAATATTCAAATTAAATAACCCCCTTACCTTGCTGGTCAACGATCCGATCAATTGTCCCAATCCCTTTCTTTTTACTGAGAATAATAAATCTTTGGTAAACGGCACTGTCCACCAGTTTTCTAATACTGGGTCTGGCTTTTAATGAACTTAAATCACGGCCGTGGACGGTTGTTAAGATACTCACTCCGCCGGTAAAGGCCTCTTGAATCGCGATTACGTCCTCTTCCCGGCCGATCTCATCAACAGCAATCACCTCCGGTGACATCGTTCGGAGTAAAAGCAACATCCCCTGTGCTTTGGGACAGTTATCCAGCAAGTCTGTTCTCTTCCCTATTTTATTCTGGGCTACTCCTTGATATGTCCCGGCGATCTCCGATCTTTCATCAACTACTCCGACCTTTTTCCCGCTGAGACCCAATTCCGGGACACCTTCACTGATCAGCCGAATTAAATCCCTTAATAAAGTTGTTTTCCCGCAGAGCGGCGGTGAGATAATCAAGGTATTATAGATATAGTCATTCCGGCGGTTATAGACTTTTTCGATAATACCACTTGCTATTCCCAGCATTTCACGGGTAATTCGATAATTCAAACTGCTAATCTCTTTAATTGTTTTGATTTCCCCGTTTTCCACAATAACCTGTCCGGTAAAACCTACCCGGTGTCCGCCGGGAATAGTAATAAAGCCCTCAATCAATTGCCTTTCCAGGGCATAAACTGAATTTCTGGTCAGAATTAAAAAGGCTTTTTCCAGCTGAACTCTTGACACAAAATAGCTATTACCAAGCGAATCAGCCTTTTCGCCCGCTCTGCTTAGAAAATACTCATTAAAATTGGTAATAATTTGCAAGGGTTGGTTGGCCCGTAATCTTATTTCAATGATCGGTTGTTTTAGCCATAAAGTCGTCGCCCGGATTATTGCGGCTATTTCCATCGGCAGATGGTTTAGTATTTCAGCAGTGATCGCTCTCACCTCCCGGGTTTGTCCATTGCTTATATATAATTAATATTAAACCGGGATAAAAATATGCCTAAAAAATGATCTGACCGGAGATTTCAATCAAAGCAAGGAGTATAAATAGCGGGCATATTTGAAAAGATAAAAACAGGAGGTGTATAAATTAAGTGGAAAACAAAGCTACAACAACTAGCTGGATTGTCACTGGACTGGGAGTTGCAGTAACCGCTCTAGGATGGAGTTTATTACCTTCTTTATGGGGTGCAGGAATACTGGGGTTTGGTCTTGCTCATATCGTACTGGGACTGCTAGATACTCAGAGACCCTCCATAAGGAAGTAATCACCTCCAAAAAAAGGGGCTCTCTCACCAAGAACTGTTTTTTAGCAGTATTTGTGAGAATAGCCTCTTTTTTGCTTTTTTCTCATGCTTTAAAATTGGATGAACTTAAGTGTTATTCTCAGCACCTTCGATAGTTCGCTACTATTTCTTCATCGTAAGTATGTCATTTATGTAGGACCAGATATTTTGTCGGGTATTCTTGTAAAAGCAACTGGACAATCTGTGTTTGATTTCGCAACAGAAAATTTATTCTCACCATTGGGAATTACTTTAGAAAGTAATGTGGTTCTTCATAGTGCAAAAGAACAACGTGAATTTAATAAAGCTACAAATATCAGTGGTTGGGTATCTGACCCAACCGGAATAAATGCAGGAGGATGGGGGCTTACTCTCTCTCCTATGGATATGGCAAAGATAGGTCAATTATGCTTAGATGGTGGAATGTGGAATGGATTACTAGAGGCATATTCCGATTATTAAATCCTCTTCCCCTCATAGCATTTCTACATATCCTTCCGTTCCGTTCACTCTGATCTTCTGTCCATCTTTAATCAGTTTCGTGGCGTTTTCCACGCCTACAACTGCCGGAAGGCCGTACTCACGTGTAATCACAGCACCATGGGTATTTAGTCCACCTACTTCGGTAACCAAGCCTTTTACAGATACAAACAGCGGCGTCCAGCTGGGATCAGTGAAAGCGGTGACCAAAATGTCGCCATCTTCTATGTGGGCATCCGCCATCTTTAAAACTACCCGGGCGCGTCCCTCGATGATGCCGGATGAAACGGGTATGCCCGCCAATGCACCTTGAGGGATATTGCCGCTGTTGTATTCACCTGATATGATCTCGCCTTCGGAGGTCATTACCCGGGGTGGTGTCAGCTTTTCATATGTCTCGTAATCCTCTTTTCTTCCGGTGATGATGCTGTAATCCAGCTGGTTTGTGTTTACAGCATCCCGGAATTCCTCAAAGGATAGATAGTAGATATCCTCCTTCTCCCGGATGACACCCTTTTGCACGAGCTTGACAGCTTCTTTCATCAA
>JAKSCG010000002.1 GCA_022360715.1 Halanaerobiales bacterium
ACTCTTGAGTCAGGGAAAGAGGCTGATCTGATCCTGGTAAAGGGTAATCCGTTAAAGAAAATTACCGATTTACAAAACATCCATCTGGTGATAAAAGGTGGAACAGTAGTCAAACCTAACTGCAATAACAGCGGATTTAGTGTATAATGTATATATGATTACATGAATGTAGCGGAAGGTGATGAGATGGAAGCGATCATTAGGCTTAATACAATTGAAAAACTTCATCAATTATTAGAGTATGAGCAACCATTTCATTCGTTGATCACATTAATTGATCTATGTAATATTACTGTTTTCAATAAATATAAAAATAGACAGGTTGTATGTGATTTTTATACAATTACCAGTAAGAATACAGCAAATTGTCGACTTAAGTATGGAAAGCAATATTATGATTTTAGCGAAGGGAGTTTGATGTTCACTGCCCCAGGTCAAGTTGTTGTAGTTGAATCATTAGATATTGGTACAGAAGGATGGATGCTCTGTTTTCATCCCGACCTAATTAGAAAAAGTAACTTAGGAGATAAGATTAAAGAGTATACCTTCTTTCGATATGATACAAGTGAAGCCTTGCATCTTTCGGAACAAGAAAAAGGGCTAATCAATTCGATAGTTGCAAGGATTAAAAATGAATTTACACAGAACCAAGATCAATACAGTCAGGATTTAATTGTTTTACATATTGAGGTCCTTTTAAATTATGCCAAACGTTTTTATGGAAGACAATTTATCACCAGAGCCAATACTAATAAGGATGTAATCAGCCGATTTGAAATAATGTTAAATAAATATTTTGATTCAAATCTGGCGAGACAAGGGATACCACGGGTAAAAGAATTAGCCAAAGAAATGGGCTATTCCACCAATTACTTAAGTGATTTGTTGAAAAAGGAGACTGGTAAAAATACGCAAGAACATATTCAGTTCCGGTTAATTGAAAAAGCCAAATCGCTCCTTTTGGGTACAGAAGAATCGGTTACCCAAATTTCTGGTATGCTGGGATTTGAATATCCTGCTCATTTTTCTAAATTTTTCAAGAAAAGAACCGGCGTATCTCCGATGTCCTTTCGCAGATAACAATTAACAGGACAAAGTTGCAGTAGACTTTATTTATGTGTATAATAAGATAATAGTTATTAATACTAACTACCAGGGAGGGATTAAGGATGCTTGAGAACAGTTTTAACGCAGTCGAGGTACTGGAAATGGCTAAGGATATTGAAAAAAGGGGATATGATTTCTATATCGGTCAGGCCAAAAAAGTTAAAGGTAACCTGGTCGAGCTTTTCGGCAAATTGGCTGACGATGAGCTGGATCATTGCCGTAGATTTGAAGAATTAATCAAAATGGTTAAAAAAGATACCCGGCGGCAGGCTGAATATGTCTATAACCCGGAAGTCAGTGCTTATCTGGCCGCGCTAGTCGAGTTTTCCGTTTTTCCAAAAAGTCAAGCAGAGCAAGTGGAAACGGTTGAAGAAGCACTCACAGTGGCGATTAATGCCGAAAAGGATTCGATTCTTTTTTACCAGGAAATGCTGGATAATAACCAGGGAGAAGCAGCCCGGGTCATTAGAAAATTAATTGAAGAGGAAAAACAACACTTACTGGACCTGGTTAAGTTTAATGAAGAATTCAAACAGTGAACCCAAGAAATTATTTTGTCTACTTACTGGAGTGTGCCGACGGCACCTATTATACCGGATATACGACCGACCTGAGCAGAAGGTTGGCCGAACATAATGCCGGGAAAGCATCCCGCTATACCAGGGGTAGATTACCGGTCAAATTGCTTTATCAGGAAACCCTGCCCAATAAAAGACTGGCGATGCAGCGGGAATATCGGATTAAACAATTAAAACGCAAGGAAAAAGAGGGTTTATGTAAAATAAGTCCATAAAAGTTAGAAACCCCGGTTGACGCTCCGGGGTTTTACTAAAACTCTCCAATATAACGGGGTTCTGTTTCCAATTTGATCCCGCTGTTTTGATATACCTCCCGCTGCACTTTTTTGATTAGCTCAATTACATCCCGGGCGGTGGCGTTACCCCGGTTGATAATAAATCCGGCATGTTTCTGTGATACCTGGGCATCACCAACCCGAGCCCCCTTTAAACCGGCTTTTTCGATTAAGGGACCGGTATAATAGCCGTCCGGTCTTTTGAAAACACTACCGGCACTGGGCCATTCCAGTGGTTGTTTTTCCTGCCGCTGTTGGTTAAGTTTTTTCATCTGTGCTTTAATTTGTTCCCGGTCACCGGGTGCCAGCTTAAGTTTGACCCTGGAAGCAATCAGGGATTTTTCCTGAAGGATACTGTGGCGGTAAGATAAATCTAATTGCTGTTTATTTAATGTTAAAACATCTCCGGTATTATTAATAACATCGACTTCAACAATAATATCCTTCATTTCACTACCATAGGCCCCGGCATTCATAAAAATAGCTCCACCCAGGCTGCCGGGAATTCCACTGGCAAATTCCAGTCCGCTTAATCCGGCCTCCATTGCCTGCTTAGCCAGGGCAGCTAAGGTCACCCCACATTCAGCAGTAATTTGGCCGTCTTTGATTATAATATTATTGAGCCTGGCATTATAAATAACCACCCCTCTAATTCCCTGATCACCGACAATAATATTACTGCCTTTACCTAAGATAAAGAAATCCTGTTGATAGTTATTTAAAATAGCGATTATTTCCGGCAAGACCCTGTTCTGTAGCGGGATCAAAAAAATATCAGCCGGACCACCGATCCGAAAAGAGGTATAGTCTTTTAGCGGGGTATGATACTGTACCACTACATCCCTTAACTTTTCCAGTTCTGTGCTGAGTTTTTTAAACATTTAATCGCCTGCCTTTTTTGATAGACAATCTGAGATTTATTTTATATTATAATTATAATAACATATAAGAAAAAAAGAACCAAGAAATATCTTTGGCAGCAGTCGGGGAGATTATCCTAAAAATAAAAGCAGATAAAAGGGTGGTTAAAAGATGAAGGTTGCTAATATAGCCGTTAAAAAAATAATAATGGGCAAAAAACAGCCCCGTCAGCATTTTGATCAAGATGCTTTGCACCAACTGGCCGGTTCGATCCAGGAAGTAGGGCAGTTACAGCCGATTATTGTTAAACAAATCGGGGAAAATTACCAATTAATTGCCGGAGAACGGCGTTTCCGGGCAGTTAAAAGGAATAATCAATCGGAAATCGCAGCAGTAATTCTGGAGGAAGGGGTTAATGATCCGACCTTACGACAGATCCAGTTGGTAGAAAATTTACAGCGGGAGGATTTAAATCCCCTGGAAAGGGCCCTTTCGATCCGGGCGTTTATCCAGGAAAATGACTTAACCAAAAAGGAGGCCAGTCATAAACTGGGTGTACCCAGGACAACCCTGACCGAATGGTTAAATATACTGGATGTAGACGAAAAATACCGGCAGGAAGTCATTGAACATGATTCTCCGCTTTCCCTGTCCCATATTAGTATTGCCAAAGCCCTGGTTAGCAGAACCGGTGATCCGACAAAACTAAAAAAACTGTTGGATGGGGTGCTGCAATTTAAGCTGAGTCGGAGTGAGACCAAAGAAGTAAGCGAGATTATTTATCGTTACCTCCATATTTCGGTTGATGAAGCGATCGGGGCAATCCTGTTGAGACGAGAACACCAGAAAATAGTTGTTAAAGAAAAAAGTAATTTGCTGGGAAATAAAAATAGTCCGGTTAAAGGACTGTTAAAGAATCTGGTTAACCTAAGTGAGAACATAGAAGGGTTGATCGACAAGGTAGCCCGGGTTGAAGAAGGGGATCAGCAAGATATAATTGATGAGTTCCTCTATATCTACCAACTGCTTGCGATCATGATTCCTTCACTTAATAATCAACAACTCGATCAAATTATCGGCAAACTGAAAAATTCCTAGTTTTCGACAATACTGAGCAACTCTGTTTTTTCGATCGATTTTGTGCTCAGTTCCTCAACGGGTAGGTCTTTTTCTGCCTGTAGGGTTTGGGCCAGACCGGGTCTGATCACCGGGTTTTCCGGCACAAAAATAGTACAACAGTCGGCATAGGGAAGGATCGAGGTATCATAAGTTCCAATCTCTCTGGCAAGCGAGACAATTTCTGTTTTATCCATGGTGATCAAGGGACGGAGGATCGCGAGGTTGGTTACCTGATTAATCACATTAATACTTTCCAGGGTCTGACTGGCTACCTGTCCGATACTTTCACCGGTCAAGAGGACCAGGTGTTGATTGTTGCGGGCAATTGTAGTAGCAATTCGCAACATCATCCTCCGCATAATCGTAATATAGTAGGGAGGAGGACAGTTTTTCCGGATCGCTTGTTGTATTTCAGTAAAATAGTTGACAAAGAGGTTTATTTTCCCGCTATATCTGCTCAGGATGCGAGCCAGTTCGGTCACCTTTTCTTTGGCCCGGTCACTGGTATAGGGAGGGCTGTGGAAATAAATGGCATCAAATTGCATTCCCCGCTTCATCCCCAGCCAACCGGCTACCGGACTATCAATACCCCCGGAAAGCAGTAGTAGTCCTCTTCCGCTGGAACCGACCGGTAAACCGCCCGGCCCGGCTGTTATTTTAGTATAGAGATAACTCTGTTTTGCCCTTATTTCAATATATAAAGTATAATCCGGCCGGTGTAGATCTACCGTTAGTCGATTTTGCTCCCCGTTGTTAAAATTGTTCAGGAGGTAGCCGCCAATTTCCCGGCTAATCTCCGGACTTTTCAGCGGGAATTTTTTATTGGCCCGTTTACTTTCTACTTTAAAAGAAGCCGGATATTTAACAACTGCTTGCTCCATAATTTTTAAGGCTGCTTTTTCCAGTTCGGAATAATCCAGTGGGGCAACCACAACCGGGCTGATCGATACAATTCCCGGGATTAGCTTTAAACGGGATAGAAAGGCGTTAATATTGCCACTTTCGATATGAATGAAAATACGGCCATAGGTCTGTTCAAGCTGATATGGGCCGAGCTCCCTGATGGCAGATTTGATGTTTTTGATCAATTGCTGTTCGAAAAAAGAACGATTTTTACCCTTTAGACTAATTTCACCATAACGGACCAGTATTGTTTTTTCCATTAAATCCACCCCTAGCTCAATCATTTAAGTAGCTGTTTTAAAAAAAGAGTTCTATTTGCTGTAATAAGACACTAATTGTATAGTCGATTTCCTCCTGGTTATTAAAAGACGAAAAGCTAAATCTGAGCGTGCCGTCAATATGGGACGGAGGTAATTTAATTTCTCTTAAGACATGGTTTTTTTCATTGCTTTTGGAATAACAGGCCGAACCGGTAGAAACATAAATCCCTTTACTGGCCAGGCTATGAACCAACACCTCTCCCTTTAAACCGGGGAAAGAAACACTCAGAATATGGGGAGCACCGCTTGTAGGAGAATTAACCACCGCACCGGGATAATATTTTTTCAATTCGGTCATGAAATATTTCTTCAGTTGGTCGGTCTTGGCTTCTCTATTCTGCTCTTCGGTAAAATCAGGGAGATGTTCAACTGCCGGGATAAAACCGGCGATCCCCGGCATGTTTTCCGTCCCGGAACGCAGACCGCTTTCCTGTCCTCCACCCAGTAAAAGTGGTTTAATCTCCAAACCTTTCCTTAGAAAGAGGGCACCGATCCCCTTGGGACCATGGATTTTATGGGCACTAATTGATAATAAGTCAACCGCCCATTCAGCCGGAGTCAGGAGTATTTTACCGAAGGACTGGATAGCATCAATATGAAAGAAGGTGTTTTTGTTTTTACCTTTAATTAACCGGCCGATTTCAGCGATCGGCAGGATGGTCCCCAGCTCATTATTCACATGGAAGAGACTGACCAGGATCGTATCAGGTCTAATTGCTTTTTCCAAGGTAGCCAGGTCAAGTTGTCCATAGCGATCGGTCGGCAGATAAGTAACCTCAAAATCTTCTTCTTCAAGGGCCAGAAAGGATTCCAGTACGGCGGAGTGTTCGATCCCGGTAGTAATCAGGTGGCGGCCCCGGTGTTGATAATGGGAGGCAACCCCCTTAATCGCCAGGTTATTACTCTCCGTACCCCCGGAAGTAAAATATATTTCAGCCGAAGAAACCCCCAGTTTTCGGGCAATGGATTCCCGGGCTTTTTTAATAGTCTTTTCGGCGGCAAGACCCTTATTATGGAGAGAAGACGGATTGCCATAGTTAGTAGTTAGGGCCTCGGTCATATAATCAATTACCTGAGGTAATGGTTTAGTAGTTGCACTATTGTCCAGATAGACTTCCTTCAATTTGATAACTCCTCTCATACCTTGATATCTTAAATTATATCATAATTATATCATAAATACCCCTTTCCACAAAGCTTGAGCTAATTACCGTTGCTTAAAGCGCCGGATGTCCTGTTCAGTGATCGTTCCAGTCAGCAACATGATCAATAAATAAACCAGGATCAGGCTTAAAAGGATCAAGACAATTTCCAGGCGGAAATCAAGTTGAAACGGGAGCAGATCAAAGAGCAGTTCGAGCCGTTGGTTAAACAAAAAAAGACAGAACGAGGCCAGCAATGGTTTAATAAAACACTGTAATAAATTAAGGCCATATCCGATATTATGTCCAATCACAATAAAATTTAAGATCGAGGCGAGGACATAACCCAGGCCGATGCTGACTGCCGCCCCTTTTATCCCCAACTCCGGCAAGCGGGTTAAATAAAAAATGCCGATTAGCTTAATCAACGACCCTAAAGAGAGGTTAAGCAGGGCCAACTGGGGTTTGCCCAGTCCGTTTAACATACCGTGGGAGACCTGGAGATAATAGATAAAAAAAGCACTAAAGGCCATCACGGCCAGGATCGAACCGGCCGTAGGATAACCAAAGAGGAGCTGGCAAAGTTCTTCCCCCCGGGTCCAGAAGATGACCGTTACCGGCATTCCCAGATAGGTTGTTACCCTGACCACATCCTGGTAATGGTTTTTAATTCGAGTTAAGTCGTTACGGGCATGGGCATCAGATATGTTGGGGATTAAACTGATCGTCAGGGCGATTGTAATTACTGTCGGGAAAAAAATCAACTGTTCGACCATCCCACTAAGCTGGCCGTAAAGGGAAGTAGCCTCTTTCAGCGAAAAACCGGCTACCTGCAATTGTCTGGGGATCAGGACCGCTTCACCGCTGAGCATTAGGGCGTTAAGGATTCTTCCCAGTGTAATCGGAACAGCCAGTTGGCTAATTGATTTAAGATAGAAAAAAAAGCCATGGCGGTATTTTGCTGGACTCGTCTCTTTTTTATGTGGCAGTAACTTTTTAAAGAAAGCAGCGGGGGAGAAGTAAGAGCTAATCAAGATGATGACCAGGACCAGAAAACCGACCAACTCGCCGACCGAGAGGCCGAGGGCAATTCCGGCTGCCTGGTACTTCAGGCCCAGTTCAGCAAACATACCGACAAGCATAATTGTGGCCAGGCCCCGGCTCAGTTGTTCGGTGATCTGGGAGGCGGCGGTCGGAATCATATTGTGCATCCCCTGGAAAAAACCGCGAAAACTGGCTGCCAGCGGGCTGATCAATAAAGCGGGTATACTCGCCAGTAGAATATAATAAACCCGCTGATCCCGATATATTAAGTCAGCGATCTTTTCCGCCGAAAAAAAAAGGGCCAGTGCGATTATGATACTGAGTAAGGAGGTAAAACAAAGGCTGGTCTTAAATAAACCGAAGACCCCTCGCTGATCCCGGGCAGCCAGCCTTTCCGGAATCAGCTTAGTAATGGCGATCGGGAAACCGGCCGTACAGATTAACAACAGGGTTAAAAAGAGGGGATAAACCATCTGGAAAAGTCCTAAACCTTCCACATCAATCATTCTGACCAGGATTACCCGCAAAACAAAGCCGACGATCCGGTTAATCAAACCGGCCAGCATCAGGATTAAAGCCCCGTGCAGAAAGGATTGTTTTCTCATCAGAGACTCCTTTCTAAAAACTCTTTACCATAAATATATATGTTAGTAGAGCAATGCTAGAACAATTTAGGTCTAAAGTACTAGTTTGCTAGCAGCGTAAAGGAATATTAAGGGAGATGTAGAATTACTAGAGCAGGGAGTATTTCATCTCCTCTTACATATTTATTTATATCTTTAGTTAAAAATATCTGATGGTAAACTAAAAGGAGACGAGCTTAGCCCAAGGAGCTTAGCCTACCTTCAAGGATTTAGCCTAGTATTAAGCTAAAAAATGAAGGGGGTTAATAGCCATGAAAAAGTGGTATATCGCTTTTTTAACAGCTTTTTTAACAATTGCTTCTGCACTGAGTGTATTAGCTGATACGACACAGTGGCATTAATTTAGTATTTACCATCAGGTATTTTTCCCTTCAGGGAGGGATTGAGATGAAACCTCGACTGAAAATATTTTTAGCTATTCAATATATCGGCTTTATCGCCCTTGGGATTTATTTATACCAGCAGCAAGGTCATATCCTGTTATTGGACGAGGTGCTTTTTTTTACTCTGGCCTTATTAATTACAAATAATATAACTGCGTTTTTGAATACCGGTTCAGAAATAACAGTTTCAATCAGTTTACCAATATTGATTCCAGTAATAATTCTCCTAGAACCATTCTGGGTTGGTCTGGTTGCTCTAATCGGAACAGTCAATGTGATAGATATCAGAAATTTCAACTGGTATAAGTTTATCTTTAACAGAAGTAATCTGTTTATAGCGGCTAGTTGTGGGACTCTTGTCTTCCGACTTGCTAATATTTACGTTGATTCCGCTTATTTTGTCCTGCCGATCTTCCTGGGCTCACTTGTTTATTTCCTGATCAATAACGGGATGGTCTACCTGGTGGTCAAGATCTCCAGTGCGGGAAAACAGGGTTCCTCTCTGTTGATCTACTACATTGAGTTAATTAAGAATTTTATTTTCTCCTATTTCCTGGGTCTGGCCTTCTACTACAGCTATATCTACTTTGGTAAAGTCTTTTTTGTCCTGGCCATTGTCTTAATCTATGTATTAAAGGATTTTATCTTCTCCCGAATTCAGCAGTTAAACTCGTTTACGCAGATCGTGGAGAGTTTTCTTAAGGTGATTGATTCAAAGGATCACTACACCGAGGGTCATTGTGAACGGGTAGCCAATTATACCCGGATTTTATGTAGGGAACTGGGGATGCGGAAAGGCAAGACCGAGCGGATTGTTAATATGGCCAAGATCCATGATATTGGCAAAATATATGTCGATGATAGTATTCTGAAGAGTTCTGCCCTGTTGACTCCGGCTGAATACAATGAGATGAAGAAGCACAGTTATTATGGTTATGAACTATTGAAAGATATTGATATCTTGAAAAAAGACCTTGATATCATTCTATTCCACCATGAAAAATACGACGGAACCGGCTATCCCAACGGGATTGAAGGAGAAAATATTCCGCTGGGCTCCCGGGTGCTGAGTGTGTGTGATGCCTTTGATGTGATGACCCAGGGGCGGTCCTATAAACCGGCGATGAATAAGCTAGAGATTATCAATGAGTTTCGGGCCTGTTCCGGCAGCAATTTCGACCCGGTGATTACCCGGGTCATGCTCAGCCTGATTAATCGGGGAGAATTTGATGATGTGATTAAAGAAGAGGATATAAGTGATGAATTTAACAATATCAAGATCAGGTCAGCTTTAAAACTAAATATCAGTAGGATGGAGGGATAGAATGTTTAATGAGCTTCAAGAAAAAATAGTCGGCCTGGAGGGGGTAATTTCCTGCAAACTGACCGGGGAGGAACAACGGTTGGATGAAATCCATATCATTGCCAGTAAAAACCGGGATCCCAAAAAAATTGTCCGAGATATTGAGACAATGGTGCTGGTTACGATCGGGAAAGAGATTGATCATAAAAAAATCAGTATTGCCCAGGTCAAAAATCCGGCTGAGGCGATTATAGAGAATCGGATTGAAATTATTTCAATTTACCGGGAGAATAACCGGAATATTTGCCATTTTAAACTAACGATTAACGATAATCTGATTGAGAAGGAAGTAGAGAGTAATTATGAAGAAGACCTGTCGATAACCATTGCCCGGGGTATTGTCGAGATCATCGTGCAATATACGATGTTCCAGGGTAAAGTCCGGGTCGAGAACGTTTTTGTCACCGGGATTAATAACGAGATAGTGATTGTGCAATTGGTCTTAGCGGAGAGTGAAAAAATGACTAACCCGGAACGCTTAATTGGGGCGGCCTACATTAATAATGAACTCCCCCTTGCGACCGGAAAGGCCTGCTTGAAGGCCTTGAACCGTCGTTTGAATCTGGCCTAGTAAACATATCACTAGATTTGCAGTTTCGATCATAAAATCCGGTGATATTCATTATGTTGGATGAGCGAGTTAGTTTAGTAATAAAAAACACGCTAAAAACCCTTGAATTTCAAGGGTTTTTAGCGTGTGGTATATAATTCATATGATTTAAGAACTAAGATACTGCGAAGGAGAAAGACCAAAAGTTTTTTTAAATATCTTACTGAAATATGAATAGCTGCTATAGCCTAATGTTTCTGAAATAGTCAGAAGGTTACAAACATTACGATCAAGCAGCTCTTTTGCTATATCCATTTTTACCATATGAATATAATCACTTAGATTCATATTAGTTTCCTGTTTGAACTTTTTAGAAAGGTAACTGTTATTGTAATTAATCCCATTTGAAACATCTCTTGGAAGAATATGAATAAAACGATGATTATAGATGTATGTGATTGCTCTAAGTACAACATTAGAGTATTTTTTTTCATAATATAGTTTTGTTAATTTAAAAATCTCTTGAAAAAATTCATTATATAAAGCAAAAATCTCTGTAATACTTTTACATTTTACTAGCTCTATAAATACATTTCTTTGAAATACTGCACCAACTGATTTTGGTACTCCTTTTTCATCCATTTTTCTAACCGCCATGGTGATTATACCAGCTGCAAACAATTTTGAAATTTCAACACTTTCATTCATAAAATACATAATGTTTTCCTGTGTTTCGCTATCCATTAGCTCCAAATGCTTTGATAAATCATTAGCTTTAAGACCTTCAAGGAAGTATGCAAACAAAGTATTGGTTTTTTTTTCAAAATTATCGGGCAATTCCGGGCGCAAAGCCAAATCAAGGTTAGTTGTTATTCCGAATCTCATTATTCTGTCCTCCTTTTAAAGATAATTGTTGATTCTATTATATTGTAAAAACAAAAATATTACAAATAAAACAATAATATTTCAAAGTAGACTAAATTAAATTGTATAAAATATTTATACTGATATTAGTGAAAATTTTAGGCATAAAGGGAAGCATATGTCCAAACCAACAATTTTGAGAACAATCTGTTAGTTGGCAATTTTAAATAATATAGGAAGGAGAATATTGATGATAGAAAAGATGCAAAGTATCTATGACAGGGCTACGAACAAACAAATTATATTTTATGGGAGTGCTGAGGGATTTGGGTTCAACACGATAAATATATTTGTAATGATGTTTTTCATGTATTATGTTACAACCGTATGTAAAGTGCCAGTAGCATTTGCAGGTTTGATCATTACAATAGCAAGATTCTTTGATGCGATCACGGATCCAATAATGGGAATGTTAGCAGATAGAACAAACACAAAATGGGGAAGGTTTAGACCGTACATACTGTTAGGTAGCATACTCTTTTCCGCAAGTGTTATTCTAATGTTTTGGGGACCCGCTATAGAGAGCAAAGGAATCTATTTAATGGGTTTTTATATGCTGAATTCTGTCGGGGTAACACTGCTGTCTGTATCAGTTAACTCGACCAGAGGAATAATCACCCAAGAACCCGTACAACGTGTAAGATTGGCCATACCAGCATCGATTGCAACCGTATTTGCAATGGCCATTGTTATGATTGGGACAGTGCCATTTACCCAGCATTTTGGAGACAGCATAAGTGCGTGGAGAAATTGGGCTATTATTATCTCGCTCCTTTCCTTTTTAGCTTGGCGAGTTTTTGATTATTCAATAAGAGAAAAAGACGTTCCACAAAGATATTCAGGGGCTAGAAAAGAAAAAGTAACTCTCAAAGAACAATTAATGATATTAAAATTAAATAGACCCCTTCAGATGTTAATCATAGCAAGTGCAACAAATGATTTTGCAACAGGATTCTCCAGTGCATTACAAATATTTTTCTGGACGTATGTGGTTAGAAGAATTGATTTGCAACCTATTTCTTCAGCGATCATGTTACCTGCAATGGTGATCATGTCTATTGTCGTTGGGCAGTTAGCCAAAAAATATAGTAAAAAACAAATTTTTGTTGCAGGCAGCTGGTCAGGTATTGTTGTTCCAGCAATCATGCTTATATTGCAACCATTTGATCAGCCGATGCTGGTTTTAGTTTTAATGGCATTATCAATCATAACGACACCACTTACGGGAAACACTAGATGGCCAATGATGGCGGATTGTATTGACTATTCCGAATGGATAACCGGTAAAAACTCGGCAGGAGTCATCTCATCAATTTATACATTGTTTAATAAATTGGGTAATTCTATCCCAGCTGTAATTGCAGGAAGTATTTTAGCAGCTCTTGGCTTTATAGAAGGTGCCGATATGCAAAATCGCGCCGTATTACAAGGGATAATATGGTTATCTTTCGGTGGAGCAATATTTGGGCATATATGTTCCTTAGTTGCTATGAAGTTCTATACGATCACAAGAGAACTATATGAGAAAATGGTAACCGAGATGAAGGATAGAAAGGTTAAAACAACTGATAAAGAGAGGAGTTTGAATTGAACACAGTTTATTGCAATCCTATAAATTTGCCTTATAGATTTCAGAAGTTTAAAAACAAGAAAGCGATGCATAGGGAAGCTGCCGATCCCTCTGTTGTATTGTACAAGGAAAGATATTGGCTTTTTGCTTCAATGTCGGCAGGATTTTGGGTTTCTAATGATTTACTTAGATGGAAATATTACAGTACACCAGATTTGCCAACGATGGATTATGCGCCTGATGTAAGGGTTATTGATGAAGAATTGTACTTTTGTGCTTCGCGAAGAACAAAGAAATGTCCAATATATAAGACGCAAGACCCGATTAATGGTAAATGGGAGAAAGTATCAGAAGCATTTGCATTTTGGGATCCAAATCTGTATCAGGATGACGATGGTCGCGTATATTTTTATTGGGGTTGTTCGAATAGAAGACCCATATATGGTGTTGAGATCAATAAAGAAACAATGACGCCAATCGGAGAAAAGACACCTTTAATATACAGTGATGCAACTAACAGAGGCTGGGAAATTAATGGAGAAAACAATATCTTACAAAAACCTAAATCATTAATATCGCTGCTAATTGGAGATAGTCCATTCATTGAGGGTGCGTGGATGACAAAAAATAATGGAAGGTACTATTTACAATATTCAGCCCCTGGAACACAGCATAACATATATGGCGATGGTGTTTTTATAGGGGAATCGCCTCTTGGTCCCTTTTCTTATGCTAAACACAATCCATTTTCATTAAAACCGGGTGGTTTTATTCAGGGAGCAGGACATGGGAGCACTTTTGAAGATGTTCATGGTAATTTATGGCATATATCTACTATGCGTATTTCACTTAATCATATGTTTGAGCGTAGAATTGGCTTATTCCCAGCAGGGTTTGATAAAGATGGTGTCTTGTTTTGCAACACAAATTTTGCAGATTATCCAACAAAAATTCCGACTCAAAAATGGAATCCATGGACAGATTCTACAACTGGGTGGATGCTCTTATCATACAAAAAAAACGTAAAAGTATCTTCCACACTAGAAGAACATACGAAAGAAAATGCGGTGGATGAAAGCATTAGAACATTTTGGGCAGCGCAAAAGACAGATAAGAATCCGTGGCTAGAAATTGATTTAGACGCTATTTGCACAGTTAACGCTGTTCAAATAAATTTTACTGAAAAAAACTGTTATCCCAAAGCGGAAAAAGTATTTATTTATGAAAAACCTCAAATTCCTTTTTTAAAAAGGGCGATTGATGAGGAAATTGTATCTCATCAATATGTTCTAGAGGGGTCTCATGATGCCCTTCAGTGGGAAGTACTAATTGATAAAGCCAATAACGCACGGGATGTTCCCCATGACTTTATTGTTTTTGATCAGCCAAGAAATATTCGATATATTCGTTTGACCGGTTATGGCATGCCATATAATGGTAATTTTGCCATATCAGGACTGCGGGTTTTCGGAAAAGGAAACGGTGATAACCCTGACAAGGCTAATAACTTTATAGCAAAAAAAACAGGTAAAACTTCAGCAAAGATTTCGTGGAAAAAAATTGGTAATGCTACAGGATATAACGTCAGATGGGGTATTGCAGCGGATAAACTTTATTCTAGTTGGCTCTTATATGAACAGACTGAACTGGAATTAAATTGCTTAAATAGTGGGACTAATTATTTTGTAGCAGTAGACACTTTTAATGAAAATGGTATTACGTTAGGAGAAATTCAAGAGATGGAAAGGGTTTGAAGCGAGAAATAGCTGTTTAACAGCAAAGGCAGACAGCAAAATCTGCTGTCTGCCTTTCCTCAAATACCCCGGTTCAGTTATTAGAACCAGGAATTAACCGGTTTACCATTTTCATAATCGATCCAGGTTACCTGGCTGTCCTTGTCCTGGGGAACGATAATTACTGTTCCGGCCGAAAACTTTTGATTGGAGTCTTTCAAATAATTGGCCCGGAGAATTGAACGGATCGAAATGCCTTTATTATAGGCAATATCGAAGATATATTCCCCGCCGCTTTTCACCCGGTAAAGCTGATGCTTTTTAAAGAGGGCAGGACTAACCGGCATTAACAGCCGCTGACCGGTATAAACTTCTTCTTGTTTGGTCATCCGGTTGATCGCCCGGATCCCTTCAACCGGTACCTGATAGTATTCGGCAATGGCAGCCAGGGTTTCATTGGAGCGGACCCGGTAGTATTTGTTTAAACCGGCACTGGCTTTTTTAATATAGCTTAATTTAGTTGACTTCTGGAGAGGAATAATCAGGACATCACCGACTTTAAGATTATTAATATCTTTGATCTGATTGTAGCGGACCAGGGTAGAAGTCCTGATCCCGAAAGTATCGGCGATCGTCCAGGTCTTGTCCCCTTCCTGGACTTGATAGAAGGCGTAAGGGACGTAGTTGGAATTATTATCCTGACCGGGTTCCGGGTTAACGGGAACAACGGTTTTAGGAACCAGTAATCTCCGACCGACATAGAGGTCGTAAGCATTACGGATTTTGTTTAATTTAACCAACTGTTCGACGGTCGTCCCATACTTCTGGGCAATATTCCAGAGGATATCTCCCGCTTTAACCGTATAATAGAAGTATTTACCTGGAGCAGGGTAATTACTCCGGGCAATCCGCAGGACCTGGCCAACATAAACATAATAAGGATAATTAAGCCGATTGTCTTGAATAATTTTTTCAACGGTAGTCCGATATTGGCGGGCAATCTTCCAGAGGGTATCACCGGATCTAACCGTATAGTTGACATAATTGGACCCAGTTTCCCCGCTACTAATAGTTATGACCAGTTTTTGTCCGATATAAAGATTATTCGGATCGATATTTTGATTTTGCTTACGGATCAGCTCAACCGAAGTTCCGACTTGCTGGGAGATACTCCAAAGGGTGTCACCCTTTTTGACGGTATAGATAATCCGGTTGCTGGCCATACTATCAGTCGTAAAAACCCCAATTGTGGTAAGCAGCATGACTAGTATCAAAAGGATCGATAGCTTTTTCATCAATATAATTCCTCCTTAAATTTGGTCAATTGTGGAACTGCAATATTAATAACATAATAAAGTATAACATACATAAGTTATTATTACAATACTAATTTTTATAAATATTTTAATAACATAGCCATTTAGTAGGATATTTCAAGCCTGAGGCAGGGAAATATCTTTTTTTTACGAATTTATAACAATAAATAAACAGCCAAAAAGGAGGAGAAAATGTCTGGACAGCGCGAAGTCAGTATTGATAAATTGAGAGAGGGGATGAGAATAGCCCGGGGAGTTGAGAATGCATACGGAGCCACCCTTATACCCAATGGGATGATTTTGGACCATAACACGATTAATAAGTTGCAGAAGCTCGGTCTAAAGTCTGTTTACATCATCGATGAAACAGAAGAGGTACAGATCGATAATATCAGGAACTTTACTAGCAGTTATCAGAATATAGTTGATGACATCAAGGAAATTATCGATGCGATGAGTTATCCCGGTAAATTTGAATATAGTCATTATAATCGGGTCAAAGAGATTGTTGGCAATGTACTCCAAATCGACACCAGTTTTGATATTATTAATATGCTGGCCCAGCTGAGAAATGTTGATGAATATACTTATACCCATTCGATTAATGTCGGTATAATGGCGATGTTACTGGGTAGGTGGATTAAACTAAGTGAAAACAGAATAAAGAATCTGATCTTTTCCGGGCTTTTACATGATATCGGTAAAGCTAAAATAAACCCCAAGATCTTAAATAAAAAGGATAAGCTGAGTGATAAAGAGTATGAAGAGATGAAAAAACACCCGATTTACGGGTATGAACTGGCCAGCAAGTGTAGATTGATTCCCAATGAAGTGGCCGGCGGTATTTTATTACACCATGAACGGATGGATGGATCCGGCTATCCCCTGGGAATTAAGAAAGAAAAAATTCCGTTGATTGCCCGGGTAATAGCAATTGTTGATACCTTTGATGCAATGGTATCGGACCGAATTTATCGGACCCGGCGTCCCCCCTTCGATGTCTTTAAATTATTTGAGGAGGAACTATATCTCTATGATATTTCACTGACCAGGGTTTTTATGAAGAATATTTCCAAGGTCTATATTGGTGAAGAGGTAGAATTAAGTAATGGAGCAAAGGGCGAGATTGTTTTTATCAATGAAAACCATATTGCTAAGCCGATCGTTAAGGTTGATACCGAGTTTATTGACCTCTACAAAGTTAACCTGGAAATACGGGATGTCTTTATTAAGGATAAAATTAGTGAAGAATACTCCCATTAAAGCTTAAGCTAGCTTTTGGCCGACAGCACTATCTCTTTTAAAAATGAATTCCATATTAAGGGTTTTGATAATAACTCCTTTTTTCATAAAAACCGCATTCATGGTATTGAAACCCAGGATAAAAGGGATGTGGACGGTAT
The DNA here is from genome assembly GCA_022360715.1 of Halanaerobiales bacterium. Taxonomy (GTDB): domain Bacteria; phylum Bacillota; class Halanaerobiia; order Halanaerobiales; family DTU029; genus JAKSCG01. The sequence continues at coordinate 17,236 of JAKSCG010000002.1, forward strand.
TGCTTCGATTACGTTGTTGGATAATCATTAAACCGATTTTTTCACAGCCCTTTGTCCACTTCTGACTCTGTTTTTTGCTCAGCGGTTTGATCGAAATCCGGTCGATCGTAGTGATAAAGTTAGTTATTTTAATCTGATCCTGGCGGATTTCTACCGCCGTTTTTACTCCGCGATAATCCTGTAATAGTTTATTAAAAATATCTTCGAAAGTTGACAGCCTTTTCATCAATCAGCCCCCCCGTAACTATACTTATTTCCATTATAGCCACTTTGCTTTTGCTTTATACCTGCTCCGGCTCCAGCCAGGCAGTTTTTATAAAATGGGCCTGAAAGCCATTGTCGGCTGCAGGCCAAAGGAAAAGCTATCTTAAAATAATCCCGGTATGTCCGGCAGGTTAACCTCCCCAACTATCTCTTTTTTTCTGGTTATTTCCAGTTGCTTAGCTTGCTGTAAGCCATTGTTGGTAGCCTGAATCAAAGCCCGGCGTAAATCTTCTTGATTGATTGTTCCAAAGGCTTCGAAGTTTAACTGGTAGTCGAGTAATTTACCGGTTCCGGAGACAATCGCGGTAACTATCTCCCCATCGTCATTGCCTTTGACCGTAGTTTCCGCCAGCTCTTCCTGCAGATTTTTTAACTGCCTTTTAATCATCTCTATTTTTCCCAGGATACTATTCATATTCATATTTTCCATGCTGATTCCTTCACCTCCTTTTCCATTTATATGTAGTTAATCTTAAATTAATGTTAATAATTATTAGGATCAAGAATTATTTAAAAAAAAGAGGGTTTATTATAGTTATCGCGAAATAGATCCTTAACGAATAAACAAAACATTGTTTCGCAAAAAGAAACACGCTACTCAATTTACTTCATTTAGCAAAACAGTGTTTTGATTTTGCGTAGAAGGGGGTGAATCTGGTTTTTTTTATTTTTTAATCCCAAAAAGGAGGAATAAAAAATGAATAAGTGGTTGAAAGGACTAAGCTTTATCATCATAACGGTTATCTTGGTCAGTGGTTTAGTGGGAGCTACCACTTTGAAGGTTGCTAACTATTATGCTGTCGATCATCCGGTCAATCAGGCTTTACGGGAAGAGTTTAAAACTATCGTCGAAAAAGAGACTGCCGGTAAAATTAAAGTGCAGATTTTCCCCAATAACCAGTTAGGTGATGAACAGGAATTTATTGAAGGGGTGCAGTTGGGGACGATTGAGATGGCAATGACAGGTAATATGTGGGAAAATACCATTCCGGTTTTTAAAATTATCCAGTTACCCTATGTTTTTAAAGGTTATCAACATGCCAATGCTGTTTTAAACGGACCGATCGGGGCAGAGATCTACCAGAAGCTGGCGCCGTTAAATGTTAAGGTGCTCGGTTCTTTCCCTAACGGCTTTAGAACTATTTCCAATAATAAACGGGCCATCAATAGTCTGGCAGATACCAAAGGGGTTAAACTCCGTGTCTACCAGGGTGAAACAATTATTAATTTAATGAAAGCCTTAGGTTTTGATGTAGTAGTGATGAATATGAGCGAGATCTTTACCGCTTTGCAGCAGGGAGTAGTAGACGGCCAGGACAACAGTTTAGTCACCACTTATTATGCCGGTTGGTATGATGTGCAGAAACATGTAGCGATCACCAACCATATTTACGGACCGGGTTACCTGGTGGTAAATAGTGATCTCTGGCAGGGATTTTCCGTTCAAGAAAAAGAAATTATCAATCGAGCTGCGACGACTACAATGGAAAAAATTATGAGTTCTGTGATCGAGCAGGAAGCAGATGTGCTCGCAAAGATCAAAGCCAAAGGACTGGAAGTAACCCATCCTGACCTGAGCTTTTTTAAGACGGCGGCTCAACCGATTATGGATCAATATTTGAAAGAATACCCGCAATATCAGGATATTGTTAATCAGATCGAGGAATTAAGCCAGGAATTCTAAGCATTTAACCGGGGTTAGGTGTTGCTGGGCGGTAACACCTAACCTTAACTAAAGGATTGGGAAAAGGGGGCTGTTATGAAAAGGCTTTATCACTATATATATCGGTGTGTCGATTTTTTAGTGCTGGCTATGTTGCTTTTGATTGTGACAACTATTTCACTCAATGTTGTAGCCCGCTATTTTGGCCGGGCTTTTACCTGGATTGATGAATTAAGCCGCTTGGCCTTTGTCTGGATGTCATTTATGGCGATTGTAGCGGGTTTGCGCCGGAAACTGCATCCTTCATTTAATTTATTGCTGAGAAAGATGAGTGGTCTGGGGGCGAAATTACTCTTATCTTTAATCAATCTGTTAATTTTAGTCTTTTTACTGTATTTATTAAGCGGAGGGGTTGCTTATATTACCCGGGTTTATTTGCAGACTACCGCCATTTTAAAAATCTCGGTGGCCTGGAAGTACGCGGCCGTACCGGTAGCGGCAGCTTTAATGTCGATCGAAATTATTAAACAACTGGTAATGCTCTGGAAAGATGAGTCGACTGTCTGGGCAGAACAGAGGAGCGAGGTGATTTAATTGACGGTAATTCTTGCTTTTTTAGGCTCTTTGCTGGGTTTTACGCTGTTGGGTGTGCCGATCGGTTTTGGCTTAGGTTTAACTGCGATTATTCTGATGTTCTTAAGCGGGATGGTTGATCCGATGATCCTGGCCAGACGACTGGTTACCGGGGTGGATTCTTATACTTTATTGGCCATCCCTTTTTTTATGTTAGCCGGAGAAATAATGAATAAGGCCGGTCTGGTCAATGATATCCTCAAATTTGCTGATGCCCTGGTCGGTCGTCTCCGCGGGGGACTGGCCTATGTTAATGTAGTCGCCAGTATGCTTTTTGCCGGAATTAGTGGTTCAGCAGTGGCCGATACAGCAGCCTTAGGGTCTTTGGAGATCCCGATGATGGAAAAAAACGGCTATGACAAGCCCTTTGCCTCGGCGATCACAGCAGCTTCTGCGGTAATCGGGCCAATCATTCCGCCCAGTATTCCGATGATTATTTTGGGTTCGATTGCCCAATTATCAATTGCCCGGTTATTTCTCGGCGGGGCTATTCCCGGGATATTAATCGGTTTGGCCTTGCTCACGATCTGTTATCTGATCGCCAAAAAAAGGGATTATCCGGTCGGTAAAAGTGTGTCCATCCGTGATTTTTTCCGGGTATTTAAAAAGACGATCTGGGCGATTATTTTACCGCTTATTATTTTGTTCGGGATCGTCGGCGGAATCTTTACCGCTACTGAAGCCGGTGCAATTGCAGTAATGTATGCCGTGTTAATCTCCTTTGTCGTATATGATGTTAAGCTAAAAGATTATCCGGGTATACTGAGAGGGGCGGCGCTAAATACCGGTATTGTGATGCTGGTCTGCGGAGCGGCGATGGCCTTGACCTGGTTTCTGGCGGTGGCCCAGGTTCCGCAAATCCTGACAGCCTTTTTATTGGGGATAACCAATAACAAATTTGTTTTCCTGCTATTGCTTAATATTTTATTATTCCTGGTCGGAATGGTCATTGATTTAACCCCGGCCTTATTCCTGTTGGTGCCAATCTTATTGCCGATTAGTAGGGCTTACGGGATCGATCCGATTCACTTTGGTGTAATTATGGTCACAAATCTCTGTGTGGGCTTAATAACCCCACCGGTCGGAACAGTGCTTTATGTGACTAATTCTGTTTCCAAAATAAACTTAGAAGAGCTGGTCAGAGAACTTTTCCCGATGTACCTGGTATTATTTGTAGTATTAATGTTAATAACCTATGTTCCGGCCTTTGTTTTATGGCTACCGGCCCTGTTTTAATTATTTTATTCAGGAGGAAATGTTATGAAGATCGATTTTCTTTATCCGGAGATTAAAGGGGTAGAAATACCGAACAAAAACTTCTGGGGTCGATATACCCTGGCGGCCCGGAAAGCGGAGCAAGACCCGGCCGAATTAATTCGAGCTGCCCTGTTCAACCCGATTGGCGCTGAGCCACTGGAAAAGAGGATAAAAAAAGGGGACCAGGTCTTAATATTAGCAGATGATAACACCAGATCAACTCCGGTTGAGCAGATTTTAAAGGTCTTGCTGCCAGTATTGAATAAGATTGGAGTAAGGAGGGGAGATATTAAGATCTTGATTGCGTTGGGAACACATCGGCCCATGACCAAACCGGAGTTGATTGCCAAACTGGGGGAATGGGTCGTTGAGCAATATCAGGTCGAAAACCATCGTTGGGCGCAGCAAGCAGATAATCTCTATTACGGCCAGACCGCCCGGGGGATTAAAGTTTATGGCAATAAACAACTGAAAGCAGCAGACTTGATCATTGGGCTCGGTCATATTGTCCCCCATCGGGTCGCCGGTTTTTCCGGGGGAGGTAAGATTGTTCAGCCCGGGGTTTGTACCGGCGAAACTACCGGACAAACCCACTGGCTCAGTGCGCAGGTTTCCGGCGAGGAGATCATGGGAAAACGCGATAATCCGGTCCGGGAAGAGATCGATCAGGCAGCCAGGCTGATCGGCTTAGACTATATCGTTAATGTGGTCCAGAACTCGGCCGGGCAGATTATCGGTGTTTTTGCCGGGGATTTCATCGCTGCCCACCGGGCCGGTTGTGAGCTGGCCCGGGAAGTTTACGGGGTCAAGATTCCGCAAGCCGATATTGTGATCACTGATTCTTATCCGGCTGACCTCGAATTGTGGCAAGCGGCTAAAGGTATTTATACCGCTGAATTGGTCTTAAAAAAAGGGGGAGTGGTGATCCTGGTTACTCCCTGTCCGGAAGGGATTGCTACTACCCACCCCGAAGTAGAGAAATATGGGTATAGTTCGTTGGCGAGAGTTAAGACTTTAATTAGTTCGGGTCAATTAACGGAGTTAAGTGTTGCCGCCCATTTAGTACATGTCGGTCGGGTGATTAAGGAAAAAGGGAGCGGGATCATGGTTTCACCCGGAATACCGGAGCAAACCATTAAAAAAATCGGCTTTATACCGGCTGACACGGTTGACCAGGCCTTGACTTACGCCCTGGCGCAAAAAGGCCTCCATTCTTCAGTGATTGTGTTGCTTAATGCCGGTGAAATGCTCCCGCTGGTTGAATAAAGGAGAAAAATTGTTGTATCATAACTGAGAAAGGTGATTTGATGAAGATTATCAATTTGCAGTCTTACCTGGTACCTCCCCGCTGGCTGTTTTTAGAGATTGAAACCGACCAGGGAATTAGTGGCTGGGGTGAGCCGATAGTTGAAGGAAGGGCGGCAACTGTCAAAGCTGCGGTGCAGGAATTAAGTAGTTACTTAATTGGCCAGGACCCGCTAAAGATTGAAAAGCACTGGCAGGTTTTATACCGGGGTGGATTTTACCGCGGCGGTCCGATCTTAATGAGTGCGATTGCCGGTATTGACCAGGCTCTTTGGGATATTAAGGGGAAGTATTTTAATGCCCCTGTATACCAGCTGTTGGGTGGAAGCTGTCGTGATTCTATTCGAGTTTATTCCTGGATTGGTGGAGATCGACCGAGTGATGTCGGCCAGGCTGCTCAAGAAAGGGTAGCAGCCGGTTTTACTGCCGTCAAAATGAATGCTACAGCCGAGTTACAATATATTGATTCATATGCCAAGATTGAGCAGGTGATCGCCAGAATTGCTCGGATCAGGGAAGCAGTCGGTCAGGAGATCGGGATCGGGGTCGATTTCCACGGACGAGTCCATAAACCGATGGCTAAGACGCTGGTTAAAGCACTGGAACCTTACCGGCCGATGTTTATTGAAGAACCTTTTTTGCCGGAAAACAATCAATACCTGAAAGATTTAGCGAGATTAACCCCTATTCCGATTGCGACCGGGGAAAGGATGTATTCCCGCTGGGATTTTAAAAATTTACTTAGTGCCGGTTATGTTGATCTGATCCAGCCGGATCTTTCTCATGCCGGGGGGATAACCGAGTGCAAAAAGATTGCCGCAATGGCTGAGGCTTATGATATAGCAGTAGCATTTCACTGCCCTTTAGGACCGATTGCGCTGGCCGCCTGTTTGCAGGTAGATGCAACTGCCCATAATGCCGTTATTCAGGAACAAAGTTTGGGATTACATTATCATCAGGGTAGTGAGCTGTTGGACTATTTGGTCGATCAAACGGTATTTGCTTACCAGGACGGTTATGTCAAGATTCCGCAGGGACCAGGATTAGGGATCGAGATCAATAAAGAATATGTACTGAAGATGGCCGGGAAAGGACATAATTGGAAAAATCCGCTCTGGTATCATCAAGATGGGACGATTGCCGAATGGTAAAGAAGGAGGTAAGTTAATGGCTAAATTTAAAGTATTAGTGACAGATTATGAATATCAGACCCTGGAGTATGAAGAAAGAATAATTAAAGCGATTGACGGTGAGCTGTTGAAAGCCCAATGCAGGACTGAGGAAGAAGTGATTACCGCCGCCCGGGGAGTTGATGCCCTGCTCGTTCAGTATGCCCCGATCAGTCGCCAGGTCTTTAGCGCCCGACCGGAGTTGAAAGCTGTTGCCCGTTACGGGGTAGGGGTTGATGTAATCGACCTGGAAGCAGCTACCGAGCATGGTGTTTGTGTAGTTAATGTGCCGGATTACTGTGAAGACGAGGTAGCTGACCAGACCCTGTCCTTATTGCTGGCCTGTGCCCGGAAGACCATTTTGCTGAACAATTACCTTAAAAAAGGGAATTGGGACTATCAGATTGCTCAACCCATTTATCGATTAAAAGGGAAGAAACTCGGACTGCTCGGCTTTGGTAAAATTCCGCGTAATCTGGCGGCCAAGGCGGTAGCGCTTGGCTTGGAAGTAATTGCCTATGACCCGTATGTTGAGCAGCAACTGGCTGAGCAATTAGGAGTAGAACTGCTCCAACTGGAACAAGTGTTAAAGCGAGCAGATTTTGTCTCCGTCCATCTCCCCTTGAATGAAAAAACCAGGTATTTACTGGCTGAAGAAGAGTTTAAAATGATGAAAAGATCGGCATATTTGATTAATACTGCCCGGGGGGCAGTTATTGCGGAAAAAGCATTAATCAATGCCTTAAGGAGGGGAGATTTGGCCGGGGCCGCCCTGGATGTTACGGAAAAAGAGCCGATTAATCAGGATAACCCGCTGTTGCAGCTGGATAATACAATTATTACCCCCCATGTCGGTTGGTATTCCGAAGAGGCCCAGATCGAACTCCAGACCAAAGCAGCCCAAGGGGTAGCCGATGTTTTGCTCGGTAAAAAACCGGCTTATCTGGTTAATCAAAGTGTCTGGAACCAAGTATCTTAGAAGGGGATGGTGCAAATGACGGTAGAAGTAGTTACATTTGGCGAGACCATGATTTTATTTAATCCGGGGGAAAGCGGTTCTTTAAAATATGTGAATCAATTCACTAAACAGATCGGTGGGGCCGAATCGAATTTTGCAATTGGCCTGGCCCATTTAGGGATCAGAGCAGGTTGGATTAGCAGATTAGGAAATGATAGTCTCGGTGATTATATGGAAGCCTTAATCCGGGGGGAGGGAGTAGATGTATCCAGGGTAAAAAGAGATCCGGAATATCCGACCGGTTTAATGATTAAAGAGAGAAAGGACTTAGGGGAAAGCAAGGTCTATTACTACCGGAAAAATTCCGCCGCCAGCCGCTTATCGCCGGCCGACCTGGATGAGGAGTATCTTAGCCAGGCCAAATATTTACATATAACCGGAATCACGCCGGCCCTGAGTTCGAGCTGCCGGGAGGCAGTATATCATGCGATCAAGATTGCCCGGGCCAATGGTTTGCAGGTTACTTTTGATCCTAATCTCAGATTAAAACTGTGGCCGCGTCAGGAGATGAGAAGGGTAATTCTCGATCTATGTCGCAGCGTAGATATTGTCCTACCCGGTTTAAGTGAAGGACAGCTTCTCTTTCAAAAAGAAGAGCAAGATGAAATACTGGACGAGTTTTTAAAACTGGGTCCGGCTGTTGTAGTAATGAAAACCGGGGCCGAAGGAGCGGTCGTTGCTACTCCGGATAGTCGGGAAAAGGTCGCCGGATATCCGGTCGAACGGATTGTCGATCCAATCGGGGCCGGTGACGGCTTTGCCGCCGGTTTTGTAACCGGTTTATTAAAGGGTTATAGCCTGGTTGAGTCGGTTCAACTGGCCAATGCGGTCGGTGCTTTTGCCTTGACTGTTAAAGGAGATATTGAGGGGTTACCGACCTGGGATGAATTACAGGTGTTTTTAGGGCAGGCCGAGGAGATCGGCCGATAGGTTGATTAAACTATCGAAAGCAGAGGTGTTAAAATGATGGAAAAAATCAAGGTACTCCAACTGATCGAAGAGACCGGTATTGTTGCCGTTATCCGGGGGATGGAACCAGCCAAAATGGCCAAGATTGCTAAGGCCCTGGTCGCCGGGGGAATAAAAGCCCTGGAGGTAACGATGAATAGTCCGAAACCATTAAAGATGATCGAAGAAGTAAAGGCCCTGGTAGCCGATACCGATGTGGTGATTGGTGCCGGTACTGTTCTCGATCCGGAAAGTGCCCGGTCGGCTATTCTGGCCGGAGCGGAGTTTATTTTCTCCCCCAGTCTCAATCCGGAGGTAATCACGATAGCTAATCGCTATGGAAAGCTGGTTATGCCCGGGGTGATGACCCCAACCGAGATGGTAACGGCCTGGGAGGCCGGAGCGGATCTGGTTAAAATTTTCCCGGCCAATGTGGTCGGACCGGTTTTTCTGAAAAGTGTGCAGGCCCCGTTGCCGCAAATAAGGATGATCCCGACCGGGGGAATTAGTCTGGCTAATGCTGCTTCTTACCTTGAAGCCGGGGCTATTGCCTTAGGTGTGGGGGGCGGATTGTTGGCGCAAGAGTTAATTGCCGGTGAAGATTATCAGGCCTTAACCGAGCGAGCTCAAGCTTTTTGCCGATTAGTTGAGAAGACCAGAGCCGTAAATTAAACTGTCCACGCCGGCTCACCCGGATTTATTATGCTAATAAGCTGACTAGCTCTGTCTTGATGGGCAGGGCATCAGCATAAAATAATAAATTAGAAAATTCAAAATATATAGCATTAATTCGACACCCTGGTCATAGGATAATATGGTAAAGTGATTATTGGCAATAAAAACTTGCTGAAAATGGTTGACAAAACAGACTGCAAGCATTATAATAGTGTACTAGAAAGATAGTGCACTATATTAATTGATCTAGCAGTCGGCGCAGATTTAACTGGTCACTGTGCTTATTTTTTTCTTTATCTTTTATTAGTAATTTGGTATATTGTTATTGACAGTGAAAAAGGGGAGATGGATATGTGGAAAAAAATATTAATTGTTGTTTTAATAGTAGTTGTTTTGGGTGGGGGTTATTTTTTGATCAGTAAACGCTCCGCCGAAGATGTGATGACTGCAATGACCCTGGTTAAAACGGTTGAGGCTAAACTGGAAAGCATCACCACTGCTGTTGATGCGGACGGTAGTGTGATCGTTGAAGATGAAGCGACCATTAAAGCACGTCTGGCCGGAATTATCCGGGAAGTCCTGGTAGAAAACGGGCAAACTGTGCGGGCGGGGGAGGCCATCTTTAGTCTGGATGATGAGCCCCTATTGGATCTATTGGAAAATACCCGCTTAACACTGGAAAAAGCCCGCGGTAATTATCAAACACTCCTTGATACCTATAACCGCCAGGATTACTTAAATCGTCTCAAGATCGAGGAGACGGAACAACAGCTGGCGATCGCTGTTACCAGTCAGGAAAAAGACAGGATTACCCTGGAAGATCAAAAGAAAGAAACAGAAAACCGGGTGACCGAGAGCACGGAAGCCCTGGCTAATGCTAAAGAGCAACTGGATAAGAATAAATATTTATATAATCACCAAGCTATTCCCTATAGCAAACTACAGGAGGCTGAAGATGCTTATAATAAGGCCCTGCGCAGCCAGGAACAGGTTGAGGAAAATTTAAGACTGCTGGTGGAAAGAACTATTCCCAATGCACTCAATCTGGCCCAGTTGAGGGTTGATAATGCCAAAAACCAAATGGAATATTTGAAGGCGACGATTGAGAAAGAGAAAATTAGCCAAAGCGATCTTGAACTATCCCGGATCGAGCTCCGGAAGACGGAAAAACAGATCCAGGATATTGAAAGGGATCTGGCCCGGTTGACTACATATTCGCCGATCGCCGGAACGGTTATTCAACTTGAGCTGAAAGACGGCGATAAGGTTTTGGAGGGGGTATCGGTTTGTAAAATAGCCGACTTGAATAACTTAATTGTCGAGGCATTTGTCGATGAAATAAACATCAACCAGGTCGAAGTAGGACAGGAGGCGGTAATCAGCAGTGATGCCTTTACCGGGGAGCTGAAGGGCCGGGTTTCTTTTATTGCCCCGGTTGGAACTAAGGTAGGGAATATTAACAAATACCGGACCGAGATTGTTATCAACGAGGGGCAGGGTCTTTTGAAACCGGGGATGTTTGTTACTACTGAGGTTATTACCAATCACCGGGAAGAGACCATCGTCGTACCGACAATGGCCCTCCTCGGCCAAGAGGAAAAATTTGTTTATATTGTTGCTGACGGAAAGGCCGAGAAAAGAATAGTCGAGATCGGTTTAAAGAATATCAGTCAGGTTGAAGTAATCGGGATTGAAGTCGGTGCAAGGATTATTGTCGGTCCCTTTTCCACTCTCCATAATCTAGAGGACGGGAGCCCGGTAAACGATGCGGACAGTAAGTAGGCAGCAAACACAAAGCCAGATCAAAGAAGGTGATTCAGATGATTGAGGTCAAGAAGCTGAGTAAGATTTATGGAAAGGGTGAGATCGCGGTTAAGGCCCTTGATCATATCTCATTTCAGGTTAAAACAGGGGAATTTGTTGCGATAATGGGCCCGTCTGGTTCCGGTAAATCGACCCTGATGAATATCCTTGGTTGTCTGGATCGACCGACCGAGGGGATTTATATTCTCGATCAGACCGATGTTAGCAAGATGTCTGAGCAGGAACTGGCCAAAATCAGAAATTTAAAAGTAGGCTTTATCTTTCAAACATATAATCTTTTAGCCCGGCTGACCGCGCTAAGGAATGTGGAACAACCGATGATCTATAAAGGGATTGCCCGAAAAAAACGCGATCAGCTGGCCAAACAGGCGCTGGCGGCGGTAGGATTGGACGATCGTATACAGCATAAACCGGCTGAGCTGTCCGGCGGTCAACGACAGCGGGTAGCGATTGCCCGGGCCCTGGTCAATCAACCCCAGATCATCCTGGCCGATGAGCCGACCGGTAATCTTGATTCCAAATCAGGAGAAGAGATCTTAAAGATCTTAGCCGGCTTAAATCAGCAGGGTATTACCATTGTAATGGTAACCCATGATCAAAAAGTTGCCAGTCAGGCCCACCGGATCGTTTATTTTCAGGACGGCAGGATCGTGAGGGAAGAACTGACGGCCAACGGGGGTGACTGTGGTGAAACTGGCTGAATATGGCCGAATGGCTTTTAGCGAAATTTTTCATAATAAAGTGCGGACCATTTTAACGTTGATCGGAATTATAATCGGGATTGCAGCGGTTATTGTGATTATCTTTGTAGTTCAGGGGGCAGAACAGTTTATTTTGGGTGAAGTGGAACGGATTACCCCGGTCGATATGATGCAGGTCTGGGCGCGCTGGAATCCGTCAACAAGACGCCCGATGGGGATAATGACTCTGGCCGACCTGCAAAATATTGAAAGCAAAGCCGGCGATCGGATCAGGGCCCTGGCCCCAATGCTTCAGTATAGTCAGACTTTGCAATACAAGGGGAATGAGTATAATTGCCGTCTGATTACGACTACCCCTTCATTTCAACGGATTTATGAAATAGAGTTGGCCCGGGGCCGGTTTTTAAGTCAGCTCGATTATGAGCAGCGGACTCAGGTGATTGTCCTGGGTTATGAAACCGCGAAAGAATTGTTTAACAATCAAGACCCGCTGAATCAGAAAATAAAAATTCATGGAGCTACTTTTACGGTAGTCGGGGTCCTGGCCGAGGATTACCAATCACCGGTTTTCCCTGCTTCGGTTAATAATACCAGAGGGTTTATTCCGATCTCCACCGCAGAAAGGTTTTACGGACAAAACTATTTTTACCTGCTGCTCCGAGTAAAGGACCGCTCCGAGATGGGTTATATGCTGCAACGGGTGATCGAGTTACTGAATGAACGACACGGTCTGGCGGCTGACGGCGAATCTCGTTTCCAGGCTTACGATATGTCAAGTGGTCTGGAAATGGTCTCTATTTTAAAAATAGTATTGATGGTGCTATTAGGCGGAGTAGCCAGTATCACCTTACTGGTCGCCGGTATTGGGGTGATGAATATTATGTTGGTAATCGTGACTGAACGGACCAAAGAGATCGGTTTAAGAAAAGCCCTCGGGGCTACCCGGAGTGATATTATGACCCAGTTTATTATTGAAGCAATCATCCTCTGTCTGCTGGGCGGGGTCCTGGGGATTATCGGCGGTTATCTGGGGAGTAATGCCGCTTTAAAATTTGCCAATAATTTCATTGTTTTTAAGGGAACAGTACCAACCTGGGCCGTATTTTTATCAATTATATTTACCAGTGGAGTGGGTTTATTTTTCGGCATTTACCCGGCCCTGAAGGCAGCCAAAATGGACCCGATTAAAGCTCTGCATTATGAGTAGGTTGTTATCGTGAGGGGGAGATTAAGATGAACTTTTTTGATCGGCTTAAACTGGCTATATTCGGGATTACTAGTAATAAATTTCGGACATTTCTAACCCTCTTGGGGATTATTATCGGGGTGGCCTCGGTTATTCTGATGGTCTCGCTGGGTTCAGGGACACAGCAGGCAGTCAGCGGGCAGTTTGAGGGTTTAATGAACCGACAGATTTTTATTTCACCCAATTGGGACCTGGCTTACCGGGACCGGGGTCGATTATCTACTGAGGACCAGGCCTACCTGGGAGAGTCTGTGCTTGGGCTGACTACTGCCATGCCGTATTATCGGAGCTATAAAACGATTAAATATCAGGACCAGGAAACAAATAACTGGATCGCCGGGGTTTTACCCGGGGGCCTGGATTTAGCTAATTTAAAACTGGAATATGGTCGGGATATTAGCGAACTTGATCTGAAAAATCGGGCCAGGGTGGCGGTGGTGGGACGACAGGTCCTGGAGAGACTAATTGACCATGAAGATTATATTAAAATGATTGGCCAGGAGATCGTGCTGGACGGTCATAAGGTCGTGATTGTCGGAATCCTGGGGATTTCTAACGCCACCATCGCCTTGCCCAATCAGGTAGTTTTAATCCCGCAGAGCTGTTATCAGGAGTTTTTTCGCTCGGAAGCCAGAAATGTTGATCTTTTTTTGTTGAAATACACTGCTGATGCCACCGAAACAGATGTCATTGACCAGGTCAACTATCTATTAAACCAAAAATATGGAACCGTAAGGGGCAAAAGCCGTTTTTTAACTGTCGGAATCGAGAGTCATTTTGATGTGTATAATCAAGTTATTGTTGTGTTAACTTACCTATTGGCCGGAATTGCCGCTATTTCTCTATTAGTCGGGGGAATTGGTGTGATGAACATAATGCTGGTTACGGTTAAAGAACGGACCCGCGAGATCGGGATCAGAATGGCTATTGGAGCCGGTAGTTACGATATCCAGCAGCAATTTTTGCTGGAAGCGGTCTTTTTAACAATCGGGGGAGGACTATTGGGTATAATAACCGGGACCGGGCTGGCGATGCTCCTTAACCTGATTTTAGCTAATGTTTTTCAGTGGTGGCAGGGGAGCATCCCGCTGTGGGCGATTGCCCTTTCCTTTGGAGTGACTGTATTGATCGGTTTGATCTTTGGTTTTTATCCGGCCTATAAAGCGTCCAAACTGGATCCGATCGAAGCCCTCCGTTATGAGTAAGCCCGGCTGGCTTAATAAGATAAATAAAGGAGATGATCTGGTGTCAAGGGTGAAAAATTATTGGGGAGTGAGTTTAGTTTTGGTTTTATTATTAAATGGGATGGCCATGGCCGAAGAAACCTTAATCGATATTAACCGGGCGATCGAACTGTCCCAGCAGGAGAACATCGAACTGGCTATGGCCGGATTGGAGTTAGCAAATGCTGAGCTTGATTATCAAAAAAATAAATTAAGTAATCTGGCCACCGCCTCCCGGGTGGTTGAACTACAGGGAGAGCTGGCCATCATTAAGGCCAGAGAAAATTATCGTCAGATTAAAAACAAGGTAATAATCGAAACCATCGGTCAGTTTTTGCAGCTGATCCAATTGGACAGGGAGATTGCCATTTCCGAAGAAGAAGTGGAACTGCAAAAGAGAAAATTACAGGGGGTTGAAGCCCAGGTTGAAGTTGGTTACAGGGGATTGCTGGAGCTTTTTGAGCAACAGCGGGAATATCAGAAGGCCTTAGTAGCCCTGGAGAAAGCCCTCGATGATCTGCAACAACAGTTAAAGGAACTAAGGATGGCGATCTGTTTAGAGCCGGAAGAGGAAATTGTGCTGCCGGATTTAGAGGAACCAATGATCTGGGAGGCAGAAGAAGGGAGTAGTTTTGAGCTAGCCCTGGAGAATAATGCCTTAATGGGAATTCGAGAGCGGCAGATTACCCTTGCTTCGGCCAATTTAAACCGGGCCAGCGTAGCCGATACCCCTAAATTAGAGCTAAAAAAATTGGCAAATGACCTGGAACTGGCTAATTTTAATTTAGTTTTGGAAAAACAGAAATTGGAGACTGCTATCCAGAAAAATTATTACCGCTATAAGCAGGCGATCAAAAATATGGATATTACCCGCAAGGCTAAAAGGCAAGCCCTGGAGAATCTAAAGATAATTAGGGAACAGGAGACCGCCGGTCTGGTGACCAAAAATGACTTATTGGAGGGCAGAGTAAGTTTATTGAAAGCGGAGAAAGCCCATTTAGCGGCAATAATCAATTACTATATCAGCCAACTACAACTAAAAGAGACGATGGGGATAGAACTCGAGGTGGTTATTGATGTACAGAAAAAATTATAAAATTTGGCAACTGTTGTCTTTAATTGCTGTCCTGGCCTCTTTGCTCGGAACAGCAGCACAGGCGGAAGAAATCAGTTTAACAGAAGCCTTTCAAAGGGGCCGGGAGAACAATCCAGAGTTAAGGGAGTTAAAAGAGGAACTGTTAACGCTGGAAAGAGGGTTGGCCCAGCTTATGAGCAGTCTGGATTGGCAGGTCGATTTTAGCGGCCAAACGAGTTATGGGAAAAGGGATGAGATCAAGGGTTTAATGCAGACTTATTATCCGGTCGACAATAAGCTGAAGGAAGAAGGAGGCCAGCTCTCACTATCGCTGCAAAGTAAAAAGACCTATTTATTTGGTTTAAATATTAAATCTAATCTGTCAATAACCGAAGTACAGCCCTTTAAGTTTGAAAATTTTGAGGAGAAGTATGATTATAGCCTGGATCTATCGCAACGGCTTTATCCGCTTTTGCCGTCGGAAGAGGAGAAAAAGTATTATCGTCTGGAAAATGAATGGAAGATTGCCCAAATACAGCGGGCAGCTTTATTAAAAACCAGGGAAATTGACTGGTTGGAGCTGTATTTTAAGCTTGATTCCTTAAAAAAGAGTCAACAGCTACTGGCGCAAAATTATCGGCTGGTTGAAGCTAAGGCGGAACAGGTGCTGGAGCAGTACAATATTGGTGAGGCCGGTAAAACCCAGCTGTTAGCCGCCCAGATCGAATTGAAAGAGGCGGAGATCGCTTTAAAAGATGCCCGCAGCAAAGAAGAGCAGGCCAGCTCCGGCTTTGCCCAGGCCCTGGGTCTGGACGAGGGGCAATTGAAGCTGGTTGATGCCGAAAAATATATTGATCAACTACCGGCCGGTGATCTAAATTATCAAGACCTGGACGGGTTAATGGAATTAGTTGTGAACGACAATACCCGCTTAAGGGCTTTAAAAAGGAAATTCGCCTTCCAGGAGCGGGAGCTAAAATGGCAAAAGGCCGAAGGGAAACCGCAATTAAACGCAGTCGGTAATTATAAACATAATCCCGGAACTGATGATGAATGGGTCATCGGGCTGGGGGTAATCTATAATATCTTTGACAGCGGAAGACAGGAAATTGCCCTGGCCGAGCAATTAGCTGAGCTGGAATCGTTACAGCTTGAACGGCAACAATTACTCCAGCAGCTCAGGAGCGAGCTAAAGGGTTTGCAGAATCAATTGGCACTTAACTTACTAAACCTGGACGGGAAAAGACTGGCTCTGGAGAAAGCGGAGCTGGAATTAGAGCTGGCTGCCGAACAACTAAAAGAGGGGATTATTACCGAACAGCAGTATCAGCAGCAAATTCTGCGGGAAAAGCAGGCGGAGATAGATCGGGAGACAGCTCAGCATCAGGTGCTGATCAGTAAAAGACGGATCATTGATTTTGTTGGTTTGTAGATACTTTAATGAACAAGGGTGATAGTATGCGATTAATTGATACCCATACCCACCTGGATTTCCCCCATTTCAAAAAGGACCGGGCGGAAGTACTCAGGCGGGCGGAAAAGGCAGGAGTACAATATATAGTAAATGTTGGCTCTAATCTAAGATCAAGTATTGACTCAATCGAACTGAGTAAGCAATATCAGCATATTTACGCAACAGTGGGGATCCATCCCCATGACGCTAAAGACCTGGACCAGGGAGTTTTGGAAAAACTGGCTGAGTTGGTCAAAGAGAAGAAGGTAGTGGCGGTTGGTGAGATTGGATTGGACTACCATTATGAACATTCTCCCCGTGATATTCAGCGAGAGGCTTTCCGAAAACAGCTGCAACTAGCTTTAGCGGTCGATTTACCGGTTGTCATTCATAGCCGGGAGGCGGAACAGGATACGCTAAGGATTTTACGGGAAGCCGGTAGTAGTAATTTGCGGGGGATCATGCACTGTTTTAGCGGTAGTCTGGCTATGGCCAAAAACTGCCTGGCTTTAGGATTTTTCCTGGCTTTTGGCGGGGTAATTACCTTTAATAATGCTGTTGAATTAAGGAATGTGGTTAAAACTGTACCACTGGAACGGATTTTAATCGAGACGGATTGTCCTTATCTGACTCCCCATCCACACCGCGGCAAACGCAATGAACCGGCTTATGTTAAATTGGTGGCTGAGCAGATTGCGTTGATTAAAGGTATTACTCTCGAAGAGGTAGCAGCGATTACCAGTGAAAACGCCGGCAAGCTCTACCGTATTTAGGGGATGATACTACTAATACCCCTGATACCTTTAGTCTTAAGACTAAAGGTATCAGGGGTATTTGTTTTGTGATGATTAGAGTGAATATTTGATGATTGCCTTAAGTAAGATTAAATAGGGTGATTAAATGAAAAACAATAATTATCGATTGATTATCTATCTGCTGGGGCTAATCTTTTTAGCCAGTTGGCGGATCGAAGCGATTTTGCCCTGTCAATGCCAGGAAAACAGGATTTTACTTTTGCAGACACCGCGCATGGAGGGAGAGGATGTATTTCTCCTCCAGTCAAGGCTGAAGGACTTAAATATTTACCGGGGGAGAACGGATGGTGTTTATGACCTGGAGGTAGCCAGGGCGGTAGCTGAATATCAGGTCAGACAGCAGTTGGAACCGAATGGGGTGGTTGATGCCCAGACATGGGAACTGCTGGGGGATGGACTATTTCCGGTTGCTACTGCCCAAAAAAAGCAGCCGCCGGAGGGCCAATTAAAGATCGTTGTTGATCTTTATAAAAGAATCCTCACCCTTTATAATGACGGGGAGATTTATCAAACCTATCCGGTCTCGGTCGGCAAGGTAAGCAGCAAAACACCGGTGGGGGAGTGGGCGATTATTGGTAAGAGTAAGGATTGGGGTGGTGGTTTTGGTACACGCTGGCTTGGTTTAAATGTTCCCTGGGGTATTTTTGGGATTCATGGGACCAATAAACCCTGGTCGATCGGGCAGGCGGCCAGTCAAGGCTGTGTCAGAATGTATAACCGCCATATCGAGCAACTCTTTGATTGGGTACCGGTAAAGACCCGGGTAGATATTATCGGGGAGAGGCTGCCGATCAGTGTAAATAGAGAGTTGAGACCGGGTCAGTCCGGACTGAGTGTAATGCAATTACAGGATAATTTGCAGCAACAAGGTTTTGACCCCGGTTACCGGGATGCCCGCTATGGCCCGACCACCGTACAGGCCGTTCAGGAACTGGAAAGCCAGTTTCGCCTGAAAGTAGACGGGATTGTTGACTGGAATGTCCTTTTTTTATTAGATTTACCCAAAGATTAAGGAGGGGGTTTAGCTGTGAAAAGGCGGTATGGTATTTTTATTATTGTCACCATCTTTCTGGTCTCCGGAATTATGGTCGGACTGGTCAATCACTATTATACTTTCCCCTATTTATATCGTTATTTAATCAAAAGGGAGTTTTCGGTCAACCCTAAGGTCCCGGTATCACCGACCAGGAAATACCAGGTCAGGATCTGGTATTACCCCTTTTTTCGGAATATCGAAGGGGAGGAAGAAAAAGAGTTTTTCCGGGAGCTGGCCCGGAATGTTGCGCAAATTTTCCCTAATATTCAGTTAGTAATCAGGGAGATCAGCTTTCGGGAGGGGCCGTTAATCCTAAAAGAGGCATTCAGCACAGGGGAAGCACCCGATATTTATCTCAACCTGGAGAATGACTCCTTACATGATCGGAAGTGGCAGTTACCGCTCGAATCATTTCTCAGCAAGGAGGAGCTAGCGGGAATTTATGTTTGGGAGCAAAACCGGGGGAGGAAGGGGACGATCTGGGGTTGGCCTGTGCTGATTCACCGGCAGTTCTGGCTGGCAAATGGTGCTATTTCCTTGCCGGAACAAGGTGATTTTTTTGAGCGGACTGCCCATTTACCAAAAGAAAGCCTGGTCTTAAATTTTGCTGATCCCACCCTTTTAAAACAACTGTTAAGCTTGAAGGGACTGAATAAATTGGTCGATGAGAACGGGAAATTATCCGGACCTACTTATAGTAAATTTGAGCAGGTCTTTGTCTGGCTCCATCAATTACGGCAAAAACAGATTTTTGCTGTTCCCTCAACGACGATGGAAGACCTTTTTTTAAAGTCTTTTTTTAGTGAGCAAAGGGTCTTAATTGGTCCGGTTAATCCCTTTCTGGAGAGGTTTTTATTTGAGCAAGGAAAAGCACAATATAATAAGGTATATCTCGATCAGCTGGTTGAAGTTTATACCCTGAATATATTTCGGCAAAAAAAATATCAGGGTGACGACCATACCAGAGCGGTGCTTGAGGTGGCCAGAATATTAGCCCAAAACCATGGTTGTCGCTTAGCAGAAGAACTAAAGCTTGGCCGGCCTTTGACCCAGGATGGGTACCCTTTCCCACCGACCGCATTTAAGCGAATGCTGGAAATTACACCTGACAACAGAGAGTTCTGGCAGGAGACAGTAATCCCGGTCTGGTTGGATTTTTGGCAAAAGGGATTAACCCCGCAAGAAGTAATGGAGAGACTATCCTGAATAAACAGGCAGGAAAAAAAGGGGTCGGGAGCGAATATATATAGCAAGTAAAATTTGAAGATAAGGGGGAAAGACTAATGAGTAATTTAATTTACTATAATGGGCAATTTAAGGAAAAGGGTGAGGTATATATTGACCCGGAAGATCGGGGGTATCTTTTTGCCGACGGGGTCTATGAAGTGATCGTTGCGGAAGAAGGTGGACTATTTAAACTGGAAGAACATTTTGCGCGGTTGGAAAGGAGCGCGCTGGGTCTGGATATCCTGCTGGACGATTACAAGGGTTTACAGGAAGCGGCCGTTAAATTGTTGGAAGGGAGCGGTTATCCGAAAGCTAAGCTCTATATCCAGGTCACTCGGGGTACGGAAACCCGCAACCATGCCTATTCGGACGGTCTCAAGCCCAATGTTTTAATGATGGTCAGCCGATTAGCCGGGAATCCGGCCGAATATTTTCAAAAAGGGGTCAAGGTAATTACTGTACCTGATGAGCGGTGGTCCCGCTGTCATATCAAGGCAATCTCCCTTTTACCTAATGTACTGGCCAAAACGAAGGCCAAACGAGAAGGTGCTTTTGAGGCAATTCAGATCAGAGATGGTTTTGTCACCGACGGCAGCAGTAGTAATGTTTTTCTGGTTGAAGATGAGATCGTTATTACTCCGCCGGCGACCAACTATATCTTAAATGGGATCACCAGAGTGGTCGTCCTGGAACTGGCGGCAAAACTAGGTTATCTGACCAGGGAAGAATCGATCTCACCGGATAGATTATTTGCTGCCGATCAGGTCTTTTTAACCGGTACAACCACCGAAGTAATGCCGGTATGTGCCATTGACGGAAAGAAGATTGGTTCCGGTCAACCCGGCCGGATAACCATGGAATTATATAATGCTTACCGTGAACTGTTAACTCGGCAATAGCTGCCCTTTAAGATAGTAGCTTTGAGCAAAGGAGAGGAGATCATGGAACAACTTTTAGTTCTTAATCCTGGTTCAACATCGACTAAATTAGCGATCTTTAAAGGGGAGGAAGAGGTCTGGGTTGATTTAATCAAACACCCGGTCAGTCAATTAGAGCAATTCCGGAAAATAATTGACCAGCTGGAATGGCGGCAAAACCTTATTCTTCAAGCGGTTAATGCCGCCGGTTACCGCTTGAGTGATTTTGATTGTTTCGTTGCCCGGGGCGGAGCCGGACTAGATCCGATCACGGGTGGTACTTACTGGATTGATCAGGCAATGGTTGACGACCTTGCTCAGGGTAAAAATGCTGAACATGCTTCGAATCTGGCCGGGATCATTGCTTATAATTTGGGAAAAGAGTATCAAAAATCGGCCTTAACCGTTGATCCGGTGGCTGTTGATGAGTTTGAACCACTGGCCAGATTATCTGGTCTACCCGAACTACCCCGCAGGTGCCAGTCACATGCCCTCAATCTTAAAGCAATCGCCAGAAAGGTAGCGGAAATAAAAGAGGAAAAACTAACGGAAATAAACCTAGTGGGGGTTCACCTGGGAGGTGGGATCTCGGTAGCAGCCCTGCGCGGCGGGAAAATTATTGATGTTAATAATGCTAATCAGGGCGGACCCTATTCCCCGGAAAGGGCCGGTAGTCTACCGGTAGTTGATCTGGTTAATTATATTTATCAACAGCAACCCCGGTTGGAGGATTTCAAGAAACGCCTGTTAGGCAGGGGTGGTTTAAGCGCTTACCTGTCAACTAATGATGGTCTGACCATTGAACAAAAAATTGCGAACGGAGAGCAGTTCTTTGAATATGTTTACCAGGGGATGATTTATCAGATTGCCAAAGAAATTGGAGCAATGGCTACTGTTCTGGCCGGCCAACTGACCGCCATTTTTTTAACCGGTGGTCTGGCTCATTCCAGTTATGTGGTCAACGGAATTAAAGCAAGGGTATCATTTATTGCCCCGGTTTATGTTTTCCCGGGGGCAGAAGAAATGAAACATTTACTCTCCGGTGCCCTCAGGGTCTTAAGGGGAGAAGAAAAAGGCAAGAAATATCAAGAAGAAAAGGTAAAACCAACAAAGTTGGTTCAGGATAAATAAAAAAATATCCCTTTCTATGACAAAAATCACAGACAGCAGTTCAGGCCGGGGTTATAATATTAGCAGAAAGGGGTGTTAAGATGATTAAAAGAAAGATTGTCGAAATAAATGAAGAGCTCTGTAATGGTTGTGGTTTATGTATTCCGGCATGTCATGAGGGAGCTATTCAGCTAATTGATGGTAAAGCCCGGGTAATTGATGATAAATTTTGTGATGGTTTGGGGGATTGTTTGAGTGAATGTCCCCAGGGGGCAATTAAGATTGTGGAGAGAGAGGCCGCCGAATATGATCAGGAAGCGGTGGAAAAAAGGTTGGCCCTGCTGGCTCAAACCAAAGACCATGCTGCTCACGGGGGTTGTCCCGGCAGCAGGATGATGGTTTTTGAGCAAAAAGAGGCAGATGCAAACCAGCAATTAACAGCAGTTAATGGTGGTGATCTTCAAATTAAGATTAAATCCCAACTTACCCATTGGCCGGTTCAGTTGATGCTGGTTCCGGAGCAGGCGCCCTATTTTAATGGTAAGGAGTTGCTGATTACGGCTGATTGTGTCCCCTTTACCTATCCTGATTATCATCTGGATCTTTTGCGCAATAAAAGCGTAGTGGTCGGATGTCCTAAACTTGATGATCTGGAGTACTATATCGAACGGCTGACCGCTATTTTCAGTGCTAATGACCTGACCGGACTCACGGTAGCCTTTATGGAAGTTCCTTGTTGTTCCGGGATAGTTAAAGCGGTGGAAACTGCTCTGGCCAGGTCAGGTAAAGATATACCATTGCAACGGGTCAAAATCGGCATTAAAGGAAACAAGGAAAATATTGATAATCCGGAAGCTTAAGTTGTTTGAGCAAATCGGTGTTTAGCTGCCTGAAAACCCTGGGGTTTTAACCCCGGGTTTTTTTTATAATTGCAGGATTTTAAGTTATTTTTAGCGAATAAATACTTTGGATAAGAAAATGCTGGGGTAAATTTTATAGGAAGAGGAGTCCACCATGAAAAAACCGGTGATCGGGATTATACCAAGTCAACAGAATCAATTTAGTGAATATAAATTAAAAAAGGTCTATGTGCAGGCTGTGCAGGCAGCCGGCGGGCTTCCGTTGCTGATACCGTTCAGTGCGGACCGCGAGCTGATTCAGCTCTACCTGTCCCGGTTGGATGGTTTATTATTAACCGGGGGATTAGATCTTGACCCTTATTTATATGGAGAAGAACCGGAACCAGGGTTGGGGGCGATTGATCCGGAAAGGGATCATTTTGAGATTTTGCTGGCCCAGTTGGCCTATCAACAGCAGGTGCCTACTCTTGGTATTTGTAAGGGCCTCCAGGTGCTCAATGTTGCGGCCGGGGGTAGTCTTATTCAGGACCTTTCCTCCCGGGGGGAGAAGGTTTATCAACATTATCAGGATGCACCCCGCGCTTATCCGACCCATCAGGTTACGATCAATCAATCATCCAACTTATACCGGATCATCCAAAAGGAAAAGATCCGGGTAAATAGTTTACATCATCAAGCGATTAAAGAGGTGGCCCCCAACTTTCGGGTTGCTGCCAAATCCGGCGACGGAATAATTGAAGCGATCGAAAACAAGGGCCCGGGCTTTGTTCTGGGTATCCAATGGCACCCTGAAGAAATGTGGGCGGAAGAACGGACAGCTTATCAGCTTTTCCTGGCTTTGGTCAAAGAAAGCAAAAAATAGGATAGAATACCTATTTTTAAAATAATATGTTATATAGAAGGTTTTTTGGTTTTTTTGTAGAATATTAAAATAGATTGAGGTGGAAAGGGTGAAAAGCAACCTATCACTGGAAAAGGTCCTGGAGAAGACCATCGATGTGCTGGAAGAGAGTAAAAAAGATATGTTTGATATTGCCGAGTCTTCCCAGAAGGAACACGATAATATCAAAAGTGAACTCCAATTAATTGGTGAAGAAATCGGGGAGACAATTAATAGTGTCGATCGTCTGATCTTTATTAATAAACGGGCCAGGATTCGTTTAATGGAGGTTAGCCGAGACTTTCATCAATATACTGAATCAGATATTAAGAATGCCTATCAACGGGCGGAGGAAACTTCAGTCGAGATTGCGGTGCTCCGCGAGAAGGAAGACCAGCTGAAACGGCGAAGGACTGAACTGGAGAAAAGGCTCTTAAATGTCCAGGGGAATGTGGAAAAGGCGGAAAATCTGGTTTCAAAAGTAAGTGTGATGAAAGAGTTCCTGAAGGGTGAACTGAGTTGTCTTAACGATCAGTTTGATGACTTGAAACAGAAACAACTGCTGGCAATTAAGATTATTCAGGCCCAGGAAGAAGAGCGACAGCGACTGGCCAGGGAAATTCATGACGGACCGGCCCAGTCAATTGCCAATCTGGTCTTTCGGATTGAATTAACCCAAAAGCTGATCGACAAGGATATCGTTAAGGCCAGGAATGAGTTGGAACAGCTGAAGAGTATGATTAGATTTAGTATCCAGGATGTCAGAAAGATTATTTATGACCTGCGACCGATGTCACTCGATGATCTGGGACTGGTTCCTACTCTGAAGCGATATATTGATAAATTTTTAGAGCAAACCGGGGTTTTTATTGATTTTAGTGTGCAAGGGGCGAATAAGCGACTGCCTAATACATATGAGGTCACTATTTTTCGGTTAATTCAGGAAGCCCTCAACAATATTTTTAAACATGCGCAAATTTCTGCGGGAAGAGTCAGACTGGAGTTCGGTTTAGAAAGGGTAAATTTAATTATCAGTGATGACGGGATTGGTTTTGATTCGGAAAAGGTCTCACAAGACAAATATGGCCTGATCTTTATGGGGGAAAGATGTAGTCTGTTAGGAGGGAGTTTTAAGATTAAGTCTGAACCAAAGAAGGGTACGATTATTAAAATAATTTTACCGATAAAACGAGGTGAGCAGGATGAAGAGAATAAAAGTGCTAATTGCTGATGATCATGACCTGGTACGGGAAGGGATCAGTAAGTTGTTGGAATTGTATGACGATATTGAGGTGATCGGTGAGGCCGGCGACGGATTGGAAACGGTCAATCTGGTTAGAAATCAGCTTCCCGATCTGGTCCTACTGGATCTTAATATGCCCAGGATGGATGGCATCACAACAATCAGAAAGATTAAAGAAATCAGTAGCAAAGTCAAGGTGCTGATTTTAACCATTCATGATGGGGAGGAGTATGTTTATGAAGTGGTCAAGGCCGGAGCCGAGGGTTTTATCGCTAAAGATATTAAGCCAGAAGAATTAAAGACCTCGATTGAAAGGGTAATTAAAGGGGAAAGAGTCTTTCCCCCAGGTCTTGATGTAGACTGTTCGACCGAAACGGTGGCCAGTCGTCAGGTTGAAGAACTTAGCTCCCGGGAGCAGGAAGTCCTGGAGCTGTTAGCCCAGGGGATGAGCAACAGGAATATTGCCGAAACGCTGTTTATTAGTGAAAAGACCGTTAAAAATCATGTCAGTAATATCCTGAAAAAACTGGTGGTAAACGACCGGACCCAGGCAGTAATTGTGGCTTTAAAAAGGGGAATGGTTCGGTTATCTTAACTTTTCCTTAATCATCTCCCAAAATTTATCTGTCTCATTACCCAGCCGCCAGACGGCGACCCCACTCAGGTTATATTTGTTAACCAGCTCTAGTTTGAAAGCTAAACTGTTGCTGGACTCAAACCAGACTTCATGTTTAGTCCCTTCACTGTCCCAGTAGTAATAATAGGGTGTCTGGAAGGTATCGTGCCATTTTACCTCTACACCCTTTTCCTGGGCTAATTGGAGTGCCTTTTTAGCACTGATATCTTTTCCTCGGCCATTTTCCGGCCAATCATACCCATAATTAGCAATTCCCAATAGTAGTTGCTCAGCCGGGATATATTCCAGGGCATATTTGATATTTTCTTCCACCCACCGCAGCGGAGCAATTGGCCCGGGACTGCCACTGGCCCAGTGTTTGTCATAAGTCATCATTACCAGCTTATCGACATAATTACTTAAAGCGGCATAGTCATATGCCCCTTGCAAATCGAGTGGTACTTCGATCTTTGGAAAGACCGAGACGGTAACCAGTTTATCTTCTCGCTTCAGCTTGCCGGAGAGTTCTTTAATAAATGCGGTATAACCGTTCCTGGTCCATGGCGGAATATATTCAAAATCAATATTTACTCCGGCATAATTATATTTAACGATCAGGTCAACAATATTATTAATTGCTTTGGTTCGAATCGCCGGGTCAACCAGGATCATATTGTTTTGCTGATTATTAGTAATTAGTGGTAAGACCTCGATCTCTCTGTTTACCGCAAAGGAATCTACCTCATATTGGTGTCCGCCGTAACTGTTTTCGAGGGAACCGTCCGGATTGACAGTATACCAATAAGGGGCGATCATATCAATGTAATTCCAATTCTCTTTAAGTGACTGATAGGAATCGGCATCCGGGGTTAACCAGTTAACATGGAATCCCAATACCTCTTTATCCCCGGCCGGGGGAGCCGGATCGATCAGGGGCTCATGATCAATGATCGGGTCACCGATACTATTGGAGTTGTTTTTTTCCACAAAATTATTTATAATAAAAGATAGAATAAATAGTAGAATCCCTTTTAACCAGGGGGCCTTTTCGATATTATCGGTACTACTGTAAACGATCGGTGTTGCCAAAATAATTAAGAATGGTGTTAATAAAACAATGACCAGTGCTAGTGCTAATAGCCTTTTATATTTTCTGAGCTGTTTCACTATAATTCACCCTTTCGTGCTTGATACGGGATCTATTTTTATTGCCAACGGTCTTTCCTCAAGGTCTGTTATAAGTAAGCCTTAGTTCACCTATTATTATAAAGGAAGGTTTTGATTGGTTCAACGTACTATATTTTCCATTAAAGGTAATATATAGGCAAATAAAATATTATTAGCTCCGGGAAGGGGGTGATCACCACGCTAAGGGTCTGAATTAATACTTAACACCAGGGTGATAATATCTATATAGATGTCACTTAATTGTCAGTTGATTGAAATTTATACAATGCTCAAAAGGAGGCCAAAAGATATGGAGTTTTTTATTGATACAGCAAATCTGGACGAGATCAATGAGATTAAAGACTGGGGTATTTTATCAGGTGTTACTACCAACCCCAGCCTGATTGCTAAAGAGGGGAAGATTGATTTTGAAGATGTAATTAAAAAGATTACCGAGATGGTCCCAGGCCCAATTAGTGCTGAGGTAATTAGCCTGGAGACAGCAGGAATGGTTAAGGAGGCCAGGAAGTTGGCGGCAATTGCCGAAAATGTCGTAATCAAGATTCCGATGACAGCGGAGGGATTAGCGGCAGTCAAGCTATTGTCGACCGAGGGAATCAAGACAAATGTAACCCTGGTTTTTTCAGCCAGTCAGGCTCTAATGGCGGCCCGGGCTGGGGCAACCTTTGTCAGCCCTTTTGTCGGTCGTCTTGATGATATTGGACATAATGGGATGGAATTGGTCCGGGATATTGCCGATATTTTTAATTGGTATGAACTTGATACCCAAATTATTACCGCCAGTATTCGCCACCCTCAACATGTCCTGGAAGCGGCCAAGAGTGGTTCAGATATCGCGACGATCCCCTATGCTGTTTTCAAGAAAATGATTAAACACCCGAAAACTGAGCAAGGGATTGAGCAATTTCTGGCAGATTGGGAAACGAGGGAATAAAGCCAACTAAATATTAATCAGCGCAAAAAAGGGATTGCCGAGTATCGGTAATCCCTTTTTCTGCACAATTTGTTGTCCGGTGACATAAGATATGATGTTAATAATTCAACAAAGAAGGTGGTAAAATGGCTGAAGATTGCCGGAACGGCTGGCAAATGGATTTAAAATATCCGATAACCGGACGACTTAAGAAACCGCGCAAGCAAGGTTTAACGATGGTTCTGGATAAAGGATTGGGTGTTAATGCCCTCAAGGATTTACTGGAGATCAGTAGTGAATATATTGATTTTTTAAAATTCAGTTTTGGTACGTCGTTTGTCTACCCGTTACATATTTTAAAAGAAAAGATAAATTTGGCCCGGCAGTATGGCCTAGAAGTCTTCCCGGGCGGAACCCTTTTTGAAGTGGCCCTTAGCCAAAAAAAGCTAAATGACTACTTATTTCGGGCCAAGCAATTGGGTTTCACCAGTATTGAGATCTCCAACGGGAGTCTGGAGTTTCCGCAAAAATTAAGGCAGGAAGCGATTTATAAAGCCAATTCGCTTGGTTTTAAGGTTTTGACCGAGGTAGGAAAAAAAGACCAGGCTAACCCTCTTTCCGTCGATGAAATAAAGGAACAGATCGAACAAGATCAGCGCAATGGAGCCGAACTGGTCATCATCGAAGGGCGGGAATCAGGGAAAGGGGTTAGTATTTACCAGGATGATGGTCAGCTCGATCGGGTGATGTTGGAAGGAATATTAAGCATCGGTCAGGAGATTAAAGGAAATTTAATCTGGGAAACCCCGCTGAAAAAACAACAGGTAGCATTAATCAATCGCCTGGGACCCAATGTCAACCTGGGTAATATAGCAGTTGATCAAGTTATTGCCCTGGAAGCGCTACGGCAAGGGCTTAGGGCGGATACTTTTGCGAATACCCTTAGTGATAATTTGCTCACGCCGCTGGCCGAGTCGGGGAAGAGCATGGGGGCCTGAAAAAGATTATTCATAGATAATTTAATTAGTTAATATAATTTAATAAAATGCTAAATCCAGGGCCGGAGGTAATCAAGTGAATAGCGGTATTTTCCTGATCAGTCTGATCACACTTGGCTTTTTAGCCCGCTCCAGGGTAATAGTTTTGGCTGCTTTGATCTTAATCCTCCTAAAGGAATTAAAGATTAACCCGCTTTTGTTATTCTTAAGTAAAAAAGGAATTGAAATCGGTTTAGTCTTTTTGCTACTGGCAATTCTGGCCCCGCTGCTGGTCAAACCGGTTCGCTGGCAGGAGTTGAAAGATTTAATAACAGATTACCGTGGTGTTATAGCGATTATTGCCGGGATTCTGGCTACCCAGGCTAATGGAATGGGTTTAGAGCTCTTAAACGAGCTACCCCTGTTGATTATCGGGATTATAATCGGTTCACTGCTCGGGATTGTCATTTTCGGCGGGATACCGGTGGGACCGTTGATGGCAGCAGGGATCGCCGCTCTGCTGCTTAAATTCTTTGATTTTATCTCCCGGATCAATGGTTAAGCTACTATTAGCCCTCTTCTTCGGCCTGCTTTTGCTGCTGGTGTTAATCTTTTATCATCCGGAGCAGGCAATCAGCAGCTTTACTTACCTTACTTTTTTAGATAAACTGAGTGCAAGGTTTAAAAAGAAGCAAGGTTAGTTTTGCTTACTTTCTTGAGGGGTCATCCCTTCTTCCTTAATTAAAAAAATAGCCAGGACAAGTACCAACAGGATGATCCCACTGTTGGTGAAATACATTGTTTTTTTGCTAATTTCCTCCAGAAAAGTAAAAGCGGGGGGGCCGATCGCGACACCGATGAAACGGGCACTACCATACAGTGAGGTGATTACACCGCGTTGATTACTGGCACAAGAGCTGGTAACCAGGGTGTTAATTGAGGGTAACACCAGCCCGGTACCGATCCCCAATAGTGAAAAAAAGACAAGATAAATTGTTAAGGAATCTAGATAAGATAGGATGAACAAGGATAGCAGGATTAAGCCCTGGCCGCTGATGACCGAAGCCTTGTAATATTTTTTGGTTTTTTTTAGCATATGACCGTTAAGGTACGAAGTTGTTGACATAAATAAAATAGGGATAGCAATGACTAGCCCTTTGAGCAGTCCTTTAATATTATATTTTGTCTCCAGGATATCGGAGAAAAATGATAAAAGGCCGAAAAGGATAAAAAGGACCAGCATCCCGGATAAAATTGTGATCGAAAGGGAAAAGCCCTTTTGGCGAAAAATATTTTTTATTTCGGCTAGATATTCCCGGAAAGCCTGTTTCTTCATTTTTTTTCCTTCTTCTCCCAGAAACCAGACTCCGGCTGCGATGGGTACTGATAAAATGGCATAAGAAAAAAAGAGGGCAATCCAACTGAGCATGCCGATCGCCGAACCGAGGATCGGACTGACTACTTTGCCGATCCCATTGGCTGATTCAATAATACCCAGGGCTTCACTGCGCTGCTCAGACTGAAAGATATCTCCGACCAGGGCCATCACGATCGGAGCTGTCCCGGCAGCACCAATTCCCTGGATCACCCGCCCTACCAGCATGATAGTATAGGGTTCTTTGCTGAGTAGAGCAGCAGTACCGGAGACTACGCCACCCAGTCCGTATAAAAGCAGGGCCGGCACAATGATTTTTATTCTCCCTAACTGGTCGGAAAGGTATCCCAGAAACGGGATCGCTATCCCGGCTGAAATAGAAAAAGCCGTAATCAATAAACCGACTTGAAATTGGTTAATGTCAAGGGCAGCTTTGATTTGTGGGAATTCGGGTATGAGCATCGAATTTCCCAGCACCATAATAAAGGGGACTCCGCTAAAAGCCACCATCATCAACTTATATTTTTTTTCCATAACCTTCTCCTTTGGTTATTATATTTAAAGTATGCTTTAATCCGGAGAAAATTATTACAATAGTTTACCTGGGACCAACAAGCAACTGAAAAATAAAAACCCTGCATACTGCAGGGTT
Organism: Halanaerobiales bacterium; assembly: GCA_022360715.1. GTDB lineage: Bacteria > Bacillota > Halanaerobiia > Halanaerobiales > DTU029 > JAKSCG01. The sequence continues at coordinate 47,499 of JAKSCG010000002.1, forward strand.
ACAATCTTAGTTTACGCCAATCAAGGTTTTTAGCTTTTATAGAGCTTTTTTTTTAGTATTTTCCTCTTTTTCCGGATTATTATTTTCTTCCGCTGTATTTTGTGCCCGTTGATTATCCTGGGGTTTAGGGGAATTTAGCATATTGATTAGACCGGTCAAGTCCGGATTATTGTTCCTACCGCCGCCACCACCACCGAGCATACCCATTAACATGGGGAGCATTTGCTGGATACTATTACCGTCTTTGCTATTGCCTTGCAGTTGATTTAATAAGCCGGTCAGATTACCTAGGGGAGCTAAATTATCGGTGCTGTTGTTGTCTTTTAACGCCGGAATACTCCCGCTGCCGGAATGAAAGATTTCGGATACTTTTATTAAAAGAACCAGGCTGAGCAAGCCAAATAACTCATTATTAGTGAACCTACTTCCTTTTTCCTGAATTAATGAGGTCAGTTCATTGATCAGTTTATTATTATCCATTTTTATCTCCTCCGGTTATCCTTCCCTGCTTTCCTCTTTGGGCTGGTTCCTTCCTTCGCGCATCTTTTCCCGGTTTTTTATTTTATCCTTGACCGGCAAGGTACTATAGACCCTTTTGTTTTTCCTTTTGTCCGGCTGCTCTTGTTTTTTCATCAACTCCTGTTGCTTTTTGATCATAACTAATACATCTTTTGATAAAATAAGTAAAATTAGGATTAAGAAGAGTATATATGCAGTGCTAAGTCCCGACTCGGCTTCCAGTTCAGCGTTGATTGGCAATTTAATCATGATCCGTTTCCCTCCTTCCATCGGTTTAAATACTGATACGATCATAATATATGTAAGGAAGGGTGGTTTTGTGCCACGATAGTGGAACAGATCTATAATATTTATATTGCGGTAAAGACAATAATATACTTTTTTGATTAACTTTTGCTGGTGTGTTACAATATAAAAAGGTATCGGGAAAAAAATAAAAAAAGGTGATCGTGTGGACAAAAAACGAGCTATTGCCGGAAAAACCAGAGAGATACTCCGGGAGTATCAGATTAGACCGGCTAAAAGACTGGGTCAAAATTTTTTAATTGATCAGAATATTTTACATAAAATAATTACGGCCGGGGGAGTAGAAGCTGCCGACACAGTCATTGAAATTGGACCGGGACTCGGTTCTTTGACTGAGTTGATCTTAAACCGAATCCCTGCGGGAAAGCTATATGCGATTGAAAAGGATCAAAAATTGGTCGCTGTTTTAGCAGATTTATTAGCCGGGTATCATAATCTGGTGGTTATTAATCAAGATGTTTTAGCGATTGACTGGCCGCACTTTTTCGCTCAGCATCAACTGGCGGAGGTTAGCGTGAAGGTTATGGCTAATTTACCTTACTATATAACTACCCCGGTCATCATGAACCTGCTGGAGTCAGGTCTTAAATTTAAGCAAATTACTTTGTTAGTTCAAAAGGAGGTTGCGGCGAGAATGGCTGCTGCCCCGGGTGGCAAAGATTACGGGGCCCTGAGTATTGCCGTGCAGTATCACTCTAAAGTTGAAATAGTGGCTGATGTTGCACCGACGGTTTTTATCCCGCCACCCCAGGTCGACTCAACGATTATCTCCCTTTATCCCTATCGCAATCCACCGGTCAAAGTAAGTGATCAGGCTTTTTTCTTTAAGGTGGTTCAAGCAATTTTTCAACAGCGGCGCAAAAATATTAAAAATGCCCTTAGCAATTCAACCCTTTTCAGGCTAAGCAAGGAAGGGATCATGGAAGGATTAGCGCGCGGGGGAATTAGCCCAACCCTCCGTGGGGAAAATCTTTCGATTGCCGAAATTGCTCAGCTGAGTGATATTCTGAAATTGATGGCAGTTGAGCAAAATTAACCCAAAGTGATGGTGAATAACATGATATTTATTAACCCGAGTGAAGGCCCAATGGATCTTTACCAGACCTACCAAACTGTCTACAAATTTATTAAAGCGGAACCGGATTACCAGTATAAATTGATGGTGGGGACCGATTCGCAAGCCGGACAGGAAGAGATAATGTTTGTGACAGCAATTGTGATCTATCGGGTGGGAAGGGGTGGGCGGTTTTTCTACCGGAAAAAGAGTGAAAAAATTCGGATCAGTATGAAACAGCGGATTTTTTTCGAGGTCTCAAAAAGTCTGGAGATTGCCAGTAAATTGACCGGTTTCCTGGCTGATCAGGAAGATTTAATTGAAGACTTTCGGGTTGAGATCCATGTAGATGTTGGGGAAAAAGGTCCGACCAGCGCGATTATTAAAGAAGTAACCGGGATGGTGGTCGGAAGTGGGTATAAGGCTTTGATCAAACCGGAATCCTATGTCGCTTCAACCGTTGCCGATAAATTTACAAAATAGCACAATTATTTCCTTGCTTTCATATATTAATATTATATTCCCTAGATAGGGGGAGGCAGGGATGCAGGTCAATATTGGTGAACTGGTTACCCGCAAATCGTATAATTCCGATATAATTTTCCGAGTAGAGAAAATATCCGGACAAAAAATAACATTGAGGAGCTTTCGCCTGCGGTTAATGGCTGATGCCCCTTTAGAAGACTTAATTAAGGTGAAAGATAAAGGCTTTAGTCTCCTCAAGAAAGAACTGTTGTTAGAATCATTCGACTATTTACAGCGCCAGCAGAAACACCTTATTTTAAGCTCCCGACAGGTTAAAAAAAAAAACCCTGAAAACACTTTTCAAGAATACCAGGTAAAGGTGCTCCATTTTGACGGAGACAAGGACTACCTGGAATTATCCCTGGCCAACTACAATAATCTCAATATTAATGCCTGGGGTTTTTTTGTGCCGGAACGGGGACAACCAAAAAAAATATCGGAATACTTAAAGGAATATCGACCGGATATCCTGGTATTAACCGGACATGATGGGGAACTTAATGGGCGTTTGTTTCATACCTCTAATTTTTTTATTGGGGCCGTCGAAGCCGCCCGTTCCTTTGAACCCAATTTAGATAATTTAGTAATATTTGCCGGAGCTTGTCAATCCAATTATGAAAGACTAATTGCCAGTGGGGCTAACTTTGCCAGTTCTCCGGAAAACAAGCTGATCCATTTTCTCGATCCGATTTTAATTGTCGAAAAAATTGTATTTACTTCGATCCGGGAAGTAATACCGGTCAAAGACGTGATTAAGAATACGATTACCGGTGAAGGGGGGATTGGGGGGATCGAGACCAGGGGAAAATTAAGACTGAGGTATCCCTGAGTAGAATTTAAAAATTTTCCTTGACAGTGCTTAAAATGTCTGATATACTATTTTATTTATTTGACTAATATTTCTTTTTTGTGCTATACTAATACTGTATCCATAGTCTTTGTTCAAGGCTTTAATTTTTTTATTGCGCACTGTTTCTAAGAATTAGGAAGGTGGATTATAGATGAATAAAAATGAAAATGTGCTACTGGAGATCAGGAAAAGTGTTAATTCTTTTGTCGGTAAGGAAGTAAGGATAAAAGCCAACCGCGGGAGGAGAAAAGTACTGGAAAAAGAGGGTGTTTTGGAACAAACTCACCGCAATATTTTTGTTGTTAAAGTAGATGATCACCATCAAATTCGCCGCCTTTCTTATAGTTATGCTGACCTTTTGACTGATAATGTTGAGTTGAAGCTGAAAGGAGAGAATACCAAAATCGGGATAATTTAAGCCATATAAGTAAAGACCAATTCAAACTGGTAAGCTGAAAAGCTGGCCAGTTTTTTTTTGCCGCTAATAATTATCAATGATTATATAACTGCTTCTTCACTAAAATTCTTCCTCTTGAATATTATAGATTATCAAATTATGGAGGGAGACAGATGGAAAATTACCGGAAAATTATTCATAAATATAAAAAAGACTTTTTTCGTCTGAACCATGTAGTCGGGATTGGTTTTGGGATCAAGGAGAAAAAAGGGATTAAAACAAAGGAACAAGCAATTATTATCCTGGTCGATCAAAAACTGCCGATGCATCAAATAAAAAAAAGGGACCTGATTCCACAGTCGGTGGGGGATTATCAAACCGATGTAATTGAAATAGGTGAAATAAAGTTTCTTGATAACAGAAAAAATCGGATGCGACCGGCTCAACCCGGAATCAGTATTGGTCATTATAAGATATCGGCCGGAACCCTGGGAGCGATCGTCAAAGATAAGAAAACCCGTAAATCGATGATTTTATCTAATAACCATGTGTTGGCAAATATAACTAACGGTCGTGATAATCGGGCTCAGATCGGGGATCCGATTCTGCAACCGGGTTCCTATGATAAAGGGAATAAAACTAATGATGTTATCGGTTATTTAGAGAGGTTTATCCCGCTCAATAAGGGGGAGGGAGCGGCTGAGTGTCAAGTGGCGATTGCGGTGGAAAGATTTTTTAATTTCTTTATACACCTGCTTCGCCCTAACTACAATATGCGTTTTTTTAAGAATGAAGGGAGTAATTTGGTTGATTGTGCCCTAGCCAGGCCCAGTTCCGACCAAGCTGTGAGCAATGATATTATCGGTATTGGACAGGTGCAAGGGGTCAAAGAGGCTGCAGTCGGGATGAAAGTTCAAAAAAGCGGCCGGAGTAGCGGGCTTACCAATGGCAGTGTTGTTGCGATCGGCAGCTCGGTCAGTGTTAATATGGGTGATTCGGAGGTGGCCGTATTTGATAACCAATTTGTGACTACCCCTATTTCTAAATCAGGTGATAGTGGTTCACTGGTCCTTGATATGGGAAATAATGCAGTTGGGTTACTCTTTGCCGGTTCGGAAAAAGCTACTGTTTGCAACCGGATCCAGAATGTGCTTAATCTATTAAAGATCGAATTTTAGGGGGAGAAACGATGTCCTATCAATTGATGGCTTATCATTTGATTAATAGTTCAGCAGGAATGGAGTCGATCGAAAAGTACCACCGTTACCTTAATAAAGTACTCCCTTCCTGGCTTGAACTGGACAGTAACGGTAGTCTGGAAATTAAGCAGTCCGCTCTTTCGGCAGAGAAGTTATCACTTTATTTTGAAAAGAGTTCAATTATTCCCCTGCTGCAAAATAAAGAACTTGATTCTGCGGTTAGCAACCGATTACTCAGTGAGAAAGGGGCACAAAAGAAGGCGATTGATCGCCTGCTGCTTTACCTCCAGGTTTATGGCTTCCCGGGGATCAATCTGGATCTGGAAGGGGTAAAAAAGCAGAATGAGAGTAATTTTACTGCTTTTGTTGAAGAGATAACAACCGCACTCCATCAACATAATTTTGACCTCTATCTTTGTGTTCCGGCAAAATGGGAGAATAACGGTGATTCTAGTTGGTCGGGGGCATACAATTACCTGGCTTTAGGAGAACTGGTTGATAAAATAATTATTATGGCTTATGATTATCACTGGCCGGGCGGTCCCCCCGGTGCAATTGCCCCTTTAAACTGGGTGCAGGATGTGATTGATTATGCAATTATCAATATTCCCCTGGAAAAGATTATTCTGGGGATTGGTCTTTATGGTTATGAATGGGTGATTAATAGTGAAGAACCGGGTCGGGGCTTAACCTATCCCCAAATTAAATCATTGCAATTTAAGTATAACACCGTGATTGAATGGGACCAGGACTCATTTTCTCCCTATTTGCGCTATCAAGAAGGCCAACAAGAACATGAAATCTGGTTTGAAAATGTGGTCAGTATTAAAGAAAAAATTAAGCTGGTTAAAAGCTACCAATTGGCCGGGGCGGCTTTCTGGAGGTTAGGCCAGGAAGACCAGCGTCTCTGGGGGATAATTAATGAGGTGATCCCCTTGTGAAAGCATTAGTTTTAAGCGGAGGGAAAGGAAGCAGATTGCGACCAATTACCTATAGTTATGCTAAACAACTGATCCCGATCGTTAACAAGCCGATTCTGTTTTATGTGCTGGAAGACCTTGCCTCGGCCGGAATTAGCGATGTGGGGATGATCGTTGGTGCGACCAAAGATTTGATCAAGGCAGCCGTCGGCAATGGAGAAAATTGGGGAATTAAGGTTACCTATATCGAACAGAAGTCACCGCTTGGCTTAGGCCATGCTGTTAAAATTGCCCAACCGTTTATTGGGAATCAACCCTTTGTCATGTATCTGGGAGATAATATTCTCAGAGGTGGCATTAAATCCTTTATCAGTGAATATGGTAATAAAGGGGAAGATATTAATATTTTGTTGACAGAAGTGAAACACCCGGAATGCTTTGGGGTGGCAGAACTGGACCAAAGGGGCCGGGTAAAGAAATTAGTTGAGAAACCGCAGCATTTTATTAGTAACCATGTGCTGGTTGGGGTATATATCTTTAATCAGAAGATATTTCCGGCTGTAGATGCGATTAAACCCTCCGGGCGGGGGGAACTGGAAATTACAGATGCTATTCAGTATGTGATCGATCATGGTGGTAAAGTCGAGCCTTTTCTGATTAAAGGCTGGTGGAAGGATACCGGTAAAACAGAGGATGTGCTGGAAGCCAATTCATTACTGATTGAAGGAATTGAGCCCCGGATTAGCGGTGCTATTGATCAACTTTCAAAATTATCCGGTCGGATTAATATTGGAGAAAATACCTTAATCAGTAATTCGGTGATCGAGGGGCCGGTAATCATCGGTGGTAATTGTTTGATCGAGAATGGCTTGATTGGCCCCTTTACTTCGATTGGCGATAATGTTCAAATCACCAATAGTAAGATTGAAAAGAGCATTATCATGGAGGAAACAGTTATTATTAACTATCAGAATAAGATTGTTAATAGTTTAATCGGGCGGGGAGTAAAGCTCAAGAGTCGGCAGGAAAAGCCTGCCGTTCATCAACTTTTACTGGGCGATCATTGCAGTCTGGGGATTTATGAGTAAGGGGGGAGAGAAATGCAGGTTATTTTTATCTTAAGTCCGGGTGATAGTGTAGTCCTGCTTAGAACTATCTACCAAATTGCCACTTGGTTAAAAGAAAATAGGGGTATGGAGATTATCGTTTATCTTCCGCAAATCAAGAACTTTAAGCTACTTCCGCAGGATATCATTGACTTACGCTGGTTGAAAGATGATTTAAAAGCAATCGAAATACCGGAAGCAGATATTATCTTAAGTACTTCAGCCGAGATCCTTTTTCGCTTAAGTAAATTAAACCGCGGGGAGCTGGTTTTTATTGCCCGGTCCAGGGATGAAGGCCAGGGTTTACCACCTAAAGTGCGGATAGTCGATTTTGATCGATTAAAGCCGGTTATACCGGAAATGGTCTTTACTTATCCTGGGGGCAGTAAAAGGGATAAGGTTGTTATTGCCGGAGAGAGTCTATCATTACCATCGATTAATCGAATTCTAAAGAGTATTGAAAAAGCCGGGACTTCGATTTTTGCCGGTGAAATTGTTATCCTGGATTTCCAGGGAGAACTAGAGCCGGAAACCAGTCTTAATTTCACGATCAAGAAAACAGATGAAATTGATCTGTTAAAATTATTGGCTGATTCCTTTTATTTCTTCTGGATCGGGCAAAAGTCTTTTCCCTTGCTGGCCCTTTGGGCGATGGCGGCCGGGGTAATTGTAATTAATATTGAACTGGGAGGGTGGCAGCGCTCCTTCCCCCTGGAATTCTATGAGATTAATCCGCTGGAACTGGCCCTCTGTATGATCAAAGTCTATAAACTGGGTCAGCAGCGGAGGCAGCTAAAAGGGGAACTAAAAAAACTGGCTAATAATTATGCTGTGGAGATGGTGGGGGGAGACTGGGCTAAATTTTTGGAAGAGAGACTCCATCTTCCACCGCAGGAAAGGAAAACGGCCGAGCAACTTCCGGCCAATGCCAGTGAAGAGTCTGTTATCGACTTGATCATTGTTAACTATAATACCCTGCCCCATTTAAAGAGTTGTCTGACCAGCATTCAAAAATTTACCCGGCAACCCCATCAAATTATGGTAATTGATAATAATAGCACTGATGGGAGTAAAGAATATTTACAGGAGTTAAACGGGGTTAAAGTAATCGAGAATGAGCAGAATCTGGGCTATGCCCGGGCCTGTAATCAGGGGATACTGCATGGTAACAGTAAATATCTGGCCTTATTAAACAGCGATATTGAAGTAAAAGAGGGTTGGCTTGAACCGTTATTAACAGTCCTGGCTGAAGAGGATGTAGCAGTTGTTGGTCCGAAAATGATCAATAAAGAAGGATATATCGTCGGAGCCGGTGTTAATCAAATCAATGATAGTTATTGGCCGCGGGGTTGGATGGAAAAAGAAGGGCCCGGGGTCTTTGATCAACAGGAAGATCTAATCAGTGTAGGGGGAGCCTGTTATCTGCTGAAAAGGGATTTGCTCCCGGTACTCGGTCTATTTGATGAAGAATATTTCTTTTATTTTGAAGAACTGGATTATTCGCTACGGGCCAGAGAAAAGGGGTATCGAGTCGTATACTGCCCGCAGTCCGTTGTCTATCATCATCATGAAGGAACCCTTGATCTGGAAAATTTTTTGGAGCGATTGAAGCGGAATCGTTATTTTATTGAGAGCAAAAAGAGATTTCAAAGGAAGTGGAATTGTGTTCTGGCCGGTGGGAAAAAGAGGCGCGAACCCCCTACTATCGTGGTAGCCGGTTTGATCCCCTGGGATTTTCGGCAGCAGCGTCCCCAACACTTACTGCGAAATATGGCTAAACAGGGCTACCGGATCCTCTATTTGAATCCGGTTTGTGGTGATTTTGCCGCTCAAGAAGTGGAGAAGGGGATTTATGTTTATTCACCGCCGGGCTATGGTACGATCTTTTATAATATTTTGCAGGGAAATGATCGTCGGCTGGGAAGGGATATTAATCAGCAAATCAAGGAACTGGGTTTTGCTGAGAGTATTTTAATGCTCCATGCCCCCTACTGGGTACCTTTACTTAAATTCTGGGAGTATAGCCTGTTGGTCTTTGATTGTATTGATAAGTATACAGAGTTTGCCGACCTGGCTCCTTACCAAAACATTTTAACCAGTTTTGAAGAGAAATTACTAAACCTCTCCGACCTGGTACTGACCCCTTCGCAACGGCTGTATCAAGAGAAAAAAAGCAGTAATCAAAATACTTATCTCCTCCCCAATGGCGTAGATATTACCCACTTTCATTATCAATATAAACCGGCTTTACGCCCGGCCGACCTCCCGTCTGCTCCGAGGATAATCGGTTATTTTGGGGCGATTGCCGGTTGGTTTGATGTGGAACTGGTCAGTAAAGTAGCCAATCAAATGCCTGATACGGAATTAGTTTTAATTGGTGAGGTCAGTACTGAT
>JAKSCG010000225.1 GCA_022360715.1 Halanaerobiales bacterium
AATACAATGGTCTGGCCTGTCCGGAGAATGATTTAGGTCAATTCAGGACAAAACTGGAAGAGCTTATTACTAATCCAAAGCTGCGGGATCAACTAAGTAAAAATGCCCGACAGTATTCATTAAATCGCTCCTGGGATCATGTCTTCTCCGCCTTAATTAACAGCTACCAAGAAGTGTTAAGTCAATGGGCACAGGCTTCTTCCCGATCAAAATACTCTATCTCCGTCTAAGTTTTCACTCTTTGGCGATAATCAGAAATCTAACGATCAATACAGCCGCCCAAACCTGATTATATGTGCCGAATTGATGCGGCCATCCCCCATTCTCCAGTTGATGAGTTTTTATTAGATCTACTACCTGCTCTTTGATACTTTCCAACATCTTATTATCCTCATAGATCATTCCCTGAACCTGCATCCAGGAAAGTCCGCCCGTTTCTTTCATATCACTTTGTTTCATCAAGATCCTTAAAGCCCGTTCGATAATTTCTTCGGACTTTTGATGGGGGTATTCAGTAAATGCATTGCTGTAAGCGATAGCCGTCCAAATGTCTTCACTTTTTAAACTATCATTATATCTTTCAAGCATAAATTGGTAACCCCTCACTACCATTTCCTGATCAATTGCCAATCTCCTCAGCCACTTCAAGATCATACCCGTCTTATACTCAACATAACTGCCGGGTAGATAATAAGGGGGAAGCTGGAACGCCTTGATCTCATTTTCGTCATCCCAGCAACCTGAATCATCTTGCTTTACCTTTAGATATTCCAGGGTGCTTTCAAATAATGGGGTGTCACCCAGATCAAACAGATATAGGTAAGCAAGTGCAGCTGCTGTTGTCATAACTGAACTAAGCGTTCCCTGATACTCAATCTCCAGGCCGTGGGCCCATCCTCCATTGCTATTTTGATATTTTTGTAAGGCCATCACCAAATTTTTTTTCGGTTCTTTCCCGAGTAAATAATTCAAACAGCTTTTTTGGAGTTCAGTTCCATTTTCAAGAATAAACCTTTGCGCCTTTTTAAAAACATTTTCCATCGGATTTACACTCCTTTTATTGATTTGTTTTAAGTATAAACCCTATAGTTACTATAGAGTCAAATATTTATTTAAGAGGATTAGTTGCTCATACCTGCTTGACGGGGAGCTGTAGTTCCGTAATAAAATTCTCCGGCTCCTTTGTTGACAGAAAATCAATCAGATATATTTCTCGGGCCGGACCGATCATCCGATACTTATTCTCTCTACACCAATCAAGCATAATTTTATAGCTTTCAACTAGAGTAGCATAAGGCCCTTTATGAAATTTGGTTAAAAACTTCCCTTCCGGCAACTCTTTAATATTTGGATAATGCCGCTCTGTTTTGCTTATTGGTATACAGACCTCAATATCGGCATTGTTGTAATCAAACTCGGTATAATGGTCGTGGAATATAGCCATCATACTTCCGGTAATTGTCCATTTGTTCTCTTCAACAATATTATGCAATTGATTGAACCTTTTGATATATGAAACCTGGTTCGAGGGTGAGTGATACCTTGTGAAAGCCACAGTCTGAGGTAATATTACCTTTAACTCAATATAATGCTCTTCCCCGAGCCGATCATGTAATTGGATATTTTCGATTAAATTATTGACATTCTTTCGGGCTGATTCTAAAAGTCGGATCTGCCTTGTCAATTCTTGCTGCTGCTCTTTAAATATTGTTAAAACAATCGCTATATCTCCCGTCCGGATAATTTCTTTGATCTGATTTAAGGATAACTTCAGTTCTTTTAGTCCCTTAATAACATTAAAGACGAGGATTTGTTCCTGATTATAGTACCTGTATCCGTTGTCCTTAATAACTGCGGGTTTGAGCAAATCAATATTATCGTAATAGCGTAATGTCTGAATGGAGAGCTTACATACTTTGGCCATCTGTCCGATCGAATATAATTGTTCTGGGTCCATCTTTAATCACCTCAATAAAGCTTGCCTAAAAAAATATAAGATCTATTTTTTTATTTTGCAGGAATTATTCAGCTTATTATCTAATTATAATATATATTAAAGATAAGGAGGGAATCTAATGGGTAAAGCTTTATTGGCCATTGATCTCCAGAATGATTTTTATGAAGAAGGGAAGTTACCGGTAGCTGATGCCGGCAAGATTAATCCGGTCGTGAACCAACTGCTCAGTTCCGGTCAATATGACGTAATCGTTGCTTCCCAGGACTGGCATCCCGCTCAGCATCAAAGCTATGCAGTCAATATGGGGCGGGCAGCCTACACCCCGTTTGACAACGGTAAAGGGATCGGGCCTGTCCTCTGGCCGGTCCACTGTAAACAGGGAACAAAAGGGGCCGAGTTTCATCCGGAGATCGCGACCGAGTATTTTGATTATATAATCAGAAAGGGAACTAACCCGGAAGTTGATAGTTATTCCGCCTTCCGCGAGAATAACGGGACCACTACCGGACTGGCCGGACTGTTAAAAGCCCTCACGATAACCGAGGTTGATCTCTGTGGGCTGGCCCTGGACTACTGTGTAAAATATTCGGCCCTGGATGCGGTTAAAGCCGGTTTTAAAACAAATATTATCCTTAATGCAACCAGGGGAGTAGCGA
>JAKSCG010000227.1 GCA_022360715.1 Halanaerobiales bacterium
ATGAATGCTAAAGAGGGAATAGATGAGAAAGAGCTGGTAAAGATAGCGCGGGGAATTTCTACTGAAAGGGGTGAAGCAATTATGACTATTGCTGAAAAACTGCGAATGGAAGAAAAATTAGCTATAGCAAAAAATATGTTAGAGATGGGTATGGATATTGAACAGATTATGAAAGCTACCAAGGTGAAAGAAGAAAAGCTTCAAATACTAAAAGAGGAAATAAAGCATTAAATTACAGGAGGTTAGCAACCTCCTTATTTATTGCTGTTTCGATAAATTATCATACATACAGTAGTTATCATAGTGTAACAGAGTTATCAATTAAATCAATATATTGAGCAAACAAACAGAGATTCCGTTTGCGGAATCTCTGTAAATTTTTTGCTTAAGTTGTTTTTTTACTATTCTTATGTTAAAATGTAAAAGACGTGGTATAATAAATAAAAGGCGGAGGTGGGATGGAAAAGTGCTGATAATAAAGATCCTTCACTTAATTGTGGCACTGGTTGTGATCGCCGGGGTCTTGCTCCAATCTGGTAAAAGCGCAGGTCTCTCCGGGGTGATTGACGGGGGAGCAACCTCTATCTTTGGCAAGAAGAAAGGCCTAGACGAAAAGCTTGGCCGCTTGACTACTATTGCAGCGATTGTATTTATGATTACTTCATTAGTTTTGGCGATATTAATCTAGGATTTTAAATGTAAAATGGATAGGGGGAATTAGAGATGTTTTACGCGCCATTAGCAGGGGTAATTGCTCTGCTTTTTGCACTTTATCTAGCTAATAAAGTTAATAAAGAGGAGCAGGGCACCCCTAAAATGATCGAAATATCCAGAGCGATCCAACAAGGTGCGATGACCTTTTTGGCTAGAGAATATAGGATCCTGGTAGTTTTTGTGCTGGTGATTGCTTTATTAATGATGATTGTACCTAGCCTGGGCTGGCAGACCGCATTTTCTTTTGTGTTGGGGGCAGTTTTCTCTGCACTGGCTGGATTAATCGGGATGCAGATTGCAACCAAGGCCAATACCCGGACAACCAATGCGGCCCGTTCCAGTTTAAATAAAGCACTGAATGTGGCTTTTTCCGGTGGGGCGGTAATGGGGATGTCGGTAGTTGGATTAGGAACATTGGGATTGGGTATTTTATACATAGTCTTTACCAGCCAGCCGGATTATATCAGGGGCTTTGCCTTTGGGGCCAGTTCGATTGCCCTTTTTGCTCGGGTTGGTGGGGGGATTTACACCAAAGCGGCTGACGTGGGGGCCGATCTGGTCGGCAAAGTCGAAGCAGGAATCCCGGAAGATGACCCCAGAAACCCGGCGGTTATTGCGGATAATGTTGGAGATAACGTCGGTGACGTGGCCGGAATGGGGGCCGACCTGTTTGAATCATTTGTCGGTTCAATTGTTGCGGCGATGACACTGGGGACTATTATCAGTAAGAATCATGTTTTATTACCCCTTTTACTGGCTTCACTGGGGATCATTGCCTCGATTATCGGTACCCGTTTTGTTAAAGCCAGGGAGCGAGAGAACCCGGCTAAAGCACTGGAAAGGGGTACTTTAATCAGTGGAATTTTAACCATCATCGGAGCTTTTTTTCTGGTCAACTGGTTAATCGGCGATCTGGGACAGGTGATTGCGATTGTCTCCGGTCTGCTGGCCGGTATCCTGATTGGTCGGGTTACCGAATACTATACTTCTGCTGAATATAAACCGGTGAAAGAAATTGCTGACCAGGCTCAGACCGGTAGTGCTACCGATATTATTGCCGGCCTGGCCGTCGGGATGCAGAGTACGGCCCTGCCGATTGTAATAATCGTGGTGGCAATTTATGTGGCCTATGCTTACGGCGGTCTCTATGGAATTGCCCTGGCGGCAGTGGGAATGTTGGCCACAACCGGTATGACCCTGGCTGTTGATGCCTATGGCCCTATTTCCGATAATGCCGGTGGGATTGCCGAAATGGCCGATCTGGAACCAGCAGTAAGGGAGATTACTGATAAACTGGATTCTGTCGGCAATACAACAGCGGCGATGGGGAAAGGTTTTGCGATTGGCTCGGCAGCGCTTACTGCCTTGTCTTTATTTACTGCTTTTGCGACATCAGTCGGGCTAAATGTAATCAGCCTGACCGAACCGCGGGTTATTATTGGACTCTTTATTGGCGGGATGTTACCCTTCCTATTTTCCGCTATTACAATGAAAGCAGTCGGTAAAGCTGCTTTCCATATGATCGAAGAGGTTCGGCGCCAGTTTAAAGAGATCCCCGGGATCATGGAAGAGAAGGCGAAACCGGATTATTCGCGCTGTGTTGACATCAGTACCGGGGCTGCTTTAAAGGAGATGATTCTACCGGGCTTAATGGCGGTAGTAATTCCGATTGTTGTGGGGCTCTGGAGTAAAGAAGCTCTGGGGGGCTTACTGGCCGGTTCTTTAGTTTCCGGAGTGTTGATGGCAATTATGATGGCTAATGCGGGCGGAGCCTGGGATAATGCTAAAAAATATATTGAAGAAGGACATTATGGAGGAAAGGGAACCCCTGCCCATGCGGCAGCCGTTGTCGGTGATACGGTCGGTGATCCGTTTAAGGATACATCCGGGCCATCCCTGAATATATTGATAAAATTGATGACAATTGTTTCACTGGTTTTTGCTCCATTATTTATGTAAAATTGAAGGTAGGTCAGGACCCTCTAAGTACTGTACTTAGAGGGTTTTTCCAAAAGGAGGGGAGAAGATGGGTAATGACTATCCGCAGTGTTTTGCCTGTGGTAAAGAGAATCCGATCTCCCTGGGGTTAGAGTTTGAACAAATAGCGGTTCAGCAGGTCAGGGCTGAATTTGTCCCTGGCCCTAATCACCAGGGGTATGAGGGGATTATGCACGGGGGACTGGTTACCACCCTGCTGGATGAGGCAATGGTCCAGGTTATTGTTGCACAAGGTATTGAGGCTGTTACCGCCGAAATTAAGGTCAGGTTTAAAAGCCCGGTTAGAATTGGTGAAAGGTTGAGTATTTTTGGGAAAATTACCGGTAATAAAGGGAGAATGGTTTTAACTGAAGGTGAGTTGCATGATCAAGAGGGTAATATATTAGTACTGGCTGAAGCTAAATTCATTAAGCTAGCAGCAGCTTTAAATAAGGAGGAAAAGGAGTGATTAGCGGATGACCAGGGAAGAAGCCTATCAACTGGTTAAAAAGAAGATTAAACAGCGAAATCTGGTCAAACATTGTCTGGCGGTTGAAGCGGTGATGAAGGGATTGGCTGAGTATTTTAATCAGGATACCGAAAAATGGGGATTGGTCGGGCTATTACACGATATTGATTATGAAGAGACGGCCTCTGACCCCGGTCGACATAGTATTGTAGGGGCGGAATTGTTAGCGGAGCTCGGATTGCCGGAAGATATGGTCTATGCTGTTAAGGTCCACAACGGGGTTCACGGTCTTCCCCGCAAGAGTAAGCTGGATCAGGCATTATATGCCAGTGATCCCCTTACCGGTTTGATCGTTGCGGCTGCCCTGATCCACCCGGAAAAGAAACTTCATTCGATTGACGCTGATTTTGTGTGTAAAAGGTATGCCGAGAATTCTTTTGCCCGGGGGGCTGACCGCGATGTTATTGCAAGCTGTTCGGAGATGGGACTTGGCCTGGAAGAGTTTATCGGGTTAGCTTTGACTGCGATGCAGGGTATTTCTGCCGAGCTGGGCTTATAATTTGAGGAAAAAGGGTTATAATAGGAAATGAGCAAGAGATGGGGTGGTTAATGATGAGTGCCCGGGAGAATTTATTGGCTTTTATGCGGGAAAAGGCGTACCGTCCGATGACTATAAAGGAGCTTTTTTCCCGTTTCGCCATTGCTAAAGATCAAGCTAAAACCATGAAAAAACTCCTGCAAGACCTGGCAGAAGAAGGGTTAATCTTTAAAAATAGTAAGGGTAGATACGGTTTACCGGATAAAATGGACTTAATTGTCGGCCGGATCGAGGGTAATCCCCGGGGGTTTGCTTTTTTAATCCCGGATAACCCCGGTAGTGAGGATGTTTTTATTAATCGGGAAAATATGCGGGGGGCGATGCATAATGATAAGGTCTTTGTCCGGAGCTTCCCCCAGTCCACCGGGAAACGCCAGGAGGGTGAAGTGGTCAGGGTGCTGGAAAGGGCCAACCGGCGGATTGTCGGGAATTTTGAACAGAGCAGGTATTTTGGTTTTGTCGTTCCGGATAATAAACGGATCTTTTATGACCTCTTTATTCCCAGAGAAGAAATGAAGGGAGCCAGCCACAACCAGAAGGTGGTAGCCGAGATAACCCGCTGGCCTGATCAGAAACGCAACCCGGAGGGGCGCATTGTCGAAGTATTGGGTTTTAAAGAAGAGCCCGGAGTCGATATTGAAGCAATTATCCATCAACTGGGGCTTCCCCAGGAGTTTCCCGCCGATGTTAAGCGAGAGTTATCAGCGATTCCGCGGGAGATCGACCGGCAGGAAATAGCTAATCGCGCTGATTTGCGACAACTCCCCATGGTAACAATTGATGGGGCTGATGCCAAAGACCTGGATGATGCGGTTTCACTGGAAGACCTCGGGTCCGGGAAAGTCCGCCTGGGTGTGCATATTGCTGATGTGTCCTTTTATGTCGGGGAAGGTTCAGAGCTGGACCAGGAAGCCTTCAACCGGGGAACCAGTATCTATCTGGTTGACCGGGTTATTCCGATGTTGCCTCCGCAACTCTCTAATGGTATTTGCAGTTTAAATCCGGGGGTAGAGCGTTTGACTCTCTCGGTCTTGATCACTTACCAACTGGAACCTTTTAAAATTTTAGCACAGGAAATCACCCCCAGTGTGATTAAAAGTAATTACCGGTTAACTTATGAGCAGGTAGGCCGGATTTTATTAGAGCAGGATCAGAAAGTAATGGCCCAATATGCCGATTTTGTTCCCCAGTTAAAATTAATGAATCAGCTCCGGGGGAAATTGAGAGCACAACGTTTGGCCGGAGGTAGTGTTGATTTTGAATTCCCGGAGGTTAAAGTAATCTTAAATCAGACCGGCCAAGCAATTGAACTTAAAAAGAGGGAACATGGCATTCCTGAGCAGTTAATTGAGGAATTTATGATTGCAGCCAATCAGGTAGTGGCTGAGGAGATGAGCTGGCGGGAGATACCCTTTGTTTACCGGGTACATGACCAACCTGATCCTGACCGCTTGCAGGATTTTAATCAGTTTATTCATAATTTCGGCTATCATTTAAAGGGTTTGAATCACGAAATTCATCCCGGGGCTTTTCAGGACTTATTGGAAGCAATTAAAGATAAACCGGAAGAACGGGTTATTAATACGATGTTGTTAAGGTCAATGAAAAAGGCAATTTATTCCCCGCAGAATATCGGTCATTTTGGACTGGCCCTCCAGTATTATTGTCACTTTACTTCACCGATCCGGCGGTATCCGGACCTGCTAATCCATCGGATTATTAAAGAAGTATTAACTCAGGGATATTTGTCCCAACAACGGATGGAGAAACTGCAGGAGGGGCTATACCATATTGCCGAACATAGTTCATTACAGGAAAGAAGAGCAATGGAGGCCGAACGGGATTCTGTCGACTTAAAGAAAATGGAGTTTATGCAGGATAAGATTGGTCAGGTTTTTGAGGGGATTATTAACGGGGTTACCAACTATGGTTTATATGTTGAACTGCCTAATACAGTCGAGGGGTTAGTCCATGTAGAAAATTTGAAAGATGATTACTATCACTTTAATGAAAGCCAGGTTTGCTTGATCGGAGAGTCAACCCGAAAGGTTTACCGTTTTGGAGAGCAGGTCAAGGTAATCGTTGATCGAGTCAATCTGGATGAGCGACAACTTGATTTTGTTCTTGCCGAGCAATGAGGGGAGGAAAAAAGGATGGCTGAGGAGATTCGGGTGATTGCCCGTAATAAAAAGGCCAGACATGATTTTTTTATCGAAGAGACCTTTGAAGCGGGGATTAAACTGAGCGGTACTGAGATTAAATCGGTCCGGGCCAGTCGGGTTAATTTAAAGGATAGTTTTGCTATAGTGGAAAATGGTGAGATGTTTTTACATAATATGCATATTAGTCCTTATTCCCACGGGAATAGGGAAAATCATGAGCCGGAACGGAAGCGCAAATTATTGCTGCATAAGCGGGAGATCCGGAATTTAATCGGTAAAACCAAACTCAAGGGATATACACTGGTCCCCCTTAGTATCTATCTGAAAAGGAATCTTGCCAAAATAGAACTGGCCCTGGCTAAGGGTAAAAATGTCCGGGATAAGCGTGCCGACCTGGCGAAAAAGACCGCCCAGCGCGAAATCGAGAAGGCTTTTAAAGAACGGCAGCAGTATTGACGGTAAGGTGCTTAAACGACTTGTTGAAAGGAGACAGTTCGCTTGAATGTGATTGAAGTAAAGGGTGTTAAAAAGGACTATCCTTTAGGGAAGACAACTGTTCAAGCCTTAAAGGGAATCGACCTGGTCGTAGAAACCGGGGCTTTTTTATCGATCGTCGGTCCTTCCGGGAGCGGGAAAACTACCCTTTTAAATATAATTGGCTGTATTGATACACCGACCGCGGGAACCGTCAAAATTCAAGATGAAGAGATCACCGCCCTGCCCGAGCAAACAATTACTGATCTGCGTTTACATAAAATCGGATTTATATTCCAGAATTTTAACCTGATTCCGGTCCTTAATGTCCGGGAAAATGTAGAGTTTCCGTTATTATTGATGAAAAACCAGCCGAGAGCGTTAATTGATTCCCGGGTCAAGGAGTTGGTAAGGGGAGTTGGTTTGATTGATCAGATTGAGCAGCGACCGGCAGAACTATCAGGGGGACAGCGGCAAAGGGTGGCGATCGCCAGAGCACTGGTGACTAACCCGGAGATTATTCTGGCAGATGAACCAACCGCCAACCTTGATTCAGAAACAAGTGAGTCAATTCTGCAACTGATGCGTCAATTAAACCAAAGCGAAAAAACTACCTTTATTTTTTCAACCCATGACCCGGAAGTATTGAAACATGCCAATAGTATTATTCAGCTTAGAGACGGCCTCCTGGTAGGGGCAGGAGTGGTTTGAATATGTTAGCCGTGAAAATAGCCTGGCGTAATATTTGTAAACATCGAGGGAAATCTCTGGTCATCGGGGTTATCCTTTTTTTTGGTGCGGTCTTAATGACAGTGGGAAATGGAATTATTGCCGGGATGAACCGTGGTTTATCCGAGAACATAGTCAAGCTATTTACCGGAGATCTGGTTGTGATCTCGAAGCAACAGGAAAAAGATAGTGTATTATTGGATGTGATGGGGGGCAAGCCCTTAAAAGTAATCAAGGATTATCCGCAAGTTAAAAAATATCTGGGTGAGCAAGAACTGATTAAAGAATTTCTGCCAGTAACCGCCGGTCTGGCTTTTGTTTTAAACGGCGAGACCGAGTCGGGGAACAAAATGCTGTTAGGGGTTGATATTAAGCGCTATCTAAGATTCTTCCCGGATAGCATTACAATTGAAGAAGGCCGGCTCTTGCAACCGGGTGAACGAGGAATTCTGGTCTCAGCCCAAGCTCGAAGACAGGATTATAAGTTTAGGGGTTACTGGTTACTGCCGGAAGGGGAAGAATTAGATCAAAAAAAACTCCCGCTACCAGCAAAGGAGCAGTCAGCAGAATTATTAATTAAAAGAGAGCTGGTGCTAATGGGGGCTGATGCTGCTGATTCTGC
Source organism: Halanaerobiales bacterium (assembly GCA_022360715.1). Lineage (GTDB taxonomy): Bacteria > Bacillota > Halanaerobiia > Halanaerobiales > DTU029 > JAKSCG01. The sequence goes on from JAKSCG010000227.1 coordinate 7,746, forward strand.
CGTCGATATCAGGGTTCCGATCAAAGGGATCATCGAATACAGGGCCTTAAAAAAAGTCTGGGGTCTGTATAATATTATTGATATTGAATCCTATCGGGAAACATATAGTTATGTCACCGGAGCCGATAGCTTAGTTGAAATATCCCGGGAAGGAAAGGATTTGTTGGCCAATGAACAGCTTGATCAATATTTCGCCGGTGGCAATATGTTCGCTGAGCCGGGATTAATTGAGGAGGGTTTTACGCTTGAAGATATTCAACAGGAAACAAAGAAAGAGATAACCGGGTATGACCTTGATGCCGGTGCTTATAACCTGGTCTTACTCAAATTAAAGGATGGCGGAGCAGCCCAGGTAACTTTACAGAAACTTAACGATTTTTTCCGGGAAAACCGCCTGGAGGTAAGGGCAGTCAGTTGGAAGGATGCTATCGGGACGCTCGGCAGCATGACCGCCCTGGTTAAAACAGCCCTTAATGTCTTTATTATCTTTATCTTTTTTGTCGCGATTATTGTGATTATGAATACATTGAGTATGACCGCCCTGGAGCGGGTATCCGAATTAGCCATGATGCGAGCGATCGGAGCCAGAAAAGGCTTTTTAAGGAGGATGTTTATTTTAGAAACAGCAATATTATCCTTTCTTTTTGGTGGTTTGGGGATAATTATCGGAATTGCCGTAATTTATCTGCTCCGGCTGGCCAATATAACTACAACTAATGAAATCTTACAGATGGTCTATGGTGGGGAGAAATTAAGCCCCTTTTATTCTTGGGCCGACTTTCGTTTTGGTGTATTACAGTTGGGAGTAGTAACCCTGCTTGCGGTGCTCTATCCGTTAAGGGTTGTTGGTAAGATTATCCCGCTTGATGCAATGAGCCGGGAATAAGACAGGGGTGGGAGAGTGGGTTTAGTATTTTTATTGAGCTATCGGAATTTACTTCGACAAAAGCGCAGAAACTTCTTCCTGGGTATTGGGATCGGTTTTGGGATGATGATCCTGGTAGTCGCTAATGCTTTCTCCCACGGTATGGTCGAGGTATTATTAAATGATATTGTTGCCAATGCCTTTGGCCACCTGGTGATTCAAGGTAATCAGGGCCATAGTTTTTTTTCGATGATTAGTGATAAAGAGCGGATCTTAGCAATTGTTCAGGATACGATCAAAACAGATGAGCTACTCTATATCAATGAAAATTTAGGGATGTTCGGACGGGCTGTTGGCAATGGAGAAGCTGGTAATATCATGGTCGCCGGGGTTACTGTCGAGGATCAGCTAGTACGAGAAGAATTTTTTAATAATTTTTTTACGCTGGTGACCGGTAATTTTGAGGACTATTTTAGTACAGAGATCGAATATCCGGTCATAATCTCCGCCGCCAAGGCCAAATCTCTCAATGTGCAATTACATGATGTGATTAAAATGCGCTTGCCGATGATTACCGGCCGGATCCAGGCCGTAAAATTGACGGTTATTGCGATTGTCAATGCCAATAATACTTTCATGGATGTGGTTATGTTTATGGATGGGCAACGGGTCAAAGAGCTGCTGGGTTATCACCCCTGGGATTCGGCCAGCCTGCAGATCGCGCTGAAAGATCCCCAAAGAACAGCAGCTTATTACGCTGAACTACTCCACGCAAGACTGAAGCCAAATCTAATCTCGATTATTGGCCAAGTAGGTAATCAAGGCGGCCAGCTCCTGGCTTTCCAGAATAATGCTCAGGCCAAACAACTGCTCAAAGAGAAGATCACCATGATTAGTGGTGAGACAGAAAAGGCCTTTAGTCAATCAGGAGTAATGGTCAGCCACCAACTGGCCCAAAAATTGCACCTTAAGCCCGGCGAAGACTTTTATTATCAATATCAGACAAAATACCGGGGTTTCCATCAGGAAAAATTGACGTTAAATGCTGTCTATGATAGTAATACAAGACTGGGCGGGGATATTATCTTATTAAATGAAGAAAGAGTCCATCCCTTTTACCATCAATACTTACCGGCTGATTCCAACTGGAATTATATTACGGCTAATAACCCGCTGCACGGTATTATGGCTACGGAATGGAAGTTGCTGGACAGAAGCAGGGATAGTCAGGCCTTAAGGAAAAAGTATCGGGAGGAGAGGCAGCTCCAGACTAGCCAGCCAAAATTAGATGTACTTACTATGTATGAAGGGGCCAGTGATATCTTAAAACTAGAAGGGGTGCTTAATTCAATTACCATGATCGTTGTTTTGGTCTTATTCTTTATTATCCTGCTCGGAGTAGTCAATACTTTGCGGATGACAATAAAGGAAAGGACCCGTGAGATCGGAACAATCCGGGCGATCGGGATGCAGCGAAACGATGTAAGGAATTTATTTATGTTGGAGACATTATTCCTTACAACGATCTCCTGTCTGGCCGGCATCTTGTTAGGTATGATTGCGATTAAGCTCTTAGGAACAATTGAATTTGATCTTAATAATGCCTTTAGTATTATTCTAAAAAATAGTCGGCTATATTTTAAAATTAATCCAACCGCATTAATTACCAGTTTTCTTTTAATATTAGGTATGGCAGCCCTGGCGGCCTATTTCCCGGCACGAAAAGCGGCTAACCTTCTGGCGGTAGAGGCTTTGCGGCATTATGAATAAATTTATAGGTATTTTAGCGATTAACGGAAATATATATTAAATATAAAGAAGCGAAAAGATCGAAGGGAAAGGGAGTAAGTAAAGTGAATAAGCGGATGATGGTTTTCCTGTTTTTGCTGGTCTCGGTACTACTTTTCGCAGGGCGGGCTCTGGCTAATCCTGAAATAGGGGATATTTTACAGGAGATCGACCGGCTCACGGAATTGAAGCAGGATGGGACGGCCAGGGTTGAAATTACCCGGCAAAAGGCCGGTCAGGGCACCAAAGTATATCAAGCAATTTACTACCGACGAGATCAAGATGATTCCTTTTTAATCGTCATGACTGCTCCGGAAGCGGAAAAGGGCAACGGCTATTTAAGAAAGGGAGATAATTTCTGGATGTATCGCCGCAATACCGGGACATTTCAACAGATCAGCCTGGATAAAAGCATTGCCGGTAGTACCACACTCGGCGAGAATTTCGGCAGTAAAAAACTCTTTAAGATGTACCGTCCCTTATTAAATCAGGACGGCCGGGAACAGTTGCTCGTCACAAAATTAGGGGAGATTCCGGTCTATCAATTTAAGCTAACGGCCAGGGTTGAGGATATATCATATCCGCAGGCAGTTTTCTGGGTAAGAAAGGATAACTACCTGCCACTCAAGCACGCGAGTTATTCCCTGAATGGAACCCTGATGCAGACTATTTATTACTTGAAGTATACCCGGATTGAAGATAAATATTTAGTGGTCAAATATATGATTATTGATGAATTTGAGAAAGGGAATAAAACGATCGTTGAGGTCAAAAATCTCTCCCTCCAGGCGCTCGCTGACCATATCTTTACCAAGGAATATTTAGCGAGTCTAAGTAATAACTGAGACGAGCAAGTTGTCAAGGCAAGAAGGGGTTAGCGGTTAATATAAAAGAGGCCTCCCGGTATATTTTGGAGGCCTTTAATTGATATGAAGGAAAATCTCATTGCTTAATATTTACCGCAACCGCCATAACCCCAAATACCTAAAATCAATAAGATCAGGATTAAAAATAAAATGAAACTAAGACCTCCATAACCACTTTGTGCTTCGGTACCCATTGATTATCACCCCCCTTTATTTAGAGGACTAAAGCATTTTTTCAATTTACAATATTATATGTGTAAGGCCATATTTTGTTACCTGGGGGAAATAAAATAAAAAAATATAAATTACTTCTTTTTTTTAGAAGGATTTTTTTTTATAGTCGCGAATATTTATAGTAAAAGAGAAAGTTTAATGCTTAAAATAAGAGTTAAATTAACTGGATTCAGTTAATTACACTAATTTTAATTACAAAAGGAGGTTATCGAACAGCTAGCTTTTCTATCAATAATCTGAACGCTTAAGAATAAGGAGGGGTTTAAAATGGGCGAAATTTTTAAAGGTATTGCTAAGGTTAAATATGAAGGAGCAGGGTCAGATAATCCTTTGGGATTTAATTATTATAACCCGGAAGAGATGATTGGTGAGCAGACCATGGAGGAACACTGTCGTTTTTCGATGGCTTACTGGCATACCATCATCGGTCAGGGGGTTGATATGTTTGGGGCCGGAACAGCTCTTCATCCTTGGGAAATAGGTACTGATCCGATGGAAATTGCCCGAGTAAGGGTAGAAGCCGCTTTCGAATTTATGCAAAAGCTGAATATCCCGTTCTTCTGTTTCCATGATATAGATGTGGCCCCGGAAGGGCGGTCGTTACAGGAGACTTTTGATAATCTGGATACAATAGTCGCCTTGCTGAAGGAGAAAATGGAGGAAACCGGGATTAAGTTACTCTGGGGTACTGCTAACCTCTTTGGTCATCCCCGTTTTGTCCACGGGGCTGCCACTGCACCTAATGCTGATGTTTTTGCTTATGCTGCAGCCCGGGTTAAAAAAGCACTGGAGGTTACCAAAGAATTAGGTGGGGAGAACTATGTTTTCTGGGGCGGCCGGGAAGGCTATGATACTTTACTAAATACCGATATGGGTCTTGAACTGGATAACCTGGCCCGTTTCTTACAAATGGCGGTAGATTATGCCAAAGCGATCGGTTTTACCGGGCAATTTTTGATTGAGCCCAAACCGAAAGAACCAACCAAGCACCAGTATGATTTTGATGTGGCTACCGTCTTAAGTTTTTTGAAAAGATATGGTCTGGAAGATCATTTTAAAATGAACATTGAGGCTAACCATGCTACTTTAGCCTACCATTCTTTCCAGCATGAACTTTACTTAGCCCGGGTGCACGGAGTGCTGGGGAGTGTTGATGCCAATCAGGGGGATTTCCTGTTAGGCTGGGATACTGATCAATTCCCGACCAATATCTACGCAACTACACTGGCGATGTATGAAGTTCTTAAAAATGGTGGTCTGGCCCCGGGTGGTCTCAATTTTGATGCCAAAGTTAGACGGGGTTCGTTTGAACCAGTTGATCTCTTTTATGCTCATATTGCCGGAATCGATGCCTTTGCCCGTGGTCTGAAGGTTGCCGATAAACTTTTACGCGATCAGGTGCTGGAGTCTTTTATTAAAGAGCGTTACAGTAGCTATCAACAGGGAATCGGTTATGATATTGTGAACAATAAAGTAGGCTTTAAGGAGCTGGCTGACTATGCCCTGAAACAGGAACAGATCTCCAATCGTTCAGGCCGCCAGGAAATGTTAGAACATATTTTAAATCGCTATTTGTTGGAGGGATAATAGTTGGTGATTGATACTCTGAAATAAAGGAGCCGGGAAGATGAAAAAAGACCAGATTAATTTATTTGATTATAATAATCCAGATCTACCGCTCGAAGCAAGGGTCGATGACCTGCTTAAGCGGCTAAACCTGGAAGAAAAAATTTCCCAGATGGTGTATTATTCCTCGGCAATAAGCCGGCTGGGGATACCTGAATATAACTGGTGGAATGAGTGCCTGCACGGGGTAGCGAGGGCGGGGGTAGCGACCGTTTTCCCCCAGGCCATTGGTTTGGCAGCCGCTTTTCACCAGGAACGCTTACAGCAAGTAGCTGAGGTGATCGCTGACGAGGCCAGGGCAAAATATAATCAATTTACTAAACATGAAGATCGCGGGATTTATAAAGGATTGACCTTTTGGACGCCAAATATTAATATTTTTCGCGACCCGCGGTGGGGTAGGGGTCAGGAAACCTATGGCGAAGACCCGTTTTTAACCAGCAGGCTGGCGGTTGCTTTTATTAACGGCTTACAGGGGAGTCATCCCCACTACCTGAAAGCAGCAGCCTGTGCCAAACACTATGCAGTCCATAGTGGCCCGGAGCCCCTTCGTCATAGCTTTAATGCCGAGGTAAGTGTTAAAGACCTTCGCGAAACCTATTTACCGGCCTTTGCTGCGGCAGTTAAAGAAGCTAAGGTGGAAGCAGTTATGGGGGCCTATAATCGGGTTAACGGAGAACCGGCCTGTGCCCATCAAGAGTTATTGGTGCAGATCTTGCGCGAGGAATGGGGTTTTGCCGGACATGTCGTATCAGATTGCGGGGCTATTGAGGATATTCATAAAGAGCATCGGGTGACAGCGACACCGGAAGAATCGGCAGCACTGGCGGTTAATAACGGTTGTGACTTAAATTGTGGCCGAATCTTTGAGAGCCTTAGAAAAGCGGTCGACCAGGGTTTGATCAGTGAAGAGACGATTGATCAGGCGGTGCGGCGGTTATTGCGGACCAGATTTAAACTGGGGATGTTTGACCCGCCAGACCGGGTGCCTTTTAACAATATTCCCTTTGAAATTAATGACTGTGCTCAACATCGGGAACTGGCCCGTGAGATGGCCCGTGAATCAATTGTCTTATTAAAAAATGAAGATAATCTACTCCCTTTAAATCAGGATAAGCTCAGCTCAATTGCCGTAATCGGGCCTAATGCCGACAGTAAGAAGGTATTACTGGGTAATTATTATGGCAGACCTTCCCGGTATATTACAGCACTGGAGGGTATCCAGAATAAAGTAGGGGATCAGACCAGAGTCTATTATGCTCATGGTTGTGACCTAAGTACTCAAGCAACAGATAGTCTGGGTGAATTAGCAACCAGCGGTTTTGCCGAGGCTTTAGCAGCAGCCGAACGCTCTGATCTTATTATCTTATTTATGGGTATATCACCGGAATTAGAGGGTGAAGAGGTAGAGGTTGCCAACTCCGACGGCGGGGGCGATAAAACCAGTCTGAATTTACCCGGGATGCAGGAGAATCTAATCAAAATAATGGTCGAGACCGGTAAACCGGTGGTGCTGGTTCTACTTAACGGAAGCCCGTTGGCAGTTAACTGGGCCCAGGAGAACGTCCCGGCGATTATTGAAGCCTGGTATCCTGGTCAAGAAGGAGGGACAGCGATTGCCGATGTCTTATTCGGCGATTATAACCCGGCCGGTCGTTTACCGGTTACCTTTGCCAGATCTCTCGAACAAGTTCCCGATTTTAAGGACTACAGCATGTGCAACCGAACATACCGCTATATGGAAGCAGAACCATTGTATCCTTTTGGTTTTGGTCTTAGTTATACCAGTTTTAATTATACCAACCTGGCCCTAAACATAGCCAATATATCTACCGAAATGATTGAGGAGATTAAAGTAACAGTAGAGGTGGAAAATAGCGGGGAATATAGTGGTGATGAGGTAGTCCAGCTTTATACCAAAGATGTTGCGGCCAGTGGGATTGTCCCTGTCTGGCAATTAAATGGGTTTCAACGGGTTAACCTGCAACCGGGGGAAAAGAAAAAGATTAGTTTTGCTTTAAGCAGGAGACAACTGGCCCTGATCGATCAACAAGGCAGATGTTGGCTGGAACCCGGTAAATTTAAGATTTATGTCGGTGGTCAGCAGCCGGATCAAAGGAGTGAGCTGTTAAGCGGGAAAAAAGTCCTGGCAACAGAGCTCGAAGTAACCGGTACAGCCATCGAATTAGCATATTAGACGATATATTAAAACCGGTTTTGAAAGAATGTGGGGCTTAAAGCAAAATGATCACAATAAATGATATTGCCAGAATGGCTAATGTGTCAAAATCGACGGTATCCCGGGTAATCAATAATTATCCTGATGTCAACGAAAAGACCAAAAAACGCATCATTAAGATTATGAAAGAAAATCATTATTGGCCAAATACAATAGCCAGGAGTTTAACGACTAATAAATCCTATACAATTGGGATGTTTGTACCGACTCACTTAAATCATTTCTTTTTTCGAGAAGTTATTGAAGGGATTGAGTTTGCTTTTGGGGAGATGGGCTATGATTTATTGCTTTTTACCAATCAGCAAATGCTCAAATATGATTTTGATACAGGTATTAAGTTGAACTATCTGGAACAGTGTTTGAATAAAAATGTAGATGGAGTGATCATGCTCGGGTTTAATATGAAGAATATCGAAAGGTTTAATCACCTGATTAATTCGGCAGTCCCGACCGTGTTTATCGACCTTAATCTTTCCGGAAGCTCTTCTTCTTATTTAATGTCGAATAATTTTGATGGGGCCCGCCAAGCAGTTTATTATCTTAACGGTTTAGGGCATCAGAAAATTGCTTTTTTTCTTGGGCCGGAAGAGGTCAAGCCGGCCCAGGAGCGATTAAGCGGTTTTCAACAAGCCTTCCGGGAATTACAGCTCGATTATCGGGCTGAGTGGATATTTAGAGAGGACTACACCTATCAAAACGGCTCTAAAATGATGCAGAAAATATTGGCAATGAAAAACCGGCCTTCCGTAATATTTGGGCAAGATATCTTTGCCGTTGGAGCGATCCGAGCCCTTCGCGCTCAGGGTTATTCTGTACCAGGTGATTTTTCGGTAATGGGTTTTGATAATATTGAAATCGCTGAACACTATAATCTAACATCGGTAAATCAGCAGCAGTTGGAAATGGGTAAAAAATCAGCTCAGTTACTTCTGCAAATCATCAATCAAGAAGATTTTAAGCCGATCGTTTTGCCAGTAGAAATAGTTGAACGTAATTCCTGTAAAAGGGTGTAATATATTTTTACATATTATCGAAACCGGTTTTGGGAATAAATCTGATTAACTTGGGGGTGATATTTTCCAACTAGCTTAAAAAGTGGTGTTTGCAGCTTGGTAAAGAAGGGATTATAATTAAGGAGGAAGATGATGCGCAAAAAGATGATTATGCTCGGGATGGCTTTTGCCATGTTTTGTTTGTTGTTGTTTTCAGGGCTGGCTTTGGCCAGGACTACTTTAGTTGTCTGGGATATTATGACGGAGAGTAATCAGTATTATCCGGCTTTTGATGCAGCTAATGCCAGATTTCGAGAGCTTTACCCTGATGTTGAATTAAAACATGTCCCGATCCAGAATGATAATTACAAAACAAAATTGAGGACGGCGATGGCTGCCGATAATACACCGGACATTTTTATGACCTGGGGTAGTGCCGGTCTAAAGAAGTATGTCGACAATAATAAAGTTTATGATTTAACCGACGATTTATCAAAGGAGTGGCAAGCAAGGTTTGCCCCGGCTGCAATGGGTTTAGGCAATTTTGACGGGAGACAGTACGGGTTGCCGATTACCAATACGGCTGTTTCATTACTGTGGTATCGAAAAGATATGTTCGAAAAATACGGCTTAACTCCACCGCAGACTTTTGAGGAATTGCTTGCGGTCGGTCAAGTATTAAAGCAAAATGGGATTACACCATTCGCTCTGGCCAACAAGAATAAATGGACCGGCTCGATGTATTTTATGTATCTGGTCGATCGGATTGGCGGGCCGGGAACCCTGCAAAAGGCCTTAAACCGGAGCGGGGCCTTTAATGATGCACCATTTATTGAAGCCGGCCAAAAGCTTCAGCAAATGGTTGATTTAGGGTTTTTCCCCAAAGGGGTCAATGGATTGGATGAAGATACCGGACAATCAAGGGCCCTACTCTATGCCGATAAAGCGGCGATGTATTTAATGGGTAGCTGGTTTGTCGGTGTAGTTAAACTGGAAAACCCGGCAATTATGGATAAAATGGATTTTGTGGTATTTCCGGCGGTTAAAGGCGGTCGGGGTAATCCCGGCAACCTGGTCGGAACTTTTGGCGACCTTTACTTTTCCATCTCTGCCGATTCCGAGCATAAAGAAGCCGCCCTTAATTACCTGAAATTGATCTCTGATGATACCATGGCCCAGGAATTAGTTAAAGCCGGCTGTATTCCGCCACTGACCGGTTCAGCTAAGTATATTGACGACCCTGTTTTACAGAAAGTAGCTGAAATTGCTCAACGGGCCGAGAGTGTTCAGTTATGGTATGACCAGTCATTGCCGCTGGAATTAACCCAGGTTCATCTGAACACAACCCAGGCTTTATTTGACAAATCAATTACCCCGGAAGAAGCGGCCAATAAGATGGAAGCAACTGCGCAAGAGTATTTTGGCAAGTAAAAAATAAGAACATAATAGTAAAGGGGAGGGTATCCCCTTTACTATTATGATCACAACAGGGGTGACAGCGATGAGCATCAGAAAAATACTCAACTCCAAACGAGTAGTTATAATGTTATTTTTGTTGCCGGCTGCTTTCTTTTTCTTGCTTTATCTGGTTGTTCCAATTCCGGTTAGCGGATACTATTCCCTTTTTAAATGGGACGGGATCGGGACGTTAAATTTTATTCAGCTTGATAACTGGAAGCGATTGTTGAGTGATGATGTATTCTGGTTAGCAGTCAGTAATAACTTCAAGTTGGTTATTATTTCAATAATCGGTCAGATTCCGATCGCGCTCATTTTAGCGGTTTTGTTAACCCGAAAACTGAGCGGGGTTAATTTTTTTAAAACTGTGTTCTTCATTCCCATGTTAATATCCTCAGTGGCGGTGGCATTTTTATGGCGTTATATGTATGATCCTACCTTTGGTTTAATCAATGCGGTGCTGGAAGGAATCGGCCTGGAGAGTTGGGCTCTTTCCTGGCTGGGTGATACCGGGGTGGTTTTTTATTCGATCGCTATTGCCGTCTGCTGGCGTTTTATCCCCCTGTATATGATTATTTTTATGGCTGCTATTTCCGGAATATCGGAACAATTATATGAAGCAGCCAGAATTGATGGGGCTTCTCCTTTCCAGTCTTTTTGGAAGATCACTTTACCATTACTCTTACCGACGATGATCAATGCAGTAGTTTTGGTTATTGTCGGTTCTTTAAAATACTTTGGGATGGTTTATGCCCTATCCGGGGGAGGACCCAATCATGCTTCTGAGGTCATGGCAACTTATATGTATACTAAATCCTTTACTGAACTGAGAATGGGTTATGGCAGTACGATCTCGCTCAGTTTATTTTTAATCGCTTTTGTAGTATCGGTGTTTTTTCTTGCTTTAACCAAACGGAGTATCCGGGATTAAGGATGGTGATTTTTAAGTGGCGACAAGTAACTGGAAAAGCAAATTATCGGCCGGTTTGATCTATCTCCTTTTATTGATCTGGCTAATTATCACCGGTTATCCCCTTATTTTTATGCTGCAGAATAGCCTAAAAGGTAATATCGAATTTTATACCACCCCGGTCTGGTCTTTCACCTCATTTCGGGTGGATAATTACCAGGAGGTAATAACATCCGGTTTTTATTGGTATTTTATTAATAGTATTATTGTCTGTACAGCCGCAGTATTTATTATTATAATTGCCGCTTCCCTGGCCAGTTATATCATTGTCCGGGTCGATTGGCAGCTTAAGCATTTTGTTTATTTATTGTTTGTTGCCGGGATGATGATCCCGATTCATTCCACTTTGATCCCGGTATATAAGTTAACTTTATCTTTAGGTTTGTATGATACCCTGGCCGGATTAGTCGGTCCGTACGTGGCTTTTAGCTTACCGGTTTCGATCTTTATCCTGACCGGTTTTATGCGGGAGATCCCCAGGGAAATGGAAGAGGTTGCTTTTATTGATGGGGCCAATTATTATCAGCTTTTTACCAGAATTATTTTTCCCTTATTGAAACCAGCTATTGCGACTATCGCTATCTATAACTTGACCTTATTATGGAATGAATTTGCCTATGCCCTGGTCCTTACCTCAAGCCCGGAAAAAAGGATACTGACTTTAGGTTTATTTGAGTTTCAGTCTGCATATGGGGTAGATATCCCCAAGACATTAACTGCTTTATTATTATCAGTGATACCATTATTGATCATGTACATTTTCTTTCAGGAACGGGTGATTAAAGGTATGACGGCCGGAGCGGTGAAGGGATAATACTAATTACGAAAAGGAGAAAAAAGAGATGGATAAAAAAATTTCGATGAGGCCTTTTGGTCAAACCCCCGACGGAACAGGGGTATCAATTTATACCTTAAAAAATAATAATGGGGTACAAGTGGATATTACCAATTATGGGGGGATTATAGTAAGGTTGTTGGTTCCGGACCGGAATGGTAAACTGGACGATATTGTCCTCGGGTATAATAATCTGGGGGATTATATCAAAGAATCCCCTTATTTTGGGGCATTGATCGGCCGTTACGGTAACCGGATTGCTAATGGGGAATTTAGTTTGGACGGTCAGTGTTATCAGTTAGCTAAGAATAACTCCCCCGGTAATCTACCCTGTCATTTACACGGTGGAATAAAGGGGTTTGACAAAGTGGTTTGGGAGGCAGAAGCACTGCTCAAGGATAATATCCCCGGTTTAAAGCTTCGTTATTTAAGTGCAGACGGTGAGGAAGGTTATCCCGGCAACCTCGATGTTACTGTTTATTACTGGTTAACAGCGGAGAATATCTTACGGGTTGAATATCAGGCCTCAACCGACCAGGCTACCCCGGTTAATCTTACCCAGCATAGTTATTTTAACCTGAAGGGGGAAGGCAATGGTGATATCCTTGATCATCTCCTTTATATCAATGCTGATAAGTTTATCCCGGTAAATAAAGGATTGATTCCAACCGGAGAGAGCAGGACAGTGAAGGACACCCCCTTTGATTTTTTGCTGCCCACTCCCATCGGTAAAAGTATTGATCAGGATGATCAACAACTTAGATTTGGCCGGGGCTATGACCATACCTGGGTCCTTAATAAAGAGAACGGGCAATTAGCATTAGCGGCCAGGGTAGAAGAGCCCTTATCCGGTAGGAAGCTGGAGGTCTGGACGACTGAACCGGGTGTTCAGTTCTACAGTGGCAATGGGCTTAATGGTTATTATATCGGTAAAGGCGGTAGAATTTATGATTTTCGTAACGGTTTTTGCCTGGAAACTCAACATTATCCTGATTCTCCCAATCAGAGCAATTTCCCCACCAGTATACTTAAAAAGGGGGACCTTTATCAGACCGTTACCGAATTCCGTTTTGGTTAAATTTACATCTGCAAATAAGTTTCTTTTCCTGTGGTTATCTTCAACTACAGGATTTTTTTACTTATGCAGAAAGGGACGATCTGTGTTATAATAAATCCGTTAAACAAAAATAATAGTTAGGATGATTAATGATGTTCTTTTTTATTTTATTGATGGTCAGCCTGGTCTTTTTTCCCTATTTACTAATCCCTTTCGGCACTTTTTTTCTCCTTTTGTTGTTACTTTTACCGTTTAAATTTACCTTGGATTCCTTGATTAACCTGTTTTCCGTGCCATCACAAATTTATCATATTGCGACAAACCCGGTTTTAAGGAAAAATCATGCCCTGGAGCATGCCACCGTTAATATCCTGGAGCAGGAATATGGTTACCAGGGTTTAGCCGGTTATGCCGAAGACTCAGGTTTTTATATTATCGGGGCTGTTAATATCTGGACGGTCGAAGAAGCGGCTCGCCGGGGGTTAGCTCTACTCAATCAGGGTTTTAGTAAACTGGCGATCCATACCAGATGTGGTACCAGTATTACCGCGGCTAATTTTATTTCAGCAGTAATTTTCTTGTTCTTATTATTCTACACCGGTAATTTCAGTATCTTTAATATGTTGATCGCGATAGTTATGGCTAATTTGGCTGGCCCGTTGCTGGGGCAGCTTCTGCAACGCTATTTTACGACTTCATCTAATGTCCGGGAGATGGAAATAGTTTCTGCTGGTTATACTGAGCGGAAATTTTGGAATTCGCCGGTTAAGGTCTTTGTTAAAACTGAACGAATTCCCTATTTGTAAAAAAGGGAGCCTGCTATATATTATCGAATATAGTCATATAAAGGGTATGATATAATCCGGTGTTTTTATATATACCGGAAAGGATGATGATTATGTTATTTGTAGGGACTGACCTTTAGAGGGAAATAAAACCTCCTTCTAAAGGTGATTTTTTTTAATTATCTTAATAAAATGGATTATTATAGAGAATAAAAAAGGAATTATAAACGATTTGCCGAAACCTATATTAGAATATATTTAGTTAAAAAGACGAACTTTTCCTGAGCAATTAAATGCCTGTCTTGATGGAAGCTTAGTTATTTTTGCTGCATATGACTGTGATAAGGCTGTTGGAATGTCACGTTTGATATGGGAGGGACACACTGTGGCGGGGGAATGTTTATGAAGTTATTATATGGAACAACAAATTTATCAAAACTTCAACATATGAAAGAGATGTTGCAAGGTTTAAACATTGAAATAAGTGGATTAAAAGATATAGGAATAAATATTGACATTGATGAAAGTGGCAAGCATCCGCTAGAAAATGCTAAAATTAAAGCTATGACATATTATAGGGCTAGTGGTATACCAACTTTTTCTTGTGATTCTGGATTATACATTGAAGGACTAGAAGATGAAAAACAACCAGGTGTTCATGTGCGAAGAGTTAACAATAAATATCTGAACGATGAAGAGTTTATTAAATATTATACGGATCTTGTTTTAAGGTTAGGAAAAGAAAAAAAAGCTAAGTTTAAAAATGCTATATGTTTAGTTTTAAATGAAAATAACATTTTTGAATATGATGGAGATGATATTGCAGATAACTTTATAATAACAGCAAAAGCCCATCACAAAAGAAAAGCGGGATTTCCTATGGATTCAATCTCATTAGATATTAAAACAAGAAAATACCTGATTGATATTGGGAAAGAAAGTAAAAATGAAGAAGAAATCACAAAAGGGTTTAGAAGCTTTTTTATAAAAACTATATTATCCGGGGAATGGGATTTGCTAGATCAAATAAAGAGATATAAGCAATCTTGGAAATCAAACACTGACGGGACTTCTAGATATTTTATATTTGAGGAGGGTGTCGGAATGGACAAGAAATCTGTTTACAGAACAAACATTATAGGTGCTGGCGAGGTTGGATGCACCATCTCGGTCAGCATGGACAAGAATTCGGTCTTTAAAACAAACAGCTTCTTTTGGGATACAAAAGGAAATGACATCTTGGGAGCAACCGCGCTTCCTTTCTATGGAGCATTTATTTCAGAGGAAAAATGCCAACTTTTTGGTGATGTCTCAGGAAAAAAGGTACTGGAAATAGGTTGTGGGACCGGACAATCCTTGCAATATCATGGGGAACGCAAAGCATCTGAACTATGGGCTGTGGATATCTCAGCAAAACAAATTGAGAAGGCAACACAACATTTGACGGCATGCGGTCTTTCGGCAAAATTGATCTGTTCTCCCATGGAAGAAAATTGTGGCATACCAGTGGATTATTTTGACTATGTTTATTCGATTTATGGCATAGGCTGGACTACCGACCTTGAAGGTACTTTTGGTCGGATCGCTTCTTACCTAAAAAAAGACGGCGTATTTATTTTCAGTTGGTCTCACCCTATACACAAATGTGTTGTTGCAGAAGATAATATGCTTGCTTTTAAAAAATGTTATTTCGATGAATCTTGGTATTCGGTATCTCTTGAAGAAGGTACGCTAACATTATCGGACCGTAAACTATCAACCTATGTGAATGCGCTGGCAAAAGCGGGATTTGTCATTGAACAAATGATTGAGCAAACTGATGAAGAAATTATGCAATCGCGAGACGATAACAGCGATTTTGCAAAAAAGGCAAAGATGCTTCCTGTAACTTTTGTAATCAAGGCAAGGAAACTATAAGAGAACAGGATAAACATAATTTGTAGTCAAGTTGCAGTCACCTTAAAATACAGGTAATATTAAAACTTAACTGATACTAAAAGAAAAATAAATGTCAGTAAAAAGCTATAATGGGGTAAAGATAATGAATACTTTTTTTGAAATAGATACTCCCGAAAGACAGGGTATTTCATCCAAGATAATATCGGAATTTATCGATGAATTGGAAAAACAAGATTTGCAAATTACCAGTTTTTTATTGATTCGCAATAAAAAAGCAATAGCTCAATATTGTAAAAAACCATATCGAGAAGATGGTTTAAGGCTGTTATTTTCATTAACTAAATCTTTTACTTCTATAGGTATTGGTATCGCATATGATAAGGGTCTCTTAGATCTGAATGATTATGTTATATCATTTTTCCCGGATAAACTTCCGCCTGTTATTTCATCCAATCTTAATAAAATGCAGGTAAAACATTTACTTGCTATGACCTGCGGTATTCACGAGAATACATATACTATGCTTTATCCTCAACAGGATTGGGTACGTGCTTTTTTGGCACAGGACTTTCCGCATCAACCAGGGACCTATTATCGTTATAGTACTCACGCTTCTCATATGTTATCTGCTATCGTTGAGAAAATAACTAAAAAAAGTTTCATTGAATTTATGCTGGATAATCTGTTTAATCCTTTAGATATCTCAAAAGTTACCTGGGAAGTCGGTCCATTAGGTATTACCGCAGGGGGTATGGGGCTAAGTTCTACAATTGAAGCGGTGGCAAAGTTTGGACAAATGTTATTGGACAAAGGCGTATATAATGGAAAAAGAATTGTATCTCAAAAATATATAGAGCTTGCGACTACTAGCCAAAGTAAGAATTATAAAAATGAAGAGAAAATTTATGAAAAAGGCTATGGTTATCAAATAATAATTGCAGAAAGAGGATGCTTTTTTGGACAAGGAGCATTTGGACAATTATGTTTTGTTGCTCCGGATTATAATATGGTTATTGCTATTACATCAAGAAAAAGAAATAATATTGCGGTAATTAACTTAATCTATGAAAAAATACTTGATTCAGTCAGTAATGAATCAGATATACTACTAGATGTAGTAGAAGAAGCAGAAAGATTAAAGAATAGGCTTCAAGACATAAAGTGCCCGGTTCCACAGTTTAAAGATATTCCAGAAGATATTCCTGCTTTGAAAAATACAACATATATTATTGAAGAAAACTCTCACGGCCTGAAAAAAATAATATTCCAAATGAATGGTAATAACTTGAATTTAAAAATGGAATATTATGATAGAGAAGATAGTGAGCTAAAGTTTAATTTCAGAAAGGCTGAATCAGGAAAAGATTTTTTTGTTAAGGATATACAATTTC
>JAKSCG010000055.1 GCA_022360715.1 Halanaerobiales bacterium
GGTCTGCCCAAAGAAAAAGGATATCAGCAGGGTCTGGAACCCGGGTTAAATCTATATCACCTATGTAAGGAATTGGGTGTCAATGAATTGACTTATTATGGCTTTACTACTGATAATACTAAAAGACCAACCGAACAGGCGCTTGCTTTTATTAAAGCCTGTATAGAAGCTGTGCAAATGCTTTCGCGGGAGGATGCCTGCCTTCGGGTAGTCGGTAATACGGAATCACCTATATTTCCAAAGGAATTATTGCCATATACCAAAAGGAAGACCTTTGGCCAGGGTGGGATCAAAATTAACTTTCTGGTTAATTACGGCTGGCACTGGGATTTAATTAATTTGTTCAAATCTAAGACAATTAAACGAAACAAAGTAGACAATTATATAAACTCCAGTGATGTTTCCCGGCTTGATTTGATAATCCGTTGGGGTGGCCGGCGGAGATTGAGTGGTTTTTTGCCTGTACAATCAATCTATGCCGATTTTTATGTAATTGACGATTTCTGGCCTGATTTTAGAGAGGAGCATTTTTGGCAAGCCCTGGATTGGTATAATCAGCAAGACATAACCCTGGGGGGATAAATAAGTTGAGTGATGGACGGATGGAAGGATTATCGTTTAAAATGTAGAATATATTAGTATATTATCTGCCATCAACATTACATAAAGTTATCACTTAATATTAAGCGGAGCTGATAAAATGGAAAATAACAACTTTAGAGTCTCTTTATACCGAATTCTTAAACCACTTTCGGCCACCCTGGATTTAATTAGTAAGATCGTGGTTGACCACCACCGGACAGTTACCTATATTTCCTATATGCTAGGAAAAGGATTGAAACTACCCCGTGACCAATTGCGGGACCTGGTTATAGCATCTTTGATCCATGATATAGGTACTTTTCAATTAAATCAGGATATTGCTGATTTAAGTTTTGATAATAATGATCGTTTACATGCTGAGGTCGGTTATTTACTACTAAAAAACTACTTTCCCTTACCGACCGTTCCTGAAATCATCCGGCATCATCACCGTGAATGGCAGGATTATAGCAATAAGTTTCAAGTGCAGCAGGTTTCTGTATTATGCCATATTTTGTTTCTGGCTGATCGGATCGCTACTTTAATTGATAACCAAAAAGATATTTTTGCACAGGTCAAGTCCATTGAGAAGAGGATTAGTGATAATTCCGGTCGGAGATTTTGGCCAATGGCTGTCAAGGCCTTTTTACGGGTTTCTAAAAAAGAGTATTTCTGGTTAAATATTATTAACTCTGCTCAGATGGGAAAAGTCCTGGATGAAAACGAGGAATTATATTATGATTATATAGATTTAGATCAATTGATTGATTTAAGTGAAATTATCAGCCATATTACTGATTTTAGAAGTCCTTTTACCGCTACTCATTCAGCCGGTACCGCCTTTGTTGCCGAAGAATTAGCCCGTTGGTTTCATTTATCGGCAGAGGAGTGTAAGATGATGAGAATCGCCGGTTTTACCCATGACATTGGTAAGCTGGCTGTTCCACTGGAGATATTAAATAAAACAGGGAAACTGAACGAACGGGAATGGGAAATTATGAAGAGCCATGCCTATTATACTTACTTGGTATTATCACAGTTAGAAGAATTAAAGACAATAAATCATTGGGCTTCCTATCATCATGAAACACTACGGGGTGATGGTTACCCTTTTCATTTAGATAAACCTTTTTTACCACTGGGTTCACGTATTATGAGTGTTGCTGATGTTTTTACCGCGATTACTGAGGATCGACCTTATCGAAAAGGGATGAATCAAGGTGAAGTGCTGAAGATCCTGGAAGAAATGGCGACTAATAATATTATTGATCAAGAAATTACTGCAGTAATTACCAGTAATTATAGTTATTTTAATAAGATTAGAGAAAAAGCCCAGAAAAAACCGGGCCAGGTTTACCGCCAGTTTAAACTAATGATTGAAAAGAAAAGGAAAGAGCAATTGAAAAGCACTTAATTAAGTGATAAAATAATGAAAAAGTAAATAAACGGAGGTGCCCAGATGAGACAATTGGATTATTCCAGAGTTGAAAATATACTGATTAAATGGTTGCAACAGCGCGTAAGTGAGGCCGGGGCCAGTGGTGTAGTTGTTGGGTTAAGTGGTGGAATTGATTCTTCGGTGACCGGCGTTATCTGTAAAAAGGCCTTTGCCGATCAGCTTCTGGGGATTATGATGCCCTGTCATAGTAAAGAACAGGATACGCAGGATGCCCGCCTCTTGGCTGAAAGATATCACATTAATTACTTGGTTAAAGACCTCAGTTCGGTTTATGATCAATACCTGGAGCTTTTTGCGGTGAAGGAAACAGAGGAGCAAATGTTAGCCTTTGCTAATATCAAACCCAGACTAAGGATGGTTACCCTGTATTATTATGCCGCTGAATTAAATTACCTGGTAGTGGGGACTGATAATTGGAGTGAATTAAAGATTGGTTATTTTACCAAATATGGGGATGGCGGAGTTGACCTGGCTCCCTTGGGGAGATTGGTCAAAACTGAAGTAAGGGAGTTAGCTCGTTATCTGGATATTCCACAAGCAATTATTGAAAAGACTCCTTCTGCCGGACTATGGCAGGGACAAACCGATGAGAAGGAGATGGGGTTTACTTATCAAGTTCTGGATCGATACATCTTAACCGGAGAGGCTAAACCGGAAGAGAAAGCCAGGATCGAAGAGTTAGCCGGGAAGAGTGTCCATAAATTGCAGCCCCTCCCGATCCCGGAAAGGAGATTGTTTTTATAGCAATGTTTATACTCCTCCAAGTAGGAGGGGGGAGTAAAATAGTTTTCTTAGTTTAGCTCTAGCTACTCTTATTTTTTTTCTTAACTACTATCTCGCAACAGCAGTCTCCATCAAGAACGTTTTTTTGGTGAAGACACTCTAGTTCAGGGTTATACCCAAGATATTTAGCCTGATCCACCTGACAGTAGATTCTGCCGATTGTTGAGAATCCACTTTCCAGCCAAACCTCGGCCAGTGGGCAGAGGGTGATGCGGACAGCTTCTTCGCAATCCGGGTTATCAAGTAGTTCAAACTCCCAGCCCAGAACAGGTAGATCAGGGACCTGGTTATAGTTTTCCGCCTCAGCTGGTAAACCCATGGCCAATACCCCTTCCTTGACTTTACTTCCAGATTCTTTACCATAAGACCAGATTGCTTTGGTAATTAACTCTTTCCCCTTTTCCTCCCCTAATTCGTCAATAATTGTTTGAGCAAAGTGTTGATATAACAGTGCTGTTCTTTTGGCCATCAACCTTACATTTTCAACTGCCTCTTTTTTTGAGATCAGCTCAGTCATCTCTTTCCCTCCTTTTTAGATAATCGGTATAACTGATTCAATTCCCTTTTGATCCCTTGAATTACTGTTAAATCATGACTGTCTTTACGCCACACCATTAATTGTTTGAATAATGGTAATATCTCTTTTTCCGAGGTTTTCCCTGTCTCGACCAGACCACTGAGCAGATAGACCAGTTCGGCAAGGATTTCCGTTTTTTCATTTGGTAATTTACTGGCTAAGATCTCGTTTATATCGTCTTCAATAATTCTTTCCCTGCTTTTTTCTTCGTCCAACAAAAATGAATTTAAGGCGGTAAAATCCCTTGCTGAGATCTTAACAGCAGATGAGCCAAGGTTTTCGGCAAGGTGTGCCACTGACGATGGACCAGTCAGTACAAAAGAGACCGCAGGTTGATTGAGTACCCAGTTTAAACCGATCTGTACTGGAGTATTTCCATATTTAGCGGCTAAATCCTCTAATCGTCGAACAACTTTTAAGGCGGATTGAAATAATCCTCGCTGAAACAGCGGATCAATCCGCCGAATATCCCCGGCCTCAAAACGGTGTCGGGGTTTAATTTTACCGGTTATGAGGCCGCGGCCGGTCGAACTCATCGTAATAATTCCGATTCGGTTTTTAGCACAGATTGAGCTGAGTTTGTTGTACTGATGAAAAGATACCGGACTCAGTTCGATCATCAGATAAGCCGGGTTTCCCTTTTTGATATATTCTAAGACCCGTCCTACGGGAAGATGCCCGATGCTGTACTCTTTAATTTTACCGGTGATTTTTAGTTCTTCTAAGGCCTCCAGCGTCTCTTCGACTGGAGTCTCCGGATCATCAAAGTGAATTTGATAGATATCAAGATAGTCGGTCTGTAGTTTCTTTAAACTTTGCTCACAGGCTTTTTTCAGGTATTTTTTGGAGCAGTCTCTTCCACCATCTGTGGTTAGACCAACCTTTGTCGAGATGATCATTTCTTGGCGATAGTTTTTTAGTGTCTCTCCTAACACCTCTTCGGCCGGGCCGTATTGATCAGCGACATCAAAATATTTGATCCCCGCTTCAACTGCTTGCCGGAGCATATGCTGGAATTTTTTTAGGTCTTTTTTACCGTAAACACCGGCCAGCGAATAAAGACCAATACCCAGCTTATTCATGCGCACTAACTCTTTTCTGAATAAAACCCTTCATTTTTCCGATTAAATGCTGTAACTGCTTTTTTATTTCTTTAAGCTGCAATTCCCGGCGTATTATCTCCTGGTATTTCAATTCTAATAAATCCAGACCCTCTTGGGCGACTTCATTGGATATAATTCCTGTTTTTAATCCTTTTTCCATTTCTTGATCCAAGACAAACAGTCTTTTCATCTCTGAAAGACTAAAATTCATAGTCTTCAGTTTGATAATTTCCCGGGCCCTTTTTAGATCAGTTTTGCTATAGCTGCGCCGTTGATTATTCTTTTCCGGAGTAAGCAAGCCGAATTTATCATAATAGCGTAGTGTATTAATTGATAGACCGGTTGCTTGTGCAAATTTACCGATTCGCATGTAATTCCCCCTTTCTTTTCCAGTATAAACCCTTGAGTTAACTCCAGGTCAAGGGTAATAGCTAAAAAAATTTAGCACATCGATCAAATTTTTCGTGCCTATCGTCTTTTATTATCTTATAGCGAGGAATAAAAGGCAATAAACAAGAACAAATGGGCCTGCGGCCATAATCGTAATAAGGTAAAATTTCTTGATATATAGGAAATAGTAAGTTATCTACAGGGTATAATTGCCTATATATTAAGAAAAAAGCCGCTCATTTTATGAGCGGCTTGGAGCCAAGGTTTTTTACAATTCTTTGTGGCAGAACCACCAGTCGTAATTATCGTATTGTTTGACCCGCTTACGGGCGGTTTCCTGATCCGAGGCCGGGGGTATAATTACTCTGTCTTTAAGCAACTCATTTTCCGGCCAGTTGGCGGGAATAGCTACACCGTGTTTATCAGATGTCTGTAATCCTTTAACCATCCTGACTATTTCATCAATATTTCGTCCAAGTTCTTGAGGGTAGTAGAGGAAGGCCCTGATTGTACCATGGGGGTCGACAATAAAAACGGCCCGGACCGTATTCGTTCCTTTACCGGGATGAACCAGTCCCAGTTGATCAGCAACTGTTCCCCGGTCATCAGCAATAACCGGGTATTCAATTTCTTCCCCCATTTTTTCCTTAATCCATTCTACCCATTTTATATGGGAGAAGACCTGATCAATACTTAAACCAATTAGTTCTGTATTAAGTTCTCTAAATTGTTGATACCGTTTTTGAAAAGCAACAAATTCTGTTGTGCAAACCGGGGTGAAATCGGCCGGATGGCTAAATAGGATAAACCATTTTCCGGCATAATCTTTCGGTAAATTTTTAGGTCCGTGGGTTGTTTGGACTTTTAACTCCGGAAATTTGTCCCCAATCAATGGTAAAGGTTTTTGAATCTGACTTGTCATAAGTAATTCCTCCTTAACAATAATAGTTATTATTCTTAATTTAAATTATAACGCCATCTTTTTTTGTTGTCAAGAGGTATTTTATCTTTTTTTTAAAAAAATTAGTTGCACAAAAAATTATTTACCTGTAGGCAGGATAATAGCGGTTGTTCATATTTATTATACCCAAACATAAATATTATATAATTAATATTATTTAAAAAGGAGAAGACCATGCTTTCACCTAGTTTGGAAGATTATTTAGAGGAGATTTACCGCTTTTCCAGCAAGCTGGGCTTTATACGGATAACTGATATTGCTAATAAACTTAATGTTTCCCTTCCTTCAGTGAACAAAGCGGTTAGACTTCTTAATAAAAAGGGATATCTGGATTATATCCCATATAAGGATATTGAGTTAACCGAAAAAGGGATTAGTCTCGGTAAGTTCTTACTGGAAAGGAATCGTATTTTGCAGGAGTTTTTGAATGTAATTGGCAGCAATTGTGATCAAGAAGAGGAAGCCGAGGCGATTGAACATTACCTTTCACCAGAGACAGTTAAGGCAATAACAATGGTTGTTAAATTTTTTAAGGAAAGACCCCGGCTCCAGCAGCAATTGCATACATTTCAGAAGAAAGAACGGCTAGAACAGAACGATGATATACAAATTGATCCATCTTCGCTTTAAAACAAGCGAATTAATTGTACTACAATAAAATTTACTACTATCGCAATAGTTGTCGTCAACAAGAAAGCAAAGACTGCCCATTTTGTACTGGCTGTTTCCTTTTTGATTGTTAAAAGAGTGGTACCACAAGGGAAATGAAGCAAAGAAAAAAGCATAGTAGCCAGGGCGGTTATCCAGGTCCAGCCGTTGTTCAATAAGATAGTCCTTAAAGCTTCAGTACTTTCAGGTTCTAACATTGCCCCGACCGATAAATAGCTCATCACAATGATCGGAATTATGATTTCATTAGCCGGTAATCCCAGGATAAAGGCTAATAGGATCACACCATCCAAACCAATTAGGATTGCAAAGGGATTTAATATATTGGCTAAATGGGTGATTAAACTAATATCATTGATACTTGTATTGGCCAGAACCCAGACGAGCACTCCGGCCGGTGCGGCAACTATTACCGCTCTACCTAGAACGAAAAGGGTTCGATCCAGGAAGGACCTGACAATGATTCGACCGATCTGTGGCTTTCGATAGGGAGGAAGTTCTAAGGTAAACGAAGATGGTATTCCTTTTAAAAAGGTTTTAGATAGACCCCAGGAGACCAGTAGGGTAGTAATAATTCCAACCAGCACAATACCGACAACTACTGTAGCGGCGACGATAGAATGATAAGGACTGCTGACGACATTCCCCATAAAAATGGTAGCTAAAATAATCAAGGTAGGAAAACGGCCGTTACAGGGAACGAAATTATTGGTCAGAATAGCGATCATTTTTTCACGTGGCGAATCGATAATTCTGGCAGCTATTACCCCGGCAGCATTACAACCAAAGCCCATACTCATCGTTAATGATTGTTTGCCGTGAGCACCGGCTCGCTTAAACAAACTATCCAGATTAAACGCTACCCGCGGTAAATAACCCAGGTCTTCCAGCAGAGTAAATAAGGGGAAGAAAATTGCCATCGGGGGAAGCATAACCGAGACAACCCAGGCCATGGTTCGATAAATGCCCAGTACCAGGATCCCGTGCAACCACTGGGGGGCATTAGCCCATAAAAAAAAGGTAGTTAGCTGTTCTTCCAGCCAGAAAAGGCCTTCAGCCAGCATTGCCGAAGGATAATTGGCCCCGATAATCGTCAACCAGAAGATTCCTCCCAGTAAAAGGAGCATGATCGGATAACCTAACCATTTAGAGGTTAAAATATCATCAATTCTTTCTCCCCATTCTGACTTGTGCTCCTCTTTACTCAATATACTTTGGGCAGCGATCGTTTCAGCTTTAGTATAAAGATCAGTAACGATCTGGTCACATAACTTTTCTTTCTCTTCCGGACTATAATTTGCCGATAATTTATTTATGGTCCGGTAGATATTACTATCAATAGATTTAACGGACTCCACTTGCCTGCACCCCACTTTCTCCACTTAAAATTTTACTGGGGAAATAGTCAACAAAATATTTTTCCAGGGAATATAGGATCGTTTGGTCACCCTCGAGCAGACGCAAAGCCAGCCAGTGGAAATTAATAAAGTTTTTTAAATGGCCAATCCTTTTCTCTAATGTTTCTTCTAACTCAATTACTTTGTTCTCTACTTCTGGTGAATACTTGATTTTATAAGGTTTAATCTTTATTTCACCGCTGTTTACCCGGAAAACAGTTTCCTTTAATGCAGTAATTCCATACCCGTCTCTTGCTATTGTTGGGATAACCGGGATTTTCAGTTCACTCTGTAAATGCTCTATATTGATTTCAATCCCCTTTCGTTTGGCCTCATCAATTAAATTTAAACAGAGGATCACATTGTCGGTTAATTCCATTATTTGCAATACCAGATTCAGGTTTCGTTCTAAGTTGGTGGAATCAACTACTACAATGGTAACGGTAGGATCGGCAAAACAGATAAAGTCTCTGGCAATTAATTCCTCAGTTGAATTGGCGAGTAATGAATAGGTCCCGGGCAAGTCTACCAACATAAATTGCTGTCCTTGATGGGAGAAATAACCTTTAGCTTGAATAACGGTCTTACCCGGCCAGTTACCGGTATGTTGTTTTAATCCGGTTAATTCGTTAAAAACAGTACTTTTTCCGGTGTTTGGGTTGCCGGCCAGTGCAATAACCGGATTATTATAACCTGACGTAAGGTTAAATTCTTTCTTTAAAACATTTAAGCCACTTGATTGTGAAGTTAAGCCCACGAAAAAAACCCCCTTAATTTAGCTCAGCTCTTTTATTTCCACCAGATTTGTTTCCTCACTTCTTAGTCCCAGGGTAGTACCCCTGATCAAATAAGCTGTCGGGTCACCAGCAGGACTGCGCCTGATTGATTTTACCACCGTATCGGGTATTAAGCCCAG
Source organism: Halanaerobiales bacterium (assembly GCA_022360715.1). Lineage (GTDB taxonomy): Bacteria > Bacillota > Halanaerobiia > Halanaerobiales > DTU029 > JAKSCG01. Next base: position 8,838 of record JAKSCG010000055.1, read on the forward strand.
ATCGAGTAAACGCCTCCTTTTTTGGCTCCGGGCTGTAAGTCTAACGACCCGGGCCTTTTTGCCGGTCAGCAACTGGGTAAGTAACAATTAATTTCCCCCTTTCATTAGATTGCTTGTAAAATGTTAACCTTTGCTAACATTTGGCAAAGGTTATATATTTTATGAAAGAGGGGAGCAATCTGTGCAAAAGTGCTTACTATCTTGCTAAAAAAAATATAAAAAATTTACCATGCAATAAAAGGATTTATTGCTTTAAAATAGAATTAAATAATAATATGGCATATATTTAAAATTTTTGTAAAGGGGGAGTCTTTTTGCGGGTTAAATTAATATTTAATTTAGACAATGACATAGTATTACCTGTTCATTATAATTCATTGGTCCAGGGTTTTATTTATAATTATTTATCTGATAAGTCTTTTGCTGCTTTTTTACATGAACTTGGTTATGGATGGAATAAAAGAAAGTTTAAATTATTTACCTTTTCTAGATTAATCGGGAAATATCAGATCGACAAAGATAAGAATAATATTGTTTTTAAACCGCCGATATATCTTATTTTATCATCAATTAAAAATGAGATAATCCAGGAACTTGTTGCTAATGTGGTTAAGGAAAGTTGGATCAGACTGGGTTCACAGGAAGTATTCCTGGATGATGTCCAGTTTGAAAGTTTTGAAAAAGGCCCTGATAAATTAATGATAAATATGTTATCACCACTGGTCGTCTACAGTACCAATATCGTTGGCCAAAAAAAGAAGACTTATTATTATTCACCGTGGGAAGAGGAGTTTAAAGAACAGATCGAAAATAACCTTTTTAAAAAATATCAGCTAATTAATCACGATAATGTTAAGAGAAATTTTCAAATTAAACCTTTATTTAGCAGCAAAGAAAAGCCGAGGATTATTATGTATCGTAATTTTGTAATCAAGGGTTGGATCGGTAAATTCAGTATTTCCGGTACCCCGGAATTACTGCAAATAGGATATGCTACCGGTCTGGGAGCCAAGAATTCGATGGGATTTGGATGTTTTGAGGTGATCGAGCAGGGAAAACAAGTGCCAAGGATTGATCCGGGTATTAAAAAAATGTACCTTAAGCAATAAGTTTGTAATTGAGATGGAAGGTTAAACACAAAATAGTTTACCTAATTTTTTTATTATAAATATTTTTCTTTTCTTGCAGGATAACTAATTTTCCACAGCTAATTATGTTATATCTGCTTCTTTTTTTTTCCAAATCCATATAAATAATTAATCTAAAGTATAAGGTTTAACTTCACAAGAATTCTTATGGTGACAGAGGAAGTTGTAAAATATGTTGTCCTTTAAATTATGTTTAATTATTCTGGAAGTGATAAACAAAATAATAGTATTTTAGAAAATTGATTATCGAGTCGCAGATTTTCAGATAAATCTAAGTTATTAATCAAGGAGGTTTATCCAGGGAGATACTTGAGCACAGAAATCAGTTGTTAGAAAAGAGAAAATTACGAGAATAGTCTGTGCTTGGATTTGATGTGTTTTTTATATTACCCTTTTTTAAATTATAGGTATTTTTTTTTAATTATAGCATAAAAAATACAGAGGGGATGCAGGATATTGATGATTGATGGAGAATATTTACTCTATGTTTTAATATTTTTTGTATTGATTAAATAACTACTTTTTTGAATATTTGTTATATATCTTTGGAAAGGGGGTAAGCTTACAGAGGAAAGTTTTTGTTTAAAATCATACGTTTGTCTTAAAAAATGAAAGGGGCGCACAAATGAAGAGAGTTTTAATTTTGTTATTCACATTGACACTGGTTGTAGGGATGGTATTTGCAGTAGGGGCAGCCGATTATAAAATAGGTATTATGACCGGCACTGTTTCACAGGGCGAAGAAGAGTTTATGGCCGCTAAGGATATGATTGCAAAATATGGTGCTGATGTTATTATTCACCGCACATATCCCGATAAATTTATGGATGAACAAGAAACAACAATTACTCAAATCGTAAGTATAGCTGCTGATCCGGCTGTAAAAGCGATTGTGATTTGCCAGGCCGTTCCCGGTACTTCTGCTGCTATTGAGCGGGTTAAGGAATTTAGACCGGACATGTTCTTTGTAGCCGGTATTCCTCATGAAGACCCGATAATGATCGCTGAAAAAGCCGACATTGTACTGGAAACAGATAACTTAAAACGTGGAGAAACGATTATTAAGTTAGCCCAAAAAATGGGTGCTGAAAAATTCCTGCACTATTCGTTCCCCCGTCATATGTCTTATGAATTATTATCACGGCGGCGCGATATCGTTAAGGAAACCAGTCAAAAGCTGGGGATGGA
>JAKSCG010000256.1 GCA_022360715.1 Halanaerobiales bacterium
ATTCAGGCGGTTCAAGCTACTGCCGATGACTGCATCCTGGAAATAGGTACCGGTTCCGGTTATGCCGCGGCTGTTTTGGCTCAGATTGTCGACCGGGTCTATACGATCGAGTGCAATGTTAAGTTAGCCGAACAAGCCCGGCAGCGCTTTAAAAAACTGGGTTATCAAAATATCGAGGTCAAAATAGGCAACGGGGCAAATGGCTGGCCGGAGCAGGCCCCTTTTCCCGGCATAATTGTTTCGGCGGCCCCGGAAGAGGTTCCGCCCGAACTGATTAAGCAATTGAAGACCGGTGGTCGACTAGTTATTCCCCTCGGTAAAGAAAATGCCACGCAAAGATTAATGTTAATCTGTAAAGTTGGTAAAGAAAGACATAGCAGGGAGGACCTCGGCGCTGTTCGTTTTGTCCCCTTAAAGGCAAAACAAACACTCCCTTGACATTAAAACAACGGCAAGGGAGTGGGGTTCTTAAACTATCTTCCTTTAATCTAATAGTTGATCTGGGTTAAATAAAAAGATTAAATAAGGCCATTATTTTATCTTTTTGTAATTCCAGATCTATTTCTTCTTTTAACTGTTTTTTAAACGCCCTGTCTTCCAGGAATAAAAATTTCTGAAGATCATTTAATCTTAAATCCATATCTGCGCACCCCCTTTAAAGCTAACCCCTTTCAAATCCTCCAGCAACAGTTCGGACAAACCCTGCTCAGTAAAGATAAAGAAGGTTGCCGGCAAAAAGCGACGGCTGCCATCTTCCGCCGAAATGGTATTTTTAACCATGCAGCCAATAATATCAACATTGCTTATCCCCCAGAGCGGATCAGTACCACTCCGGTAAATCTGTATTCTTTCCTGACGGGAATCACTACCGAAGACCAGCGACCGTTCCGCCCTAATTTGATAGCCAATCCGGCCGGCCTTATATTTTAAGATGCGCTCAACATCAGGCCGATGCTCAAACCAGCTTTTTTGCAGGTCACCGGCCGGCTTTAAAAAGATCTCACTGAAAAACGGTCGGCTTTTCAGGTAATAGCCCATCTGCTGATTAACTTCAATCAGATGGAGTAATAACGGTATCCCTGGCAGCACTAAAAAATATTGATTTATCCCCAGACCTTTAAACTCTTTATGCTGCTCAATCTTTACCTTCACCCGTAAACCCTGCCAGCGGTTATTAAAATTATCGCTGATCTCCACAAAGTCTACTGTTCTGGCCGCCTCCTGCATTGAGCTATTTCTTAAACCCCTGGGCAGACAATTGATCCCACCGAGCCAGGGACTCCACCAGGACTTAGCAGTCGGCCGGGGGAAAGAGCTATCCAGCCATTCCCGTTCTTTGTATTTGAGGGAATAGAGGGCAGCAGAGAAATCCGGGGCCACCCGAAAACTGATTTGCCCGTTATCGACATGATAGCTTTTTAAACCCTGTTCATTGAGTATTTCTTTAACAATTTTCTGCTGGGCTAGCGGGAAAAATATCTTCTCTTTCCTTTCGGAAAATGACTCAAAATCTACCGTTAAATTGATTTGATCGAGCTGGCTGGTCTCTGATAATTGGACTGATATCTCCTGCTGTTTAATTCGATCCTCCGGCTGAAACTCCTCCTGTAAGGGCAAAAAGGAATTATTCCCGGCTGAGAGGAATAGTCGGCCGTTAAAGACCGATTTCCGATAACCGGTCAGTTTAATCTTAAATTCTTCCCGGACAAAAGGGTTTCTTCCATTAACCTCAAAATCAAGGGCCATCCTTTCCGGCAGCTCATTGGCCTGGCCTTTACCGGTGGCAAAATAGCGAAAATCCGACCAGTTGTGGTAAAGATCAAAAGCGATATAGACCGAGCCACTTCTGGCCTCGCTATGGCCGTTAATTTTCCCTACCTTGGTCTCGACTGATAGATACCACTCGTGGGATTTAAGTTTACTGCCAGCAGGCCAGGCTAAACCCCTGCTCCCGTCCGGGTCCTGCTGAAAAATCCAGTTTTCGGAGAGACAGTTTAAATCCCAGCTCTCCGGTTCATCGGCTTCAGTACTCCGGCTGAACACAATCCCATCCCCGAAAGGTAGAATCGCATCGGAAAGTTGATTAAAAATACTCTGACCAATATAAATTTCGTTCTGAGTTGTGTGCTCACTATCATTATAAATTTCATAGTAATTCTCGAGTAGGCCGTCAGCATGGAGGACAATCACCGAGACAAAACTAAGCTCAACAAATTCCTTACTCCGATAGGTGGCTTTCATTACCATCTGCTTACCCTCTTGGAAAAAATCTACTTTCTCCGGTCTTTTTTTAGCAAACTCAGTAGTATACGGCAAGCCAAAACGGGGATGGAGGAAAAATGTCTCTACTTGCGCCTGCCGGGAATTGCTAACCTTGATCTCGTTATTAAACTTACTCAAAGTGACCTGGTAATTGCCGTTACAGATTACCCACTCCTCTTCCCTTTCACCGGCGAAAGCAGCATTACGTCCCTTAAGCGGGGTAGTCAGCCTCGCCTGAAAATGAATAGTTTCGGCGGTTCCTTTGATCCTGATCTCGGGAGAAAGATCTAAAAAGTGGTACTCTTTGAGCATGATCGGCAGATTGAGCGATCTTTTTTCACGGGCTTTTAATTCCAGTTGAATATCCTTTTCCAGAAAGTCAATTTCCTTGCTCACGGGCAGAGTAAAATCAATTACGACCGGTTGGTTAAATCCGTTTTCAAGATTGAGGTAACAACAGGACTCTACCCCCTTTAATAGCTCCCCTGGCGGCATTTCCAGTGCTAACTGGACCGGAAATTTAGTCTCTACCCCCACCTGGAAGAGGGCTTTTTTACCGTTAATCAGTAATTCAGCCGCCACCACCGGGTGGGTCCGTCCGGGGTTCTGTTTTTCCGTTATTTGGTCCAGATAAAACTTCCCTTTAACGATCATTTCATCCTTGACCGTGATCTTTTTACTAAAAGGGAATTTAATGTTTTTATCATCCTTTCCCTCGATCACAATATTTAATTCCTTGCCACTTTTATTGACCAACCGATAACTAACCGAATATTCTTTCCCAAAAGCCAGTTGATGATCTTCGAGGGAAACACTGACCAAATAGTCTGTAGTTTCAATTAACCTTAACCCCCGCCCTCTCCGCTCAAATTCCATTTTCAGCTGTTGGCCTTCACGTTCCCATAAATAGGTGTAATAGCTATAATCATCTCCCGGCTGTCCATCCGGTATCACCGCTATCTCCCTTGTACTGTCCCGGTACCAGTCGAAGAAAGCAAAATACTCTTGCACTGCTTCGATTTGTCGAACCGCCGGTATAAAATTCATCAAATGGGTTGAATCATCCCTTTTCTCCCAGAAAAAACCGCATTTTTTATATAGGGGAACGGCTTTAGTATTCCCGGGCCAGGTATAAAGATCCAACCGCGGCCATTTCATTGCACTCGCCAGTTCTACTGCCTGCAGTACTAAGGCCTTTCCCACTTTTTTCCCGTGATAATCAGGTCGAACATTGAGGACCGGTATATAGAGGGCTTTTTCGTCCTCTTTATACTCGGAAAAACTACAGTAGCCAATCACTTCCTCACCGTCCAGGGCCAGAAAGACCTTTAAGTCATCTGAATTTTGGTGTTCATCAATAATATCCTTAGCCGTTAAAACAGTATCATAACCACCCCAGTTTTCTGAACTCAAATTCCACATCCGGGCAATTGATTCCGCATGCTGGGGGTCATATTCAGTAATTCGAAAAGTGCTCATTATCTCACCTCAAAAATTTTCTTGGATAAATCTTTTTTACATAATAACTAAAGATCGATCCGCTCCGCCTTTTCCAGCTGAAATTCACTACCCTGTTCTGCCCTGTTTTCATCATTAACCTTCAGTTCTATTTCCGTAATTGGCAGGTAGAGCCGAATCTGATCATAGAGGTTATTCATCAAACCTACCTCCTCACTTCAAGCTTAAAAACATCTCACCCTAAGGTCCAACCTTAAATACAAAGAGCTAACTGCTACCATATTCTCCCCCTCCTTTCCGCCACTCTGTACTAAATAAATAAAAACCACCGGTAAACTAATACCCGTGGTTATTAAGTAAACATTTCTACTAAAGCGATTTACTCCCGAACCCGTTAAATCCTAAATATAATCAGGAATAAAATAAAAGACCACAGGCTTCACAACCTGTGGTCTACAATCTTGTCGAAGTTAAGAACAAATTCTGACCGTAGGCAGGTCGTGAAAAAATATTTTTTTATCAGCTCCGCCGGAAGACATAGCTATCCCCGCTGCGGCAAAATTGGACGCACTTATCCCTTGGATGAAATAAGTAAGATTTAATCTAATCATTAAACACGACCTCCCTTCAATATATTTTATAGATTTAACAGATATTCACTTTTATCCTTGTTAAGTATATAACAGCCGCTTTTTTTTGTCAAGTGAAAAATTATTGTTAGTCTATAACCAGATAAAATAAGCCAGGAAAACGATCCCCAGGGTATAGACCAACCAATGTACTTCTTTTCCCCGGCCGGTAAATAATTTAAGCAAGGGATATGCGATAAAGCCAATTGCAATCCCGTTGGCAATCGAGTAAGTAAGCGGCATTAATAACATCGTAATAAAGGCCGGTAAGACCTCAGTAAAATCATCCCAATCAATCTTGGTAATATTGGAGATCATCATTGTCCCGACAATAATTAAGGCCGGTGCAGTAGCAGCAGCAGGGACAATCCCAATTAACGGTTTAAAAAACAAGGCCAGGAAAAAGAGTAGTGAAACCACTACACCGGTTAAACCGGTTCTTCCGCCGGCGGCTACCCCGGAGGCCGACTCAATATAGGTAGTAACGGTGCTCGTCCCGAAAAGGGCTCCACCACTGGTTCCGATTGCATCAGCCAGTAATGCCCGGCTGGCTTTAGGAAGATTACCTTCTTTGTCCAAATAACCGGCCTGTTGGCTGACCCCAACCAGTGTCCCGGCTGTATCAAACATATCAACAAAAAGCAGGGAGAGTAATACCCCGATTAAACTTAACTGCAAAGCACCGGCAATATCTAATTGGAACAAGACCGCCGACCAATCACTCATCCTGGGTAAAGCTACTATTCCCTGCAAGGGTGGGGTCACTCCGTTAAGCCAGCCAAAAGCCGTTGCCAGCAAAATGCCCCAGAGCAAAGCTCCTTTCATTTTGAGCGCATAAAGAATACCGGTAACAACTATTCCAAACATAGCGACCAGGGCCGGTCCGCTTAAAATATTACCCATCCCGACCAGTGTTGCCGCATCGGCGACTACAATCCCGGCATTTTGCAGGCCAATAAAGGCAATAAAGAGACCAATCCCGGCACTAATACCGGTTTTAAGACCCATTGGAATGGAGTTAACGATCATCTTTCTAATCGGCAGCACACTTAAAATAATAAAAATGATCCCTTCAACAAAGACCAGGCCCAGGGCGACCTGCCAGCTAAGTCCCAACCCGATGACAATTGAATAGGCAAAAAAGGCATTTAAACCCATTCCTGAGGCCAACGCAAAGGGGTAATTAGTCAAAAAAGCCATACATAATGTACCGAGAATAATACCGGCAATCGTGGCAATAAAAACACCATTAAACGGCATTCCGGCATCACTTAGGATCGCCGGGTTGACAAAAATAATATACGACATAGTCATAAAAGTGGTAAATCCGGCCAACAATTCCGTCCTGACATTAGTCCTGTTTTCCTTTAGCTTAAACAAGTTTTCCAGCATAAATCCGCCTCCTTATAAGTTGATCAAACTTATTGCAGCGAACATAAAAATAGCCCGAATAAGTAGTTTCTTTGGTACGAAGGAACTACCCGTTCAGGCCCTTATCCTTACGGTGCATTTCCCTTGTAGTCGGGTAGTTTAAGGCTACCCGGTAGAGACTTGTGAACCATATCTTCACAATTATACGAGGCTATTTTTAGTTCTTTTTTATTATACGTAATTCTTAGCTAAAAGTCAATCATAACAGGCAGGATATTACTATATTACTATTTCTCCGGCAAATTCCACCTTGGTCAGGTCACTCCTGAGATAGATCCTTTCCATCCCGATCGGTATTTTATTTAATAAAACAGTCCGATGACTGACCAATAGACTATCAGCACCATTAAAAAACCGTCTGATAATCTCGGTCGGGCTCTCCACGGTAATGATATTACTCATAAATTGTAAGTGATGAATACCTTTCCGGCCTAACAGATCATAGACCGATTCCAGATTCTGCATCCTTTCCTGATTAAGCCCTTCTTCCAGAAAGGTAATTAATTCATGGACACAATAAGCTTCATCATCGACCGCCTGGATCTGATAGATTTTTACCAGTTGGTCATCCTGTCTGATCCGCTGAATTTCGGGAAATAAATTCTCATCAGCCGCTTCAATCTCAATATTACCGGAATTGAGATTATTATAGCTATACTCTTCCCGTAAACTTACTTTTGCCTGTAATTCAGGATACTGATCATTTTCCAACCGCTTTTCCATGTTTCTGGCGTACTTTTCCCGTAATTTCATTAAGGAAATATTGGCCTCGGACAGAATAGTCCGCACATACCTGGGAGTCGTCTGTACATACTCAGCAATATCACTGATCTTCAAAAAAGGATCACTTTGAGCAAAATTAATTATCTGCTCTTTCTTTGTCAATTCATCAATCGCCATTTTAAAATCCCCCCTCAATTAATAGGATTAATTTAGTCTTTAATCCTATTATGGACCGGGATTATAAATAATATACATAAAAATAGAAACTGAGGTAAGATTTTTTTATTTATTTATTTTTTAGTTTAGGATCAAGGGCATCTCTTAATCCATCACCGATAAAGTTAATCGTCAACACGGTTAAAAAGATCATTACTCCCGGCCAAACCGCTAACCAGGGTGCCTGGAATATATCACTCTGGGCATTGGACAGCATATTTCCCCAGGTCGGGGTCGGCGGTTTAATTCCGATCCCCAGCCAGCTTAAAGCCGATTCAAAAAGAATTGAATAACCGACCCGCAGTGTTGCCGCAACAATCAGCGGAGCGGTGGCATTGGGTAAGATATGCCTGAAAATAGTCCGAAAATCGCGGTTACCAATCGCCTGACTGGCGATAACATATTCCTTTTGTTTTAAAGAAAGGAATTCACCCCGGATCAAGCGGGCAATCCCCATCCAGCCGGTTATACCGAGGATAACGATCATCCCGAATACCGTTGTTTTAAAATAAGCGGCAATAATAATTAACAGAATAATCGAAGGGAAAGATAGCGCGACATCGGTAATCCGCATCAAAACATTATCAATTAAACCCCCGTAATAGCCACCGACTGCTCCGACTAATGTCCCCAGCAGCACCGAAAAAATCATCGAAGATACCCCGACCAGCAGAGTAATCCTGGCCCCATATAATAACCGGGATAAAACATCACGGCCCAGTTCGTCTGTCCCTAACAGATGCTCTCGATCCGGGGCTTGATGCACCTTAAAAAGATCAATTTCTGTCGGGTCATAAGGAGCGAGTACCGGGGCAAGAATAGCTATTAGCACAAATAACATAAAGATCGTCAGTCCGATCACCGCCAGTTTGTTTTTCTTAAACTGGCGAACGGTAATCTGCCAGAGTGACTCATATTTTTTTGTATTTTGTGTTAGATCCATCAATACCACCCCGCTCATTCATATTTTATTCTGGGATCAAGATACCCATAGGCCAGATCAGCCAGCAAATTGCCAACCACAACCGCTGTAGCCGTCAACATTAAACTGGCCATTAAAATTGGATAATCCCTACTGTATACTGAGTTAACGAAGAGCCCTCCAATACCGGGCCAGGCAAAAACCCGTTCCGTTATAATCGCCCCACCGACGATGGCCGGCAGTGATAAGCCTAATAAGGTTACAATCGGTATTAAGGCATTTCGCAACGCATGTTTTAAAATAACAACCTTCTCCCGTAAACCCTTGGCCCGGGCAGTTCGAATAAAGTCCTGACTAATCGTTTCTAACATACTGGAGCGCATATACCTGCTCCAACTGGCCATATTAACAAAACCGAGCACCAAAACCGGCATAATCAAATGTTTGATCCGATCGATCAGACTGAATTCGACCCCGACCGTCATCATCCCGGCCGATGGTAGCCATTGTAAAGTCGCTGAAAACAATAACAACATCATAATGCCGAACCAGAACGAAGGGATTGCTACCCCGATAAAGGCAAAAATGGTAAAAATATAATCAAAGACACTATATCGCTTCAAGGCGGAATAGATTCCAATTGGGATCGCCACGATGATCGAAATTAAATAAGATAAAGACATTAAAAGAATAGTATTTGGTAAACGATTAAAGATCATTTCCAGCACCGGCAGTCCGGTTTTATATGACCAGCCCCAGTCACCGCGCAGCATCGAGATTAACCAGCGCCAGTACTGGATGATAATCGGTTGATCAAGCCCCCATAACCTCTCCAGTCGGGCGACATCGGCCGGTGTAACCTTTGGATTCATTAAATATCCGGCCAGTGGCCCACCAGGCATAATCCTCATCATCACAAAGGAAATCAGGGAAATTCCAAAAAGCAATGGTATTGCCTGCAAAATCCGTCTAATCAGGTATTTACTCAAACCCGAAACCCCCTCTCATTTTGAAGGCCCGCACGTGATGTGCAGGCCTTTTACCTACCATTAGTTATCAAATTGAGTTAGTTAGCCAGCTTCCATTCATACATATTCCAGCTTCTCGCATTGGTAAATGGAGCCGGTTTCCAATTAAGCAGGTTTTTGGGAGCAACATCAATATTTACATAGAAGTAGACATAAAGCATCGGTAATTCATCATAGACAATCTGTTGAATCATCTGATACAGCGGGAGTCGGTCTTTATCGTTTAACAGATACTGGCCCGCTTCCAGCAAGGAGTCTACTTTCTCATTAACATAACCGGCATAATTCTGACCGGCCATCCCATTTTCCGGGGTTGGGATCTGGGAAGAATGATAGAGAGTAAACTCATCCGGGGTAGCCGGAGTAATCCAGCCGAACATAATCATATCAAACTTACGGTTATCAAGGGTATCGCCATATAAAGTAGTCGATTCTTCAAAGTCCAGCTCTACCTTGACCCCTAACTGACCCCAGAACTGCTGGGCAATCTGAGCAATCCTTTCCCGTACCTGACGGCCGGCATTGGTCGCGATCGAAAACTCAAATTTAAGTCCGTCTTGATTTTCCAGAACGCCGTCGCCGTCTACATCTTTCCAGCCGGCTTCAGCCAAAAGTTGAGCGGCTTTTTCCATGTCATAGGAATAGGGTTTGATATTTTGATCATAGGCCCAGAGGACTGGTGCCGTACTCGTTGCGGCCGGTAAGCCTACCCCATTGAGAATTTTGTCAACAATTTGTTCACGGGGTAGGGCGTGGCTCAAGGCCTGTCTTGTCCGCTTGTCCTGGAAAATCGGATTATCCAGATTAAAGGTCATGTGGACATAAATCGAAGCCGGATTGAGCGCAACATCAAGGCGATCAATTGCCTGGGCCTGCTCTAACTGTTGACCTTCAATGTTTAAAGCGATATCAGCTTCACCGGTCTTCAGCATGGTTAACTGGGTCAAATTATTCTCTACTTCTTTATAGATAACCTTCTCTAAATAAGGGCCGTCACCAAAATACTCTTGATTGGCCTCCAGGATCAGGTAAGAAGCCGACTGCCATTCCGCCAGTTTAAAGGGTCCGGACCCAATTGGCTGACGGGAAAGGGGATGGCCTTTGGTAAACTCAAGTGGGTCAACGTCTTTCCATAAGTGTTTAGGGATAATGCAACCGCTGGTCTGGGCCCAATTTAACAGCCAGTCGGCTGTAGCCTTGGTCTTGTACATAACTACCGTATGCCGGTCCGGGGTTTCAATCCTGTCAATTTCGTCATACCCGTTCCGACTGGGAACAGCCGTATTTTCATTCATGATCATTTCCCAGGTAAATTTAACATCTTCAGCTGTAACCGGCTGACCATCATGCCATTTAGCCGCAGGATTAAGATGGAAGGTGTAGACCAGACCATCAGCTGAAATCCCACCGTTAGCCAGACTCGGTACTTCTGTAGCCAGGTCGGGAATTAAAGCACCCTGATCAGTCAGCCGAACTAATTGGCTAAAAATACCGTTCAAGACAGTAGTTTCATAACTGCTTTCGGAAAGAATCGGATTGAGCGTCTCAATATTAGAGCCAACAATCGTCACCGTTCCCTCCGGATTTTGATTGGCCGCCAGGGCCGCTACCGAGATCAGTAAAAAAACTAGACATACCAACAATACCTTTGACATTTGTTTCATCAATTTACTTCCTTTCTAATTATAATATAGTCTCACTCATGGTGAGCAAGAAAATTTGTTTAATTCTTAAATCAGCCCTCCGGTTAACCGACCAGAGTTTTGCGGTTGATTAACAGACCGTCTTTATATGATAAGGACAGAGTAATCTGTTTAGAATTGAAATAGACCAGCATTAAAGCCGTAATCCGGGCATCTTGCTTAATCGTCTGTTTAACTCTAAACAGCGGGGATAATAGGGCAACATCTAAGATCCGGGCCAGCTGGTTCGTTGATAACTCGATCTCCAGTTCAATATCTGATAGTTCTAAATCAACTGTCTCCAATTTATTGCTCAGCTCCAAGATCAATTCATTTTCCGAAAGGCTGCCCCCGTTAAGCCCATACAGGTCTTTGTCGAGAAAGACGGTACTGACACACCAGGGCTTCTCTTTAATTTGGTGGAGATAGGATTGATAATAATAGTCTTCCCAAATATTTCCCGGCAAATCATTAAATTCCTGCGGACTGTTAAAGAGCAATTCATTCAAGTTTAAAGTATCGGTTAATCTGGCCAAAGTTGCCTGCTGCAAATAATTAAAAAGCAATTTATCAACAGCATTTTTATAAATATTTTCCATGCTTCGGGCATATTGTTTTCGCAGGCCCATTAACGAGATATTCCCTTCCGATAAAATAGTGCGAACATAGCGGGAAGTAGTATCAGCCAGCTTAGCCAGATCTTCAATCTTTAAAAAAGGATCTTTTTGGGCATTTTCCAGAATTATCTCCTTTTTGGTCTTCCACTTGTAGTCACTCATCTCCTTCATCCCCTAACCACTTATTGGCGATCATAACTGCCCTTTTTTTCAGTCCAGCAAATGGCAGGCGGCAAAGTGTCCGTCATCATATTCCTTAAACTCAGGTACCGCCTCACTACAAACCTCCATTGCCTTAGGACAACGAGGATGAAACCTACAACCGGACGGAGGGTTGACCGGACTTGGTACGTCCCCTTCCAGAATGATTCGCTCATTGTTCACCGTCGGGTCCGGGATCGGTATCGCCGATAATAATGATTGAGTATAGGGATGCAGCGGGTTATTATATAAGTCCTCCTTATCGGTCATCTCAACGATCTTACCCAAATACATTACCGC
>JAKSCG010000250.1 GCA_022360715.1 Halanaerobiales bacterium
GGCAGATGCCATATTTGTCGGTCAACTTGTCTCTCCGGAAGGGGTAGGTGCTATAGTTGTAGCATTTAATATCGTATCCTTAAATATGGCCTTGGCCATGTTGTTTGCTACCGGTGCAATGTCGGTTTTATCCCGAGCAATCGGGGAAAAAGATGAAAAAGCCATTAATAAACTATTTGGTAATGTAGTACTGGGTGTTTCTTTTTTATCCCTTTTATTAACTATCATAGTTTATAATTGGGCCGGTCCATTGCTCCGTTTTGTTGGTGCAGATGGAGAAATACTGGCTCTGGGGACAAAGTACTTGAGAATAATCTCCTTAGGTTTTGTCTTTTCAGGACTGGGTCCGGCATTAAATTTTTTAATCCGGGGTGAAGGGCAGATGAAATCTGCCATGAAAATTATTATTTCCGGTATGCTGATAAATATTGTATTAAACCCGCTTCTGATCAAAGGATTTAACATGGGAATACAGGGAGCTGCTTTAGCAACAATCCTTGCGCAAAGCATTGTTTTAATTGGTAATATAATCTATTTCAAATCCGGTAAAAGTATTATTAAGATAACCAAGAAAAGCTTTAAAATGTCTTTCGATATTATGCCAAAGATATTAAGCGTTGGATTTTCCGGCATGGTCATGCAAATAATGCCTGCCATTCAGATGGCTTTAATGTTTAGGGTATTATTTTCTTACGGCGGGGAAAATAGTGTTATTGTGATGAGTGCTGCCTATCGAGTGATGACCTTTGCTTTTATAGTCTTATGGGGAGTTGCCCAAGGAGTTCAACCGATTATTGGTGCCAATTATGGAGCCAGGCAATTTGCTTGGGTCAAGAAAGCATTTTTATCATTTGCCGGGATAGCTACCGGAATTGCTGTCCCTTTGTGGTTCAGCTTTCTGTTATTTCCCAAATTTATTATGGGTTGGTTTATCACCGATGCAAGCTTAGTACAGAGCAGTGTAGGACAGTTTAGAATTTTTTTGGGCATATTTCTTTTATATGGTGTTTTAGCCACGAGCATTGTCTTTTTTCAAGCTATTGGAAAAGGTGCTAAAGCCGCTATTCTAGTTACGGGAAGACAAATACTGTTTTTTATTCCCCTTGTATTATTTTTGCCGAAGTTGTTCGGTGAAACAGGGGCCTGGCTAGCTATGCCCCTGGGTGATCTGTTGATTACTATATTGGGTATTTTGCTGGTTATATTAGAGTTTAAAACTCTCGATAAAATAAAGACAGGGCATAGTTGTAATAAAGCTGTGTTACCTTAATAATAAAAATTAAAGGGAAAGGGGTATATTATTTGGCCAATTTTTATGAAACCCTGATTAACTATGAGCAGGGAGAAATTGTACCCGGACTGGCCGCCAAATCAGAGCTCTATCATGGAATGTGGCGGGCTCATCTGGTAGTTTAAATCTATCAACAATGTTGTTGCTCCTGATTTTTATTTTCCGGATTTACTTGCCGATAAAAGCCAGCGGTGGCTTAAGTGGCCAAATTCGAATTATGGAAGCAGTTCTTGATCGCTATGAGGCCATAAAAAAGATCGAAGTTATCGACGAAGACGGTAAAGATGTGGACTTGAAAAGATTTGACATTGAATTTGCAGGGGTTAGCTTTGCTTATGAAAAGAGAGATGTTTTGAAAAATATTAGCTTTAAGATTCCTGCCGATAGTATGACCGCCCTGGTTGGGGCATCGGGTTCAGGAAAAACCACTATTGCCAACTTGATTGCCCGCTTCTGGGATGTTCAGGAAGGGGAAGTAAGGGTAGGGGGAGTTAATGTTAAAGCGATGAGCTGTGACAGCCTGCTGAAGAATATCAGCATGGTTTTCCAGAAGGTCTGCCTATTTAACGACACAATTCTAACAATATCAAATTTGGCAAGCCGGATGTCAGCATGGAAGAAGTGATCACTGCTGCGAAAAAGGCCCGTTGCCATGATTTTATCATGGAACTAAAAGACGGCTATGATACGCTGGTAGAAGAGGGGGGCGCATCATTATCCGGAGGAGAAAAGCAGCGCATCTCGATTGCCCGGGCCATGCTGAAGGATGCACCGATTATCCTCCTGGATGAAGCAACGGCCAGTGTTGACCCGGATAATGAGGGGCAGATCCAATCGGCTATCTCCGAGCTGGTCCAAGATAAAACCCTGGTGGTGATTGCCCATAAATTGTCGACGATTAAAAATGCCGACCAGATCCTGGTGATTGACCAAGGACAGATTAGCCAGCGGGGAACTCACCAGGAACTGATTGAGGAAAAAGGTCTCTATCATGATTTCTGGCAGCGGCGGGTGAAAGCCAGGAGTTGGAAGATTGATCGGGTCAGAGTTTAGTGCTTTCGAAGGAGCGCAAAAGCAATGGAGCCGGGCAAGCCGCCGGTATAGCCGGCATGGCAAGGCTTGGCTCTATCTTTTTGTTTTTAGGCAGGAGATTGGTGCTGATTGTTGAATTAATATGATGAAAGTATGGGGACCTTTTACCACTTAAGTTCTTTTAATTATTTAGGAGGGAGCAGATATTAATAACATCAAAAAAGACTCAATCTTTTTTAGCCGGCTAACTAAAGAGAAAAAACTAACCGACGACCAATACAGCTATACCTTATTGCCTGATTACGGAAAAGGCTCAATAATCATGTATAAAATTATGCCAGGGATGTACTTGTCTTTAAATGATCTCCAGTTTAAGCGTAGTATTAAGAATCAGAATAATCTCTTTTCTAACCGCTATATAGTAATCGATTATTGTTTAAAAGGGGGTTATCGATTTAGGTTTAAAAATGAGAGAGTGGGGATTGTCAACAAGGGTAATACGCTCTATTATGTCGGAATAAACACGTTTGAAGACGGGCATTGTAGCAATACAGGTATCCGGAGTATCGGGATCATCTGCTATTTAAATGAATTTGTCCAACCAATTGAGCAGATATTGGGGCTGTCCCAAAACAGAATCGCAGACTATTGCGCGAGGCTGGCACAACGAAAAGAGTTTCTAATTATTGATACTGACCCGGAGTTAAGACGTATTTTAGACCAGATTTATCGCTACATAAAATGTGATCAAAGGGATTATTCAGGGCTGATCAAGCTCAGAGCAATGGAGTTATTCCTTTTGGAAATAAACAATTATCAGGATTATCAAAGCAGCAGGAAAAAGTATTATAGTCAGGCAACTATTGACCAAATCGAAACGATGTGCCGCTTTATCGAAAAAAATGCCGATGAACACTTTACAATTGAGGATTTAGCGATAAAATTTAAAATGAGTAAAACTAAGCTAAAAGGATGTTTTAAACACATATATGGAGTGGGGCCATATACCTATCTTAAAAATTATCGGCTGGCAAGAGCCAGTCAACTGTTAGCGAAGAGTAATTACAGTATTCTGGAAGTGGCCAATATGGTCGGCTATTCGTCACCAAGTAAATTTGGGGTAGCTTTTAAAGAAAGGTTTCTCGTTAATCCACTGAAGTATCGCAAAATGCATAGCTAATCTTTAGCAGCGGGTTGCCTGAAATAAGGCGACCCTTATTATTTAATCAAAAATGACCAATCGGAATATTTATCAACCAATCAGGGGAGAAAATATTGTCGTAATAATATAAAATAGCAATGATAATGATACTCATTATATATAAGGAAAGGGGAAAGGACGATGCTAAAAAGATTTTCAATGATGTTGTTAGGACTGATGCTTTCATTAATAATTACTTGTAACACTACGTTAGAAGCAAATAAAACCTCGCTAAACGAATTCAACGAGATCAATATTTGTGAAAGTTGGGGTTTTGAGACCGGTTTTTCTTCGCTGGTTGTGGGCGAATCTTTAGGGATATCCTTTTATCTCGCTAACTTCTATGAAACCCTGCTCAATTATGAGGATGGCGAAATTAGGCCCGGTCTTGCTGAAAGCTGGGAGATCAACGAAAATAATATCACCTTTCATTTAAGAAAAAATGTTAAATTCTCTGATGGTGTTGACTTTAATGCGCAAGTTGTTAAGAAGAACTTTGAGATGATCCCTAAAATACTGGGTGAAATGTACGTGGGGATGTTTGGCAAAGTACTGACTATCTTAGATGAAGTTGAAGTTGTTGATCAATATACGGTCAAACTGAAATTATCACAACCCTATTATGGAGTATTACAGGATTTAACAATGCTCAGGCCGATGGCCATGATGTCACCTAATGCCTTTACAGAAGACGGAGCTTCGGATCAACTCTTTTCAGCAACGATGGGAACAGGTCCCTATATGCTTGACAGTTTAATCCCGGGGCAATCCTATACTTTTGTCAAAAATCCTTTTTACTGGGGAAAAGAACCGGATGTCGATAAATTCACCATAAAAGTTATCCCTGATAATGCAGCTAAAGCATTGGCGCTACGCTCAGGAGAAATCGATCTGATTATGGGTGCCAATAAAATTACTTACGATAGTTATAACGAATTTTCCAGTGATCGAAATTATGGGGCAAAGATCTCTCAGGCAGATATTAGAACAAGATATTTCGTGGTCAACACTGCCCGGCCCCCCTTTGATGATGAGAAGGTCAGGCTGGCAGCAACTCATGCCCTGGATCGGCAAATGATGGCTAAAAATTTACTCTATGAGATCGAATCGATCGCTAATACATTACTCAGTCCCTCGCTGCCTTATTGTGATGTTGAGCTGACTGCCTATGAGTATGATTTGGCAAAGGCAAAATCCCTACTGGCAGAAGCAGGCTGGATTGATCGCGATGGCGACGGAATCCGGGAAAAAGACGGTGAAAAACTTACCGGAAATATTGTCTATCGAAGCGGGATGGGGGTAGAAGAAGAACTCGTGTTGACCTACGTTTTTACACTAAAAGAAATCGGCTTTGACTTGAGTATCTCAGGACTCGATATGATGACCTGGTATACAGACTTAGCCCGGGGGAACTTTGTCGTGGGCTATAATGAAACATATGGAATCCCTTACGATCCATACAGCACAATTAATAATCTGAGTATAACGGGGAACGAGGGAATGACACAACAAATCCTGCTAGATAATCCGGAGGTTGAAGCGAAAATAGCAGAGTTACTCACCATAAGTGACCAAACCAGGATTCAAGAAATTTACAGTTTTATTCTCAAAACGGTTCATAACAACTTAGCAGCTATCCCCATTTCCTATATGAAGGAACTGGTAATATACAATAATAAAAAGATAGCTGACTATCATTTTAACGGACAGCCATCTAATGTTGATATAGCCGGTGTTACTATCAAATAGCTTTTAAGTATGCAAGGTGGATAAATTAAGTATACTTTTGGGGAAGGGATGAAGAGATGGAAGAAATAAGAAAGGTTTTTTCTTATGCCGAGGAATATAAAAGCAAAATCTATGTTGCCGTAGTCTTAGCAACGCTGAGTGTTCTGCTGGGCATTATCCCCTATTATTTAGTCTCTAAACTGATGGCAAGCTTCCTGGGTGAAGGAACAGCAACAATAACCTTTATATTACGGATAGCCGCCTTTATTTTTTTGGGCTTATTTTTAAAAGCACTTTTCTTTTCTGCCGCAATGAAATATTCCCATCAAGCCGCTTTTGATACACTGCTGGGCATGCGGAATAAACTAGCCGATAAAATGATCAAAATGCCGATGGGAGAAATCAATAAAAAGAGTTCCGGCCAGTTTAAGCAGATCTTTGTAGATTTAACCGAAGACATGGAAGCAATCCTGGCCCACCTTATTCCGGAGGGCATATCAAATACAGTTGTTCCTTTAATAGTGATTATCTACTTATTTGTTATTGACTGGCGGATGGCTTTACTGACCTTAGCGATTGTACCGATTGCTTTGTATATTTTTTCTTTGATGATGAAGGGAAGATTAAAAAAACTAAGGGGGTATCTGCAGGCATCGCAAAGTATGAATAGCAATATTGTTGAGTTTATTAAGGGAATGGAAGTCCTCAAAATATTTAATCAAACCACTTCTTCTTTTGAAAAATACGCCAACTCAGTGACTAATTATAAAAAATTTGTCATAGACTGGTCGTATGATTCATGGCCCTATATGGCAGCATTTTATGTGGTAGTACCTTGTACCGTTCTATTTTCACTGCCCGTGGGTGCGCTGTTTTTGATGCAGGGCAGCCTGACTATAGAAGCATATATCTTATGTCTGTTGTTAGCCCTTAGTCTGGGCAGTCCGCTTTTAAGATTAACCGAGTTTGGTATCACATTTCAAATGGTAACCCAAAAAAGCAGAATCATTGATGATATTTTGGCGAAAGATGAGCTGGTAGAAAGAGATAATAGTCTGCGTCCTGCTTCCCATGATATATCATTTAATCAGGTCAGCTTTGCTTATGAGCAAAAAGAGGTTATCCGGGATGTATCCTTTCTGGCCAAAGAGAATACGGTAACAGCATTAGTTGGACAGTCCGGCAGTGGAAAATCTACCCTGGCCAAACTGTTGGTGCGGTTTTGGGATGTGCAAAAGGGGAAGATCACCATCGGTGGTATTGATATCAAAGACATGCCTTTCCAGGTGCTGATGGATTCAATCAGTTATGTTTCTCAGGATATTCATTTGTTTAATACCTCGATCATGGAAAATATCCGGATCGGTCGACCTGAGGCAACTGATGATGAAGTGATTAAGACAGCTAAAATTGCCCAGTGCCACGATTTTGTTATGGCAACTGAACAAGGATATCACACTAATATAGGAGAGGCCGGGAATAGACTATCCGGGGGTGAAAAACAGCGCATTTCTATTGCCCGGGCCTTACTCAAAAATGTCCCCGTCGTTATTTTAGATGAAGCAACCGCATTTACTGATCCGGAAAATGAAGATAAGATCCAGGCAGCGTTAAACGGATTGTTGCACGGGAAAACGATAATTGTAATCGCCCATCGATTGTCTACAATTAACGAAGCAGACAATATTATTTTGCTCGATGAGGGAAAGATAGCTGCTCAGGGAACTCATCGTGAATTGGCTCAGAAATCGGAGCTTTATCGCTTGATGTGGCAGGCCCATAGCGAATCGATCGATTGGGATCTGCAAGTGAAGGAGGGTACTGCTAATGCTTAGTATAATTAGACGGTTATTAAGGCTGGCCGATAATTTTGCCGCTAAAATACGAATTGCCTTTGTTTTTGGTTTTTTAGAAGGGGTCTTTACCAATTTTCCCATATTGGCCATCCTATATATTCTTTCGCAAGCCATAGTTAACGGTCTGCAGAGTTCGGATATTATGATCAGTGCGGCTTTAATTGTAGTGGGCTTAATCGGGCAATATGCCTTTAGAAGATTGGTTTATCAGTTTCAAAATGGCGCTGGCTATGAAATTTTTGAGCGGGAACGGATCAAAATTGGCGATAGATTTAAAAGGTTCCCCATGGGTTTTTTCAGTGCAGGTAATTTAGGCAATCTAACCGCAGTGGTAACGTCAGATATTTCTTTTGTCGAAATGTGGGCAATGGATTCCATCTACAAAGTGGTTAACGGATATGTGGGCATGATGATCAGTTGCATTTTTTTATTGATGTTGGATTATCGGATTGCCCTTATCTCACTTGGTATTTATGTGATTGCCCTGTTCATCCTCAAGCGAATCCAGGAAGTAGGTAAAGAACAGTCCTTTGTTAAACAAAAGATTCAGGCTGAGTTAAGTGGGGCGGTTCTTGAATATGTACAGTCAATAGCTGTTATTAAAGCCTTTAATATGATTGTTGAAAAAACCAAAGCCACTAAGGAAACATTTCAAGGGATCAGAGATCATTCCATCGAATTTGAGGAGAAATTTATTCCCCCCAATTTCCTGTATGACCTAAGCTTTCAACTGGGAATAGCATTAACTATTTTTCTTACGGCCAGCTTTACTTTAAAGGGAAGTCTTGATTTAGCTGTGATGTTAATGCTGATGGTCTTTATATTTCAGCTATACTTACCCACTAAAGCCCTTGGTATTCTTACATTAAAGATGCGAGTAATGGAAGCGGCCCTTGACAGATATGAGGCCGCCAAAAAAGTCGAGATAATTGATGAGGATGGGAAAGAAATTAGGCTGGAGCGCTTTGATATAGAATTCCAGGATGTTACCTTTGCCTATGCGCATAAAGATATTTTACACAAGATTAGCTTTACTGTTCCGGAGCGGAGTATGACTGCTTTAGTTGGTGCGTCAGGTTCTGGTAAAACCACTATTGTCAACTTGATTGCCCGATTTTGGGATGTGCAGCAGGGGGCGATTAAAGTAGGTGGAGTTAATATAAAGGAGATGAGCTGTGACAGTTTACTCGCCAATATGAGCATGGTTTTTCAAAATGTCTATTTATTTAATGACACAATTTTAAATAATATAAAATTCGGCAAGCCGGGTGCTACTGATCAAGAAATAGTAGCAGCAGCCCAAAAAGCAAGGTGCCATGATTTTATTATGGAGCTGGAGAATTGTTATAACACAGTTATCGGTGAAGGAGGAGCAACTCTGTCCGGTGGTGAAAAACAAAGGATTTCAATTGCCCGGGCCATCCTCAAAGATGCCCCGATTATCCTCCTGGATGAAGCTACCGCCAGTGTTGATCCTTATAATGAAAAGTATATTCAACTGGCCATTAATGAGCTGATCCAAGACAAGACCCTGGTGGTGATCGCCCATCGATTATCTACGATCAAGAATGCCGATCAAATTTTGGTGATTGATCAGGGTAAAGTTGTGCAAAAAGGCACACACGATAAACTGATCGAGGAAGAAGGACAATACTATGACTTCTGGCAAAGACGAGTGAGGGCCAGGAGTTGGAAGATTACTCAAGTTAGCGGGTAGCGGTTTCCGAGGAGACTTTATTGATAATTGATGTAGGAGCATACCTAAATTGGGTATGCTCATAAAGTTTACAGGGCAATCTACGGATGATATACTATTAATAAGCAAAAAGATAAATTTTGGGGTGATAATTATGTCATTCCAAAATGCACCAATATTATTTACTGCCTGTTTTTTGATCGTTGTAATACTGGGCATATTACGGAGTTATATGATTTATAAAGAGAGATGTATAATTGAGAATAGGATTATGCTAAGGAGTATAAAGATTTTGATAGGAGGAGTCAATAAGTGCCAGGAAAATTATACGGAATTGGTGTAGGACCGGGAGACCCGGAGCTTTTGACGCTAAAAACTTGTCGTGTCTTAAAGGAGATTGATGTGTTGGCCATTCCCAAATCCCGCCAAGAAA
>JAKSCG010000155.1 GCA_022360715.1 Halanaerobiales bacterium
ATATCTACATCCCAATTACCACCACCCCAGATTGTATAAAATACATAAGGTGTTGGAACAATAAATGCTACAGGTCTTCCACCTTCTTGAGTAGTAGGCCCAAAACCTATATTAACAGACTCAGGTTCAGGAGTTTTAACAACCCAGTATATAGGGCCGTAATTTCGTTCGTAACTAAGTGCATTTGAATTATTATAATTATAATCAGCTTCAGCACCACCTCCAGTTGTACCATTTTCCATCTGAATAACAAAAATTCCTTCTTTATTCCCACTACTTCTATTCTGGTTATCTTTTTGGTGCAAATCCCAGTAAGGATCTCCGTCTTCATCCATTTTCGAACCAAAGCGGGTTGTCATCAATTCAATATTTGGATCATTAATAACTAATGAAGCAGCCTCAATTGCTTTATCTGCATCTCCAATGGCAAGATAAAGCTCAGCAAGAAGATGATTTGCTGCGGCATTACTTGCCTTTCCATCAGCGACCTCCGTAACCCCTGGCAGAGCAGAAGCTGCCTCTTCTAAATCTTTAATGGCAAATGCTAAAGTCGCTTCTTTTGTAGCTCTAACAAAATCCCTTCTGGGAGATGTGATCTATTCTTCGACAAGCGGGACACCACCATATAAGTGAACTAAACAGCGGTATGCATACCCTCTAAAAAACTTAGCTTCCGCAACATGAACTGCTTTTTCGGTTTCATCCTGATATTCAATTTCACCTATCCTGGTTAATACGACATTTGAATTAAAAATCATGTGATAATATTTAGTCCAAAAAGCATTTGCCCGAGCTGTAGTTGGTAATAATGTAGTTGGATAATCCCCAAATTTATCAGTCTTAGAACGAGGATCCATTGCTAAATCTGTACCATAATGTAAATAGGAAGTTGTCCAATACTTACCATCATTATAACTTCTAATTCTATTGTATTGATGGGTTAGTGCTGCGTCAATATCTCCCGGTTTTGTAAAGGAATTATTTGGACTTAAAAAATCCAGCGGCTTTTCTATTAAAAGGTCCTCGTCACAAGAACTAATTGTAAAGAGCAGACCAATTATCCATATATATTTTAGTAATTTCATAATTATTGATCTTTAAAAGGTTAAGTTTAATCCTACAGTATAACTTCTCATTACAGGGTAAGCCCAGGTTTGGAAGCCTAATCCTGCTTCAGGGTCCACACCTTTCCAATCCGTCCAGGTATGCAGGTTTTTTCCTGAAACAAATATTCTCAAATTATCGATCGAGTATTTTTCAAGGAAGAATTTAGGAACATTATAAGAAAGACTAACATCTTGCAATCTTACAAAGCTTCTGTCCCGATACATATTAGGGTCAATAGGGTCTAAATACCTCAAACCGGAAGACTCTCCATTAGGGTTAGAAGGAGTCCAATAATCAAACTCTCTTACTGTATTAAAAGTTTCCATGGTGTGAGCTTGCCATCCAAACTCTGCTTTTTTAGGGGTATTATTCCCTAAATATCCATCTTTACCTCCCTGAATAGAATTAATAAATACACTAAGGCTCCAGTTTTTGTAGCTAAATTCATTAAAAATACTAAATCGGTAAGCCGGTTCTGCTCGACCAAGGATCTTACGGTCCCCACCTGCAGTAATACCATCTTCACCATCC
>JAKSCG010000068.1 GCA_022360715.1 Halanaerobiales bacterium
CGCACCCGTGCGCCGGTCGTCAGCTGCTGCAAGCAGCACTGTTACCCCTCGACTTGCATGTGTTAGGCCTCCCGCTAGCGTTCATCCTGAGCCAGGATCAAACTCTTCGTTGTATAAAAAATTGTTAGATCATTTCTGATCAATCTTGTCTAGCTCGTGGATTAAAACTGTTTAATAGCAATTCTTCCTTGTTCGTTCTACCTTTTCAATATTTTCAATGAACTGATCAATACCGCAAAAAATAACCGCCCTTCCTTATAAAAGCGCGGCCTGGATACTTTCCGCAATATGTGCCCTGGACCCCGTATAACCTTTACAGATAAACGGGGCGGCAAAGTTAGAAAGCTTTTTGTTTTTCACAAAACTTTTAGCCCTTTTTTATAACCTTTTTTTTGCCGTGGCCTGCCCAACTGTCTACGGTCAAAAACCGTACCCGGTTACACCGGCCAAAACCCAAAACATATTTATGAACTTCGCTGTTAAAGCGGCTGCAAAGTAAACCGTTTATTTTTGAATATCCAAATGTTTTTTTAAACTTTTTTCAAGCCCCAAAAAACACCCGAAAAAACAAACAACAAAACAATACAGGACAACGCTTTTAAGGTCCCGGTGTAAACCATCGTTTACCCCTTAGCGGCTGCAAATATAGATATCATTTCAAAACCAACAACACCCTAAACAAATTTTTTTCAAAAGAAATTTACCACCTAAACAAGACTCGCTGAAAAACAAGATTTTAGACTAATGAAAAATTAAAGTTCTTTTTCCCGCCTAAAGGTTCATACAGCTAGCAGAATTGATTTCAACTTCATTTTGTAATAAAAATCTATCACATCCGTTTTTCATTTTAGCTTTTCTTTTCCGAAATTTGATTGAACAACTATGTATTCTTTACATTATTTATATATATCCTAAAAAACAAAAATGATGATGATGACTCTAAATGGATTAAAAAAATATGTTTGCATCTTAGTTTTGTTTGTAACGCCTACATTATTATTTGCCCAAGGCAGGAAAGTAGAAAACATTTCTGACACCACCGATATTAAAGGTCAGTTTGAATACCTCCTAAGAATATCCAGCAGATACGAACAATACAAAGTAATTCCTATTAGTGGATATAATCATGTTAAAGGCAATTCTTTGGACAGTATTAATATGTACAAAAGAGAAGTCGCAAAACATCTAAATGAGATAACTGAACTTAATAGCGACCTATCTGCACGGAAAGATGAAATAGAGCAGCTGAATGAGGATCTACAGAATGCAAAAAATGCTGAAAACAGCATTAAGCTTCTTGGAATACAAATAAAAAAAGGAGCATATAATCTCATTGTGTGGGCTATCATTTTAATCCTTGCAGGTATATCTGTTATTACCTTCTTATTATATAAACGAGGGCACCAGGTTGTAAAATCCACAAAAGAAAGGCTTACTGAAGTACAGGAAGAGTTCGAAACACATCGAAAGAATACATTAGTACGTGAACAAAAATTAGCAAGAGAGTTGATGGATGTTAAACTAAAAAGTAAATCCAGGTAATTCTACTTCTATATAAAACAAAAAAATGGGTTGACTATACAGCCAACCCATTATATCATGTATCAAAATTGCTTTTCTTATTCAGCCATTTCGTATTTATAGGCCCCAAGATCACTTAAATCAGAAGTTCTGATAAATTCAGCATGACCTTTAATCTGTGCTTTGGCAATACGAATGAAGTTTTTAGCTGATTTCATAAACATTGGCTCACGGTTAGCATCCAGTACCAGCAAGTAACTCATGATAATATTACCAGCCATTTCGACTAAACGACGAGCATGGAAATCAAGGAACTCATTATCGCCAACTGACTGTACTTTATTCACAGCTTGCTCGTACTCATCAGTAAGGATGATCAATGTACGCTTCAAGTGCTCTAATTCAGGAGATACTTTCTCGGCTTCGTAAACACGAATTTGGTTTAAATAAGAGCCAGTAGTTACCCCGCGAATTGCAGCAACAACCTGCAACTGAGTAGTACCTTCGTAAATTGAAGTAATACGTGCATCACGATAGATTCTTTCAACAGGATAGTCTTTCATGAAGCCTGAGCCACCATGAATCTGAACCGCATCGTAAGCCAATTGGTTACTATATTCACTAGCCATTCCTTTTACAAGTGGCGTATAAATATCAGCCAAACGCTGGTACTTCTTCATTTCCTGACGCTCTTCCTTCTCCAATTTACGTTCTTCTGCAATATGCATGTATGTTTTATATACATCAACAAAGCGAGCTGTTTCATATAATAATGTACGGGAAGCATCCAATTTAGCTTTCATATTAGCCAGCATTTCGTAAACAGCAGGGAAACGCATAATCGCTTTTCCAAACTGAACACGTTCTTTTGCATAAGCCAATGATTCACGATAAGCAGCTTCAGAAACACCAACTGATTGTGCAGCGATACCCAATCGAGCACCGTTCATCAATGCCA
>JAKSCG010000207.1 GCA_022360715.1 Halanaerobiales bacterium
ACTTTTTTGAAAAAAATTTGACTTTTTTTTAAATGCCTATATTGAACTATAAGGTTAAAAGAATTTTAAGAATGGAAAAATTAAATTGTTGCCGTTAAAAACTCAGGTGATTTCTTCCCCGTAGAATTCAAATGGGTTTTTATCCCAGGGTGGAAGCGTAATAATAAATTTTGTACCTTTGCCTTCAACACTGGCAATTTCTATTTTTCCTCCGTGTTTTTCAACTATTTCCTTACTTATGGCAAGGCCCAGACCATTTCCCCCGATATTTCTAGCCCGGGCTTTATCTATTCTATAAAAGGGTTCAAATACCATTTTAAGATTATCAGCAGATATACCAATTCCATTATCCGTTATTGCCAGTTCAATTTTACCATGCCTGGTATCCCTCATATTTATATATATTCTATCTCCCTGAGAATACTTAATGGCATTATCTATAATGTTTACCAGCACCTGCTTTATACGCACAGGATCAGCAATTATAACAGCGGTATCCATAAGACTGCATTTTATCGAAATGCCAAACTTTTGAGCTTTGAGAGACATCTGGCCTGCGATATCTCTAATCAGCCCTGCCAAATCCGTTTTTTTGGGCTTGAGAGAAAATTCTGGCTGTTTCATTGTAGACAGTTCAACCAGGTCGTTTACCAACCGGGTCAGCCTTTCACTTGCACTTTCAAGATAATTGACGGACATATCAAATATTTCATCGCTGGTATTTTTTTTCAAAAGCTCAACATAGCCTTGAATTGTCGTTAAAGGAGTTTTCAATTCATGTGAAACATTAGACATAAATATTTTTTGTTTTTCCTCTAAAACCCTGAGTTCAGTTATATCATTCAGTATAATTACAACACCCATCCCAATGCTTTTAACACTATCCAGCGGTGTAGCACAAACCATTAGATGATGATTGTTATTTTGAAGCTCTCTTGTAATCCTGCTGCCTTTTTTCAATACTTCCTCAGCGAGAGCCTTAAGCTCAACCGTCATCTTTTTGTCCATAAGTGAAAGGGCCCTGGAATTTACGGCTATAATCTTGCTTCTGGAGTTTAATGCGACAACTCCTTCTCCCATGCTTTCTAAAACAGTGTTCAGCTTATGTCTTTCAAAATCTATTATATTAATCCT
>JAKSCG010000027.1 GCA_022360715.1 Halanaerobiales bacterium
ACTGGCCAGCAGTTTAGCCGGAGTTGAGCTAGTCCCCACCAAGGGGCTAGTTGAAAGGATCAGATATACTAAAGAGCCGGCCGAAATTGACAAGATTAGCAAAGCGGCAGTATTTGCCGATCAGGCCTTTGAGCAAATCCTCGGGTTTATTAAACCGGGCTTAACGGAAAAAGAGGTGGCGGCTGAACTGGCTTATTATATTAGTAAAACAGGGGCAGATGGACCCGGTTTTCCCACGATCCTTGTTTCCGGCGTAAATACTTCCTTACCACACGGAATACCTTCTGACCGGCTCATCACAGAGGGAGATTTGGTGACAATGGACTTTGGAGGTCTTTATGACGGTTATCGCTCCGATATGACCAGAACAATCGTCGTTGGAAAGGCCGACAGCGAACAGCACAGGATCTATCAGCTAGTTAAAGAAGCTCAACTGGCCGCCCTGGAAGTGATCAAAGACGGTGTCCAGGGGGACCAACCCGACCGGAGAGTCAGAGAAGTCTTTACCCGTGAAGGACTGACCGATAAATTCAGGCATGGTCTGGGCCATGGGGTTGGTTTGCAAATTCATGAAAACCCATTTATGGGGGTTAATTGTCAAGATGTGTTGCAAGCGGGTTGTGTGATCACGGTAGAACCGGGATTATATATACCGGAATGGGGGGGTGTAAGAATTGAAGATACGGTAGTGGTACAAAAAGAAGGGATAGAGATATTAACGAATTCAACGAAAGAGTTAATTGAGCTTTGAGTTCGGCAGAATCAAAGTAAAGAAGAGGAGGATGATTGATCAATGAGAATCGGGTTAAGACTAACGATCCTTTTATCATTACTGTTAGTTTGTTTGATTTGTTTTAATGTCCAGGGGGCAGAGAAGATTTTTAGGTATTCCTTGCGGGCAGATTGTTCTACTCTTGATCCCCAGTTGGCTAATTCTCAGGATACCAGCACAGTAGCCCATCATATTTATGAGGGTTTAATCAGATATACCGGTGGTGAGATCAAACCGGGAATGGCCAAAAATTGGGAAGTTTCTGCTGATGGTAGAGTTTATACCTTCCAGCTGCGGGAAGCAAAATGGAGTAATGGTGAACCAGTTACCGCTTATGATTTTGAATATGGGATCAGGCGGTTACTCGACCCGCAGACGGGTAGTTATTATTCCTTTGCCGGATTTATTATTAAGAACGGGGCTAAGGTAAACAGAGGAGAGCTCCCGGTTGAAGAATTGGGAGTAAAAGCAATTGATGCGAAAACATTAAGGATTGAATTGGAACAACCTGCCGATTACTTTCTGGCCTATACCGGATTTGTTAGTTTCTATCCGGTTAAAAAAGATTATGTGGAAAAGCACGGGAAAGAATTTGCGGCCGATGCCGATAAATTGCTTTACAACGGTCCATTTATTCTCAAAGAATGGAGGCATGAGGATAGGCTTATTCTGGTTAAAAACCCGGATTATTGGAATCGGGAGACTGTCAAGTTAGACGGGGCAGAGATTATTATTGTTACTGATGCTAATACGGCAGTAAGCATGTTTGAAAACGGTATCCTTGATCTGGTTGATGTACCTACTGCTTTAATTGAGCAATATCGGGATGATGTAGAGTTTTATTTCAGCGGTGCCGATGACTTCCTCAAATACGGGATTGATACCAACCCTTATTTAAAAAATACTAATTTAAGAAGGGCTATTAACTATTCGATTGACCGGGAAAACTTTATTAAGTTAACAACTAATGATATCTATCAAGCCGGTACCAGGTATGTCATTCCTATTGTCAGCGGTGTTGAAAAATCTTATGGGGAAGAATATCCGCTCCAATTCTATCCGCTAAAAGCTGATTTAAAGCTAGCCGAAAATTACTTAAAACAAGCCCTGGACGAATTAGGGCTTAATTCCCCGGCGGAGATTGAATTAGAATTTCTAACTACTGATCATGATACCTCCCGCATCCAGGCTGAAGTATTACAACATATGATTCAACAATTAGGGATTAAGGTGGAGATCAGGCAAGTTACCTATAAACAGAGGTTAACAATGGAAGCGGAACACCAGTTTGATATGGTCTTCTCCGGTTGGGCCCCTGATTATGATGACCCCTTAACCTATCTTGAGTTATGGGTAAGTGACGGACCATACAACCACGGTGGATTTAACAATCAAGAATATGATGCCTTAATTAAACAAGCTATTTATGAAACAGATCAGCGCCAGAGGATGGATGCTCTTTTTGCCGCTGAAAAGGTTTTATTAGAGGAGGCCGGGATCTGTCCGTTACAATTTAGGAGGATACCTTATATGATTAACCCCCGGGTAAAGGGTTTAATCAGGTATTATATCGGGGCCAGGGAGGATTTTGTAACAGCTGATATCTTCTAAATAATGATTTAGTTGAAAAAGGTTTGATCATTCCATTGAGGAGTGGAAACACTCCTCAATGACATAAAATAGAGAGGAAATTCACCATGTTTAAGTATTTAATGAAGAGATTTGTAATTTCAATCTTGACATTATTTGTTTTGATTACAGTAGTGTGGATTCTGGTCAGATTAGTACCGGGTGATCCCTTTATCGGAGAAAAAGTAACCCCGCAGATAAAATTAAACATGATCAGGTATTACGGGTTTGATCAACCCCTCTATCGACAGTATCTGATCTATTTAAGGAATTTATTAAAAGGGGATCTTGGTTATTCTTTGAAATACCGGAATGTTACTGTAAATAAGATCTTGGCCGATTCCTTTCCTTATTCGGCCAGTCTGGGAATAAGGTCACTGCTTTTTGCACTGGTCGGGGGTATTTTATTGGGTACCACCGCCGCCTTTAATCGGGGAAGGTTTCTGGATTACTTTTGCATAATTATCGCGATAATTGGGGTATCAGTACCTGATTTTATTCTTGGCTATTTACTGCAATTTGTCTTTGGGATTAGATTGAAGTGGTTGCCTGTTGCCCAATGGCAGGGTATTAAGTATACGATTCTACCGGTAATTGGTTTGGGGACATATACCTTAGCAATGATCTCCAGACTGATGCGGACAAATATGTTGGAAGTATTGCAGCAAGATTATATAAAAACAGCTAAGTCGAAGGGTTTGTCGACCTTAAAAATTATTTTAAAACACCAGCTCAGGAATGCAATTATTCCGGTTATTACAGTGCTCGGTCCGACTACTGCGGCGATCCTAACCGGTACATTTGTAATCGAATCAATTTTTTCGATTCCGGGGATGGGGAAATA
This sequence comes from Halanaerobiales bacterium, assembly GCA_022360715.1. Classification (GTDB taxonomy): domain Bacteria; phylum Bacillota; class Halanaerobiia; order Halanaerobiales; family DTU029; genus JAKSCG01. The sequence goes on from JAKSCG010000027.1 coordinate 3,246, forward strand.
TTATGTGACGGCTGTACAGAACCTGGATTATTCATTAATCCTTGGAATGACTATTTTTTATGGATTTTTCCTGGTTGTCGCCAATGCAATTGTCGATCTTTTATATGGCATAATTGATCCGCGGATCAGGATTTACTAGGAGGGATTAGATGTCCAGAGAAGTAATTTCCGAAAGGAGTTTTGAACACATCGGAATAACACTTGAAAAAACCCAGGAAATCAGGAGACCAAATCTAACATACTGGCAGGATGCCTGGCGAAGGTTAAAGCAGAACAGGGTGGCCTTGCTTGGACTAATCATTATCATTATCTACATTCTACTGGCTATTTTTGGGCCTTTAATTGTTTCATACCAATATCAGGATATTAATCCGGCCCGGATGAATCAATTTATCTCAAAAGAACACTGGTTTGGTACCGATCGGTTAGGCCGTGATCTATGGGTCAGGAACTGGATGGGGGCCAGAATTTCGCTCAGTATTGGATTTATTGCCACCATAATTAATGCTTTTATTGGTGCTGTTTTGGGAAGTATCTCCGGTTACTATGGCGGTAAGTTGGACTTGATCTTAATGAGGATTATTGATGTCCTTTACGGTATACCTTACATTATTGTAGCTATCCTGGTGATGGTGGTGTTAGGGGCAGGGATAAAATCTTTAATTATTGCCCTGGTGATTATTGGTTGGATCGGATCGACCCGGTTTGCCCGTGGTCAGGTTTTACAACTCAAAGAACAGGATTTTGTCGCGTCTGCAAAGGTTCTGGGGTCCTCCGACTTTAAAATTATCTTTAAACATATCCTTCCCAATATGATCGGGCTTTTGGTCACCAATCTTACGATGGCAGTTCCTCGGCTGATCTTTGCCGAAGCCTTTTTGAGTTATATTGGTATCGGGATTAAACCCCCGGAGTGCAGTTGGGGTTCATTGGCTAAAGCAGGGGCGGAAGTCTTTCGGGTTTATCCTTACCAGATGTTTATCCCGGCTTTTTTTGTCAGCACTACTATGTTGGCCCTGAATTTACTGGGGGACGGCTTAAGAGACGCACTTGATCCAAAATTTCGCGGTCTCTTAAAATAATATTTTTGAGGTGAAGATGATCGTGGAGAGATTACTGGAGATTAATGACCTCCATTTCAGTTTTTTAACCTATGGGGGGGAAGTTAAGGCTGTTCGGGGGATCTCATTTCAGGTTAAGCAAGGAGAGAAAGTCGCCTTGGTCGGTGAATCAGGGAGTGGGAAGAGTGTAACTGCTCAGTGTATTTTAAAACTAAATCCCGAGCCACCCGGTTTTTTAAAAAAAGGTTCGATTTTATTTGATGGTCAAAATATAACGGAAATGAATGAAAAAGGGATGAGAAAGATTCGGGGTCATGATATCGGGATGATCTTTCAGGACCCCTTAACTTCCTTGAATCCAACGATGAAAGTTGGCGAACAGATCACCGAAGGTTTGCTGAGTCATCATGGTTTTAGCCGAAAAAATGCCCGGAAACGGGCCTATGAGATGTTGAAAATGGTCGGGATTGCTGATTATGAAAAGAGATTTAAACAGTATCCTTATCAATTTAGCGGAGGCATGAAACAACGGGTTATGATTGCTATTGCCCTGATCCATTCACCTCGCTTATTAATTGCTGATGAACCAACAACTTCTCTCGATGTGACTATTGAAGCCCAGATTCTTGATTTAATGGATAATTTACAGCAGAACCTTAAAACTGCTATTATTTTGATCACCCATGATCTGGGGGTGGTGGCCCGGCTTTGTGAGCGAGTGCTGGTGATCTATGGGGGTAAAATAGTCGAAGCGGGGGATATTGACAACATTTATTATCAGGCAAAACATCCCTATACCTGGGGACTTTTAAAGTCGATTCCCCGCCTTGATCACCAAAAATCTAAAAAACTTGGTTCGATCGAAGGGACTCCGCCTGATCTGTTTGAACCCCCGGCGGGTTGCCCCTTTGCCGCAAGGTGTCAATACGCCATGCGGGTTTGTTACCAGGAAGAACCGGCTTTTTTTCCAATTACCGCCGGTCACCAGGTCGCCTGCTGGCTCTTACACCCGGATGCACCAGAATCAGCTAAGTCAACTAATCTAGGGGTGTTTTAAATGAGTAATTCTTCAGCCCTGGTCAGGGTCGAAAATATTAAAAAATATTTTAAAATACGTAAAAATGAAACATTGAAAGCAGTGGATGGTCTTAACTTTAATATTGACCAAGGGGAGACCTTCGGGATTGTCGGGGAAAGTGGTTGTGGTAAGTCTACCCTCGGTAATTGTCTGGTTAGACTTTACCGCCCCACCGCCGGAAATATATTTTTCGCTGACCGGGAAATAACTGTTTTGAATAAAAGGGATGCCTTTGCCTTTACCGGTCAGGTACAGATGATCTTTCAAAATCCTTATTCATCACTTAATCCGAGAATGACAATCGGTGATTTAATCGGTGAGGGACTGGATCTGCATCAGGATTATTCCCGGGCCGAAAGGGTGGAACGAATTGATTATCTTTTGCATTTAGTAGGCCTGGACCGGGAGCATAGCAACAGGTTTCCCCATGAATTTAGCGGGGGTCAGCGACAACGGATCGGAATTGCCCGGGCCCTTTCGGTTGAACCCGATTTCATTGTCTGTGATGAACCGGTTTCCGCTTTAGATGTCTCGATCCAGTCCCAGGTGCTTAATTTAATCAAAAAACTACAGGCAGAGATGGGCTTGACTTATCTCTTTATTTCCCATAACTTGAGTGTGGTTAAATACATCGCTGATCGGATCGGGGTAATGTATCTGGGAAATATTGTTGAAGAGGCTGAGGCTGAAAAGTTATATCAGCAACCGCTCCACCCCTATAGCCGGGCCCTCCTTTCTTCGATCCCTTTACCGGATCCCAGGAAAGAGCGGCAGCGCAAAAGGCTGGTGTTGGAGGGTGATGTCCCCAGCCCAATTAATTATCCGGCCTGCTGTAAGTTTTTAGCAAGATGTAGCAAGGCAGAAAAGGTTTGTGGGGAGAAATTCCCTGAACTCAAAGAGGTAACAGCGGGTCATTATGTGGCCTGTCACTTGATTTGATTTTTAGAGCGGAATAGCATAGACTTAGATATATAGCAATATTTGAATCAGGTGGTGATATAGTGAAGACGGCTAATATTTTTAATATCCAGCGCTATTCAATCCATGACGGTCCTGGGATTAGGACTACAGTCTTTTTTAAGGGATGTCCATTAAATTGCTGGTGGTGTCATAATCCGGAAAGCCAAGCCACGACCCAGGAATTGCTCTTTGATCAAGAACGTTGCCTGGGCTGTGGGAACTGTCTCCGCAATTGTCCGGTCGGAGCGATCGAATTAGTTGACGGCAAGGCATTAAGGGCAAAAAGTAAATGTGATATTTGTGGTCAATGTATTCAGTCCTGTCCAGTTAGTGCCGTTGAACTGGTCGGTCAAATTATGACGGTTGAAGAAGTGATTGAGGAAACAGAAAAGGACTTGCTCTTTTATGAAGAATCCGGGGGAGGAGTAACCTGTTCCGGTGGTGAACCCTTGTTACAGGCCGATTTTCTTACTTTACTGGCTGATTATTATCAACAAGCAGAGATTGAGCTTGCTGTTGATACCTGTGGACAGATAGCCTGGGAAAAGCTGGGCCGGCTTGCTCCGAAGATTGCTCTCTTTTTGTATGATCTTAAATTTATTGATAGTGAAAAACATCAGCAATATACCGGGGTGGGAAATCAGCTGATCCTGGCTAATCTGGCGAAACTGGCGGCGGCCAACTGCCGTATTATTGCCCGTATCCCATTGATACCCGGGATCAATGACCATATTTCTAATATCAAAGAGATCGGGCAATTTTTAACTGAGCTCAATATTAAGGATGTCAATCTATTGCCCTATCATCGTGCCGGTGTTGATAAATATCAAAGGCTGGGCAAAGAATATAAATTAAGCGAGTGTGAGGATCTGTCAGAGGAAAGGCTGGCTCAATTGGTTGGTATTTTGGAAAAATTAGGACTTAATACTAAGATCGGAGGTTGATATCAATGAAGGAAAGAGTAATTGAATTGCGCAGAACGAGTCTAGAGACACAACCAAGCATTTCAATTGAACGATCCAGGCTGATTACCGAGGCTTACCGGAAATATGAAGGTACTGTTTCAGTACCGGTGCTGAGAGCACTGGCCTTTAAACATCTGCTGGAACATAAAACGATCTGTATTAATCCGGGTGAACTGATTGTCGGAGAAAGAGGGGAGTCTCCGCAGTCGACACCTCTATACCCGGAGCTTTGTTGCCACAGCCTGGCCGATTTAGAGATTATCAATAATCGGGAAAAGATCTCCTTTAAGGTCAGTCCGGAAGTTAAAGCTATTCAAGAAAAGGAGATTATCCCCTTCTGGCAAGAGCGCTCAATTCGCACCAAAATATTCAAGGAAATGACCCCGGAGTGGCTCGATTGCTATCAAGCCGGTCTTTTTACCGAGTTTATGGAGCAGCGGGCACCGGGCCATACGGTCGCTGATCATAAAATCTACCAGCAGGGTTTTCTTGATTTTAAAAGAGAGATCAAGGAAGAGTTGGCCAGGCTTGATTTTTATGATGACCCGGAGGCCTATGAAAAACAGGAAGAATTGAAAGCCATGCTGATCTGTGCGGATGCCCTGATCAGATTTGCCGAACGCTATGCCGAAAAGGCTGAGGAATTGGCCGCCAGTGAGACGGACCCGGTCCGGAAGGAAGAACTCCTCAAGATTGCTGCCGGTTGTTCCCATATCCCTGGCCATAAACCACGGGACTTCCAGGAAGCGCTCCAGATGTACTGGTTTGTCCACCTGGGGGTAATTACTGAACTTAATACCTGGGATTCATTTAATCCCGGCCGGTTGGATCAGCACCTCCTTCCTTTTTACCAGGACGGACTGGCCGCGGGCACCTTAACCCGGGAAAAAGCCCAGGAATTACTACAGTGTTTCTGGATTAAGTTTAATAACCAACCAGCCCCGCCCAAAGTTGGGATTACCCTGCAGGAGAGCGGGACTTATACCGATTTTGCCAACATCAATAACGGTGGATTAAGGGCGGATGGTTCAGATGGCGTTAATGAGGTAAGTTATTTGATTCTGGATGTTATTGATGAGATGAGATTATTACAACCCAGTACCAATATACAGTTAAGTAAGAAAAATCCCAATAGATTTTTAAAGCGGGCCCTCGGGATTATAAAAAAAGGATGGGGTCAGCCTTCGGTTTTTAACGCCGATCAGGTGATTAACGAAATGCTGCGGCAGGGCAAAACAATTGAAGATGCCCGGTGCGGTGGTACCAGCGGTTGTGTTGAAACCGGCGCTTTTGGCAAAGAAAGTTATATTCTGACCGGTTATTTTAATCTGACTAAAGTTCTGGAAATAACCCTTCATGATGGTGTAGATCCCCGGACCGGAAAGAAAATTGGCCTTACCACAGGTGATCCGGCTAAATTTAAGTCATTTGATCAACTAATGGTTGCTTTCCAGCAACAGTTGCACCATTTTATTGATATTAAAATCAGGGGTAATAATGTGATCGAAAAATTATATAGCAACTATATGCCGGCCCCCTTTCTTTCGATCATTATCAGTGATTGTATTAAAAAAGGCAAGGACTATAATGCCGGGGGAGCCCGGTATAATACCAACTATATTCAAGGGGTCGGGATTGGCAGTATTACCGATAGTCTGGCCGCACTCAAGTATCACGTTTTTGACCAACATAATCAAACATGGCCAGATTTTCTAAAGATCCTGGAACAAGACTTTGCCGGCCACGAAGATTTTCGTCAAATATTGCTGAACAAAACACCCAAATACGGTAATGATGATCTTTATGCCGATTCAATTATGACCGCGGTTTTTGATCGCTTTTATGATCAAGTCAACGGCAGAAAGAATATGAAAGGCGGTTATTACCGAATTAATATGCTTCCGACTACCTGTCATGTTTACTTTGGATCGGTGATTGGGGCTACTCCGGACGGACGAAAGGCCGGATTGCCTTTGTCAGAGGGAATTTCACCGGTTCAGGGGGCTGACCGGAGCGGACCAACCGCAGTTATTAAATCAGCGGCCAGGATGGATCAGGTGCGGACCGGGGGGACTCTGCTTAACCAGAAATTTACCCCTAAATTATTAGCCGATGAAAAAGGATTGAACAGCCTCCTCCACTTAATCAGGGCCTATTTTAAACTGGACGGTCATCATATCCAGTTTAATGTGATTGATGCCGCGACCTTGCGCCAGGCTCAGGCCGAACCGGAAAATTACCGAAGTCTGATCGTCCGGGTTGCCGGATATAGCGATTACTTTAATAACCTGAGTAAGGATTTGCAGGATGAAATAATTGCCAGAACCGAACAGACATTATTACAGTAAAGGCGAACAAAACCTAAACACTATGAAGGTGATTAAACTTCATAGTGTTTTTTTAATTTACGGCTAGATCCTAAATAGCTGAGAAATGCAAAGAGGAAAATGGACTCTATTTATCGAAATTAAAAGATAGAAAGATTAGGTTTTACTTTAGCAATGAAAGGGGAAATTATGTATCAATATAAATACTGCCCACAGTGTAGTAGTAAGCTGATAAACGGACTGGTTGAAGGACAGATGAGGGATTATTGCCAGGGCTGCGGTTTTGTTCACTATTTAAATCCCATCCCGGCTACCGGGGCAATAGCGATTAAAGATGGTCAGCTTGTATTAATAGAACGGAATGTCGAACCGGGTAAGGGTAAGTGGTCGATCCCTTCAGGTTTTATTGATGCCGGGGAAACCCCGGAAGAGGCCTGTTTAAGGGAATTAAAAGAAGAGACAGGTTTAACCGGCACGATTCGAGAGATGTTAGGGGTTTATTCCCAGCAAGCCAGGATCTATGGCCCGGTGTTGGTGATTATTTTTCTGGTTGACAACTTGACCGGGGTGATGAGTGCGGCCGATGACGCCAGAGATGTTAAACTGGTCCGCTTTGAACAGGTCGAGTCGTTGCATTTTCCCTGTTTTAATGAGGCCTTTCAATTGGCCCGGGAGATTTTAAAGGAGGAATAAGATGAAGAGTTACCAGAGGATGACCTTACCGGAGATTAAGGATTTAAACCGGGATAAAACTATCTTCTTGATGGCGATCAGTCCGCTGGAAGTGCATGGACCCCACCTGCCGGTAGGGACGGACCTCTTTATTGCCGAGGCCTTACTGACTAAATACGGGGAAGAACTGGCCCAGGAGTATCCCGGCTATTTCCTCCTGCAACTGCCACCCCTTTATACGGGAGCCAATCCTGTGCCGGCCCAGGGTTCGATCCCGATCAGGGCCCGGGTCCTGGAAAAATTGGTTTATGATATTGGTCAAGGCTTGGCCGAACAGGGTTTCCATTATCTTTTTCTGGCTGATAATCATGGGGGGCCTGGCCATCAACTGGCCTTGGAAGCTGCTGCTCGAAAACTCTGGAAGAAGTATCACTTTTATTTGATTAATCCTTTTGGGCTTGTTTTCCGTTATATGGTCCAACATGACCGTGCTTTTTTGGCGATGACCGGCCTTGAACCGGGGGTATGTGGTGATGATCCGGACAGCCATGCCGGAACAAACGAGACTTCCCTGATGCTTTATTTGAATCAGCAATTGCAGCAGCGGGGAGAAGCGGGGTTTGATTTTAACTATCAGCAG
>JAKSCG010000031.1 GCA_022360715.1 Halanaerobiales bacterium
AAGAGGATTATATATTTATTGATGGTTTTTGTAACCGTTTTCTTCCTTGTGGTAACTTTTGGCGGAAATGGGGTGAGCGCAAGTAGTAATCCGGTTAATTTTTGGGAGGACATCCTTAGGTTAGATGAAGGGTATATTTTAGTCGGTATAACTGATTTGACGTTGAGAATCAATAATTACCCAGGTAATATTGAACCTCTGGAAGGTAATGAGGATTTTAAAAGTAAAGCTTATGTAGAAGGACGTCTGGCATTTTATCTACAGGGGAAAATACAGGGCAAATACCTTTTAACTGCAATGTTGGATACAGGGAATGGCCCACTAAAAGATATATTTACTAGTCTGACTGAGAAGGATAGCAGTACGATTTTTGATCAGATTGACCCGGATCAGTACTACCCGATTTATGGTGATAATTCTACAATTGTAAATCAGATAGATACACAGGGAAAATTGTACGTTAAACTGGAATGGGATGATTCAGAAGTTCTTTGGGGAAATTATAGAACGAATTTAAATTCAACCGAATTAGCTACCTATAATCGTAGCCTTTATGGGGTATATACTAAAATTCAGGAAAAAACAGATATAGCTGAACAAATTTTGAGAGGTTTCTGGTCAGAGACTGATTATTTACATGCACATGATGAAATGCTGGCAACAGGAGGAATACTGTATTACTTAAAAAATGGTGATCTGGTAATTGGCTCTGAGAAGATCAAGGTAGAGATCAGGGATGCGGTTTCAGGAAAAATAAAAGAAAGTATCGAACTGGTTGGAGAACTGGATTACGAACTTGACTGGTTACAGGGAAGATTATTATTAAAAAACAATATCCCTGCACTGGTAGATTCAGATGAGTTTATAAGCGATGGACCTGTAAATGGAGATAAGGTTTATATAGTTGCAGATTATGAATATATTCCGCGCAGTAATTATGATGAGCAGGCTATTTATGGTCTTAGATATGACCTGCTACCCAATAATCAGAAGATCCATATCGGTAATTCGTTGATTAGACAAGCTGGTTCCAATAGTGATGCTTATCTATTATTTGGAATCGATACCGAGCTGAATATTTATGATAATACTGTAATAAATGCAGAATGGGTTACATCAAAGAATATCATAACCGGAAAGAATTTTTCTGATGATGGGGGTATTAGCTATACTCCTATTCTTGAAGATGAGACAGAAAAAAGCGGTAATGCGTATAAGATAAAGCTGAGTTCAAATTTAGAGAAATATGGTATGTTGCTCTCTACCCAATATAATCACTGGGACCAAGGTTTTACCAGTCAAACAAAATCAGTGGTGAATGATCAGGATGAGTTTGAGGTTACATTAAGTGGGTCTGGTCTTGAGGACTATTTCTATAAAAGTAGATATATTTATCAGCAAGAAAAAAGTGCAGATACAACTTCAATTATTGATCTACAAGTTAATAGAATCTATAATAGTAAGTTAAACCTGGCGGGAGAATTACGCCGCAAGGAAATAGAAGCAAATAATGGTGATTACAACCATGAAATACTAGGGGCTTTAGGTTTTGATTATCTATTTGATGATACTAAAACCTTCTACGGCAGTGGACAATTTACCCTAAATAAGAGTGAGGATATGGCTCTTAATAATAGGATCACTTTAGGAGCAGAAGTAGATTTAACCGAAAAATTGAGAACAGGTATTGAAGGTTCTCTGGGGAATAAGGGGAATAGCCTTAAACTGGGTGGTGATTATAACTATAATTATGGTCAATTATATAGCAATATTAGTTATAATACTGATAACAGTTCCGGAAACACCTTATCAACTATAGTCGGAAACAGAGGAAGACTAAATGACAAAGCTACTCTTTACACTGAAAGAAAGAGCGATGCTGGTGATAAAGAAGCTAGTACCTCCAATGTTTTCGGTGTAAATTATGATTTTACTGACAAGATGAGTGCATCTTTAGACTATACCAGGAGTAATGTTGAAAAATCAGACGAACCTAATTTCAAACGTGATATCCTGTCACCGGCTGTTGTTTACCGGGATGAAAATATTGCTTATAAAGGTAAGGTGGAATACAGGGTTGACAGCGGGAAAAAAGAATTGCAGCAATATATCCTGGTTTCAAACTTAGACTGGTATTATAGTGAGGAGTTATCAATGTTATTTAAGATAAACCACTCAATGAGTAAGGATGATGCGGATGTTCAAGCAGCAAGATTTACTGAAGTCACTATCGGAACGGCCTATCGTCCGATTACCAATGATCAGCTCAATTTAATTGGTAAATATACATATCTGGATGACTTCGCACCGGCAGGTCAGGAAGGTGTAGCCGCATATAGTGAAAACTCCCATATTTTCTCTGCTGAAGGCATCTATGATATTTCGCAGAAGTGGCAGTTAGCAGAAAAAGTTGCTTATAAGAGAACAGGAGTTATGTTGGATAATAAGCCGGAAAATAAGGTATATAGTGATACCTATCTCTGGATCAACCGACTGAACTATCATACTATATATAATATGGATATATATGGAGAATATCGTTTGTTACATAATATCCAGGCTAATGATAAGAAATGGGGATTTTTATTTGGTACATATAAACATATTAATAACAATACAAAATTTGGGATAGGATATAACTTTACTGACTTTAGTGATGATCTAACCGACCTGGATTATAATGCAAAAGGTTGGTTTATGAACCTGGTAAATAAGTGGTAGTCTTTAACTTTGAGGATAGGAGGTAAACATGAAGAGAATATTGCTTTTTACATCAATCATAGTTATGATGTTTTGTACTGTAAGTTATGCTTCAGGACTGACTTATGTAGATTTAAATAATTGGATAAACTATGGTATTACAGGTACCTGGGAGGTTGAACCTGGCGGGAGAACTGTATTGCAACATAATAATACCACCCCTGCTACCTTCTTTGTATCACCCGATCCGGATATTAATTTTACTCTTCGGGCAACGCTGAGTGTTTTAAGTTCAGGCGGTGATGATGATTTTATGGGTCTTGTTTTTGGTTACCAAAGACCCACTAGTCAACAGGCTTCTAATAATGCTGCAGATGGTTATGAGTTTATCCTTTTTGATTGGGATCATAGTGCTATGAGGCTTTCGGTAGTTAACGGGGCCCAAAATGATTTTGACTGGAATCATGAACACCGCACAGGTGTTGGAATCTCCGATTTTGCTACAAATACTTCTTATGGCTATTGGGCCCATGATCAGGAATACCTTTTTGAGATATTGTATCATGAGGATCGAATTAAAGTTAAAATTGATGGTGTTGAGATATTTGATGTAACTCCAGCAGATGCTTCGTTAACAAAATTCCCACAGGGATATTATGGGTTTTATAACTTATCACAACCTCAAGTAAGATACGGAAGAGTAAAATCTGCCCCGGGCAGTAATACTCAGGTGCCACCTATTGCAGCAGATGATAACTATGGAACTAGTATAAATACACCATTAATTGTTGACCGCTTTGACGGAATTGCTGCTAATGACTATGATCCCAATTTAGATACTGCTATCATTCAGCTAGTTCAACATGTAACTAATGGTACTTTGAACTTAAATCCAAATACCGGTGCATTTGATTACACACCAGATAATGGATACACCGGAACAGATTATTTTACCTATAAGTTAGTAGATTCTGTAAACAGTAATGAATCGAATGTAAGAACCGTAACCATTGGGATTTTTAATAATAATCAAGCACCTACTGATATTCAACTCTCCAATGATACAATTGGTTCGGGTTCGGCCAACGGAACAGAAATTGGTACATTTACAACAACCGATGCAGATGCAGATGATCAGCATGATTATATGTTGATAGATAATGGTGGAGGTAGATTCACCGTCAATGGTGATAGATTAGAGGTTGCTGATTCTTTAAACCTGACAAGTGCTGATTATACGATTACTGTTCGCACTACAGACTTATTCGGTGATTTTTATGAAAAGCAATTTACTATATCCGTAACAAGCAATAATGCGCCATCAGGAGGAAATGACGCAGTTTCAACTGCAATTAATACTTCATATCCATTTTCAACTAGTGATTTCACTTTTTCTGACCCTGACAGTGATAGTTTTGGGGGAATTCGGATTGAGTCACTGGAAACTAACGGAGATTTGGAGTACGATGGTATAGATATAAGTGTGGGTACAATGGTTGAAGATATAACTAAACTTGTTTTCAAACCATTTACCGATGATAATGGCAGCCCCTATGCAACATTTACCTTTAAAGTTAAAGATAATCGAGGTGGACTGAGTGCTACGACTTATACGATGACGATAGATGTTATTGGTGATCCTAATAGTCCGCCAACAGATATAAATCTAAGTTCAAATACAATTGATGAAAACCAAAACACAGGAACAGATGTAGGTACATTTAGTACAGTTGATCCTGATAGTGGCGATAGTCACACCTATTCATTAGTAGCAGGGGCGGGTGATACTGATAATAGTTCATTTACCATTGTCGGAGCCACTCTCAAGAGTAACGAAGTATTTGATTTTGAAACGAAAGACAGCTATTCGATCAGAGTGAGAACCGATGACGGTAATGGTGGAAGCTATGAAGAAGTCCTGGTAATAACGGTTAATAATATCAATGACACTCCAAGCGATCTCAGCATAAATAATAACAGCATAAATGAGAACCAGAATATCGGAACAACAATTGGTACATTCAGTACCGTTGATCAAGATAGTGGGGATAGCCACACTTATTCATTAGTAGCAGGGGCGGGAGATACTGATAATGGTTCATTTACCATTGATGGAGCCGCTCGCAAGAGTAACGGAGTATTTGATTTTGAGACGAAAAACAGTTTTTCGATCAGAGTAAGAACCGATGACGGTAATGGTGGAAGCTATGAAGAAGTCCTGGTAATAACGGTTAATAATATCAATGATACTCCAAGCGATCTCAG
>JAKSCG010000145.1 GCA_022360715.1 Halanaerobiales bacterium
CTGTCGCCCGTAGGGAAGGGACTTTATTAAAGGCTTATCCGCCGATAAGTTTTACGATTAATGTCACTGGAGGTGAAAGTATGCGATATCGGGTTGAGAGAAAAGATCCGATTAGAATTGCCGGGGTTAGAGTTGCCCTAAAAGAAGATCAAGAACATAATTTCCAAATGGTTCCTAAATTTTGGAAGGAAGCTTTCAGCAGTAATTTGGTTTCAAAAATCAGTAAATTAAGAAACCAAAAGCCTCCTGGTATTTTAGGTGTTACCGTATATAAAAATCCTGAAGAAATCTATTACTATATTGCAGTTTCAACTGATCAAGCTGTTTCTGAGAATCTGTATGAATATGAAATCCCTGCAGCAACCTGGGTAATCTTTGAAGGCAATGGACGTTTTCCAGATTCCATTCAAACCATCTTTAGGCGGTTTCTCACAGAATGGCTTCCCTTCTCTGGCTATGAATATGCTCATTTACCTGATATCGAAGTTTATCCCAGCAACCAACAAATAGCCCAAAGTGGATATTCGGAAGTTTGGATTGCAGTTAAGAAGCCAAAACAAGCTAAGTAAATATGGAGGTGTAGAGAAATGAATTATCAGATTGAAATCAAAGCGATCGAACCTGTTACAGTAGCTACCATGCGTTACAACGGTAATCCCTATAAATATATTACGGAAATCCTCTTTCCACTGAAAGCAGGGCACGATAATGCCGGCTATTGAAATTGAAAATCTGGTTAAAGAGTACAAAAATGGGGTCAAAGCTCTGGATGAATTTAGTCTGCAAGTGAATAGTGGGGAGATCTTCTCGTTATTAGGACCAAATGGGGCGGGAAAATCGTCTCTGATCAACATACTGACTACCTATTACAAGCCTACATCTGGGAAAGTGACGATGCTGGGAAGAGATTTATCTAAGAATTCGGCCTGGATCCGCCAACAGATTGCCTGTGTTGCTCAGCATATTTCTATCGATCTGCACCTTTCCCTACTGGAAAATATGATCTTTCAGAGCAGGCTGTACAAAGTAGATTCAAAGATAGCAAAAGAAAGAATCAACTCTTTGATTGACAGTTTTGAACTTTCTAGATATCTAAAATATCCTGTAGCATCCTATTCTGGCGGGGTGAAACGCCGACTGGATATCGCTATGAATATGGTTTCTCTGCCGAAGATTTTATTTTTGGATGAACCTACAGTAGGGATGGATGCCATATCTCGGAGAGCTATGTGGAAAATGCTGCTGAAAATTCGGGAAGAATTTAACACAACTATTTTTCTGACAACTCATTATCTGGCCGAAGCCGATCAGTTGAGTGATCAGATTTGTATCATGCGCGACGGAAAGGAGCTGGTTCAAGGAACTCCGGGTAGTTTACGCCAATATACCAGGCAAAATATTTTACGGATCACCTTTTCTAATGCTGAGCAGACAAAAAAAATTAGCGATGAGCTTGATAAGATGGAGTTGATTAAGTTCACCGATCTGCGAGCTAATTCGATATCTGCTGGGGTAGATGACAGCAGAAGAGCTTTTACAGCTGTGAATAAGTGGCTCTTGGATCATCATGTGGAGTTTGACGCGATCGAAATCGTCGAACCGGATCTCGAGGATGTCTTTATAGGATTAATTGGTTCAGGAAAGACAGAGGAGGAATAGCTGTGCTCAATATCTTATGGCGTAATATCAAGTGGCGTATTCAGACCCCCCTTGCGGTGATCATTCCCTTATTGCAACCGCTGATTTGGCTGGTGTTATATAGTGCTGTCGCCATCAGACGATGCAAAATACCGGGATCAGTAATTATACCGCTTTCATTCTGCCCGGTCTCATCGTGCTGGTTATCTTTGGGGCTTCCAGCAGCGGCGGCATCATCAACTTTATAATGAAGTCCAGTGGTAGCTTTTATAGAATCCTGATCGCACCTGTAAGTCGAAGCTCTATTGTGCTCGGCCAGATGCTGGAAGCAATACTGCTTTCCTTTGTAGAAGTAGCAATCTTATTTATCGTCAGCATTTTTTTCTCAGTAACAGTAGCATCGGGTATTACCGGCATCATGCTGATGATATTGTTGATCTTTCTCACTGCGTTTTTTATGTCCAGTCTGGCTTATGCTATCAGTCTTTTATTACCCAATGAAGTGATCTATGAGACGATAATGACTGCGATTGTCTTACCCATCTTTTTTTTAAGTTCAGCGCTTTTTCCAACAGAGAATTTATCTCCAGGATTGGCGATAGCTGTCAAGCTAAACCCCTTTACTCATATGATTGATGCTCTGCGCAGCTTGATTTTACGAGAGAAAATCATCTTCGGGCATATCTTTTTTGTCACCGTGCTCTTTTTAGTGATGTGTTCTGTTAGCTTTGCCTGGGCAATGTGGAGACTTAATCAGGAAACCACCAACTGATTCGCACCGTATTGAGGAGATGAGCGGAAAGAAGGTATAGCAAAGGAAAATGCTATACCTTAATCTGATTACCGGAAGCTTTCTGTAACCAGTTTTTAAACTTAAAAACTTCTACTTTTTGATAAATCAAAGTAATAAACGGAAAAATTTTGCTTAAACAATAGATTGCTTGAAAAATTTTGGAGGGATAAATCTGCTCTTTATTTTTGGCAATCCCCCTAATGATCGCTCTGGCCACATCTTCCGGTTGTTGAGCAGGCCAGGGAATCGGAGTCTGGGAACCGGCATGTTCAAAAAACTTTGTTTTCGTAGCAATTGGATAGACTAAAGCCAAACGCCCTAAAGCATTTTTTTCAAATCGGTACCCTTCTGCGAAGCGATCTAAAGCCCCTTTAGTGGCTGAGTATAGAGTGTAGCCGGGAATGGCAATCTTACTCATACCAGATGCTGTCATTACTACATAATGTTTTCGTTGATGATTAAGTTGAGCCATTTTTTCCAAGGCATAAATTGCGGAAAAGACATTGACTTGAAAAATTTTCTCAATATGTTGCCAATCAGCCCCTTCTATTTTTTCATAATAGGCAAATCCGGCATTGGCTAAAAATATATCGACTTGCCCCATTGTATTAATGGCTTGCTGGAACATTTCATCAACCGCCTGGTGTTGGGCTAAATCACAGATAAAGGAAGCTATCTTAGCCGAACCAGTGGGCAGAGAGCTTATAGTCTCAGCCAACTGTTCACGGTTTTTATCAACTGCCAGAATCTGGACATCATAATTATTTAATTGTGCTAATAGTGCCCGCCCAATGCCTGATGCCGCTCCGGTCAAGATAATCTTACATTGATTAATCTCCACTGGTCATCTTCTCCTCAACAATCCTTGCTACCGGAAAGGTGATCTTAAAGTTGGATATTTTCAGCACAGCCAGGGGTTTGACTGCACCAATATCAGGAAAATATTTTTGATTAACATCAATATCTACTATTTTGGCCAATCTACCGGTCCCTTTACCAATAAACTTTGTATAATAGATTTTCTGGTCCAGATTTTGGACTAAAGGAAAAGGTAAAAGAGCCGTATGAACCGGAAAACTTAACCATCCGGACTTTAAATGAATCTTCATTGCGGGATTACCATTAACTGTAACGGAAATTTTTTCGTTGTGTTGGTCCAGTGGAGTAAAATTAAAAGTAGCTAGTTCTTTGGGAATGCCCCAATTGTTACGACCATTGATAACACTTGTCACTGTAGAGACATAGATTTTAGTAATGGTATGTAGATGTTGACCCTGATATAAAAACTTGCCGGGAATAAAGAGTAATTCTTGGTACGGTCCGGCGTCAGAAGAATGATAGTCAACCAGCATAATGCTTCCTAAGCCGTGTTGAAAGCTATCCTTGAAACAAGGTGGGACAAAACCGCGGGTATTGACAAATTTCTCAGAAAATTTGAATAATAATATATACCCATTGCCAGTTAAATTCCATGGTGCCGGAATTGGTTTTTCCATATCATCATCTCCTTAGTTTGATCGAGATCCAAATCTATCATAGCATATTTTTGGTATTAAAAACAATAGTTACTTAAGGGGATATTTTAACTAATAAAAAAAAGTCATAAATTAAAGTAGCAATAATAAATCGTTTATAGTATAATAATTAATTGTTGAGTAAGAGCAAGTAAAGGAAAATCTGCCGGAATAAGGGATAATGTAATTGTTATAATAAATTTATGCTACGGTTATAGCAGGGGGTAAGATGATTAATCAAACGAGAAAAAGACGAACGGGTTTAATTTTTATGGCAATTGTGTTGATAGTTGTGGTTTTACAGTCTTTGCCTATTTTTGTTTTAAAGAATGTCGGTATGAAGAAAATAGAGGGAGACTATATTGAATTATATTATGATGCTGTTGATGACCATGGCGGGAGAATGGTTTTTGAACAACTCGAAAACAGCGTAAAAGAAATTAGCGATAAATTAAACCTGAGATCGGAAAAAAAAACCGAGGTATATGTTTATAAAAAACAGTCGAGCTTACATGTTAGAAAATACGGACTTGCTACATTGATTATAGCACCAGATTGGTATATAGGTGATAATAAAGGCCCTATCGTCTTAATGGTTTCACCTAATGCTGATGTAAAGGGACATAATATGGCAAGTATAATCAGCGCTGCTACCCATGAACTGGTCCATACAATTAATTACCGGATTAATCCTGAATTGTCATATTTTGTTGATAACGGAGTAGCAACATATTTAGCTGAGCAAAGCCCTTACCAGGGATTTACCCAAGATAGGCCAATACCTCCACTTGAATTTTTCGATATTAAAAATGAAATTAAATTTGGTAATCAAGGGGGCTATCAGTATTCATACGCATTTATTGAATTTTTGGATCAAGAATATGGCTGGAAAAGTGTTGTCGAGTTAATCAAAGGTAATAAATCCTATCAACAGATATTTTCTAAAAATAAACAGGAAATATATAATGAGTGGCTTAAGTATTTAAAAACATACTATTAACTGGTTGAACTTCTTGGTAAAAAAATCAATTGACAAAACCAGACAAATTAGATAAAATAATATTATACCAACTGGTCGGTTTGGAGGAAATCTTATGAGTACACGGGATATGATCTTAGAAATTGCTTTTCGCGGATTCCTGGAAGAAGGATTTGAAAAGATATCATTAAATGAATTAATTAAAAGAACAGGTTTAACTAAAGGTGCCTTTTACTACCATTTTGAAAGTAAAGATGAACTGTTAAGAGAGATCTTGCAGAAATACTTTCATGCTTATATTGAGCAAAATATCAATATGTTGATTGATTTTGAAGGCAGTGTAGCCGAAAAAGTGAATTTCTCAATAAAATCTATTACCAATGTTCAAGAGAGAATTAAAGAGCTCTGTTCTCAAAATATTGATCCCAAAGCTTTTTTAATGCTGTTTTATGAAGGGCTTAAGAGAGATGAGCAATTGCGTGAGCATAATCAACATTATCAAAAGAAAGCTTTGGCTTCAATAACGGATTTAATGGAACAAGGTCAAGCGAGTGGAGAAATTCGTCAAGATATTTCAGCTAAGCAATTAGCCAATCTTTTCCAAGCTTGCATCAGAGGTTCTATGTTTGATTGGGTGATAATGGATAAGGATAGATCAAAAAAGGTTTTGAGAGAGAACTTGCAAACCCTTTTGAAGACCATAATGGTTGAGTAGTATGATTATATATTTTCCGGGATTTTTTGTTTATCACATACCGACTAGATGGTATAAAAGGGAGGGATTTGTGTGACTAAGTTTGTTGCTGGAAGTAAAGGTGAACTGGAATACCTAAAAAGGATAGTGCCATATCGGGATCAGATGGTCAAAGATCATCCCGATTCACCTCAAGAAGGTTTTGAATATTTTACATCTGAGGATTATCGATATTCTCATGGTGGTGGTCATAATTTAATGGTAGAAAAGTTTGTTTCCGGTGGATTAAAGATGGCATTTGACATGATTAAGTTATTCGCAAAGCAGATGCCTAAAATGATCAAGGGACGGAGGGAATGTTTTACTGATTTAAAACCATATTTAGATGAAATTGAGACCACAGGAACACTCTTAAAAAAAGAACATCCATTATTAGCTACTCAACCTAATTTTGATATTTGGGAAAAATTATCTAAATATGCTTGGGATAAGTGGCAGATCAGGATTGGGTTTACCGAAATGCCGGAACAATTTGTCTTCAAAGGAAAAACTATTCTCTTTAGATACGCCATAGTATGCATTCAAGAGATGAAAAAATCAGAAATTGATCAAGCTCCTGAGATTTCGGCTGGAACAGAAGTAATTAGAGTTTATAAGGAGTTAGGGCTAGCAGTAAATGATCTTGCCCGGTGGTTAAGAGAAAAATACAATGTTCACTGTCAATCCAATCATCCTCTCGGTGGTCTGACCAATACTACACCCCTTGCCGGTAAAGCCGGCCTTGGTTGGCAGGGGCGAAATGGCCTTTTAATTACCCCTTGGTATGGTCAGCGGCAACGGATAGCTCCGATCTTTATCGAAGAGAAGCTGTTTGAGTTTACCGATAGTGCTCAGCATAAATGGATTGAAGATTTTTGCCAAAATTGTGGTAGATGTGAACGTTCTTGTCCGACAGGCGCCATTTATTCAGAAAAAAGAGTATCTGCTGAGAATGTACCAGGAATTGGGGTGACCCGCACTTGTATTGACAGAATCAAATGTTTTCCCCAATTTAATGCCACCATGGGCTGCAGTATCTGTGTTAAAGTATGTCCATTTTCGCAAGGAGATGGAATATATGATCAACTAAAGGCCGCTCACTTAAAAAGGTTGCAGAATTGATTAGATAATAATGATGTATAATATTAATGAGATAGCCCAGTCGTTTATGGTGATACGATGGAAAAGTATATTTTATGAGGATACCTATTGCATTATTTAAGCTATTGGTGTAAAATATAAAAGATATATAAAAGGGAGGTCGTTTGATGAGTGAGGTTGTTCTTAACTAATTAAATTAATAAGATCTTAGAAGTTCGAAAAACCCTGTCTATCTGGGCTTATTTGTCGTGCATTTAAGATCCTCTCTAGTTAAGAACACGGATGACCAATCTTTAAAGCGTTCTAGATCTATTATTTGCTGTTACGCCGTGCTTTGCACGGTTTTTTTATGCGTCAATCCTTGAAGGGCATAAGATAGCAGATATATAGATAAAATGAAAGCTACAGGTGTATTCTGTTCACCGGTAGTTTTTTGTTTTTTGCTGTATTAATAAATTTACCTGAAGGGGGGCTTATTGATCACGATTAAAATGAATCTAAAACAAAGGGTATTAAGAAAAAGTTGGCTTATCTAGAAAAAATGGAGGTAATTTAAATTGATCGAAATAAGAGAAGAAAGAAGAGAAGATTATCAGGCAGTCAGAGATGTGAATAATCAAGCATTTAATCAACCACAGGAAGGAATGATAATCGAAAAAATAAGGGAATCCGGAGTTGAGATTTTATCTTTAGTTGCTATTATTGATAATAAAATAGTTGGACACATCTTTTTTAGTCCGGTCAGGATGGAAGAGCAAGCAACTTTAAAAGATGGAATGGGGTTAGCACCCATGGCCGTTCTTCCTGATTATCAGCAGCAAGGAATTGGTTCAAAATTAATCAAAGAAGGAATACAAAGATTAAAGCTCAAGTCTGTACCCTATATCATTGTCCTCGGCCATAAGGACTATTACCCTAAATTTGGATTTGAGACTGCTTCAAAATATGGTCTGAAATGTCAGTGGGACGGTGTTCCGGATGAGGCTTTTATGGTAATGATTTTAGATGATAAGATGAAGCCAAAGATTCATGGTGTTGCTAAATACAGAGATGAATTTGATGAAGAGTAAATTTTCCCAGTTTACTTAATCAAAAATATTACGTTTGTAAGGTATATTAACATATTGACAAAAGGCAAGATTTAGAGTAAAATTTAATTAAACGGTAAAATAAAGGGGAGTAACTTGCCGATTGGTGTGCCATTCGTCATCTCGGTGCTAGGATAAGCATCCGGATGGTACTAAAAGTGAGACCTTTATTCATGATTTTCATGAGTAAAGGTTTTTTATTTTATGGGAGGTTTGGAGAAAGGGGGTGTATAATATGTACTACCTAGTAGTCATTGTGATTGCGTTAATAATGGCCTGGTTACTTCAGGTATTATTTAGTGGTAAAGAGATGCCTGGTGGTTACTGGAATCGATTAGTAGGTGCTTTAATCGGTGCCTGGATCGGTGATCTTATTTTAGGTGATTGGGGTTGGATGCTGGCTGGTTATAATGTAATTGCTGGTATCATTGGTTCGTTTATTGTCGGTTGGCTTTATATCTTAATATTTGCTAAGAAATAACCAACCGGTTTTTACTTAGTTGGATGATTAGCCATAACAAATATAAGCCTCCCATTAATTTTATTAAAATAGATAAAAATTAGCAATGTAACCAATAACCAGCTTGATGTTATTGGTTATGTTTTTTTAGAAAGCAGTATATATTTTTAAACATAGCAAATAAATTAAACAAATTTAGGATTTATTTTGATATTTTTGTTTTTTTATAAAGGAAAAATAGGAAAACCGTAGAATATCTATTATTGATAATGGTAAAAAAGGAGGAGGTAACTTTATGAAAGTATTTGAGATAGCTATTTTAGTTTTTTTAAAAAACGATATAGATTCAAAAGAAGCATTTTCAAAGATTAGTGGATTTATTGATAGTGGATTGGCAAAAAAGTCAAAATTATTAGAACTCCATAATAAGAACACATATAAAAACTATTGTTTTTGTTCATTTTACCCATTAGAAAAAAACAAAATTTACGGGGTCGGAAAAAACTATACAATTAGAATAAGAACGGTTGATTACGAACTGGCGCAATTTTTCTGTGAGGAATTAGTCAACCATTTTAATGACAATTTAAAAGCTTTAACATCGACAATAAGAATCTTGCCGAAAAACCATATAGAGAAAATTTATTCGATAACTCCTTTAGTATTGAAAACTAATGAAGGGTATTGGAAGGGCCATATTTCGTTAAATGACTTCGAAAGGAGGTTGAAAGATAATTTAATAAAAAAATATAATCTCTTAATGAATACAAAAATAAATGAAGACTTTCCGCTTTACACATCGATAGAATTTAAAAACAAAAAGCCGGTCGCGATTAATTATAAAGGAAAAAAGATTCTTGGAGACAAACTATCTATCCATATTAGTAATGATAAAATGGCACAAGAACTGGCATATATGAGCTTAGGAACAGGAGTTTTAGAGATGAATGCCCGAGGTGCTGGGTATATGAATGTCAAGTGGTTATAAAAGGGGAATCTTATATTTTTAGATTCATATATCCCAGCTGACGGAACATATGTAATTGTTATGCTCTTTTTTTATACCCGGGGAAAGGACTTGATGCAAGATTAACTTAACATGAGATGTATTTAAACAAAACAAATATGACCCTCCTATAAACAATATAAGGTTTGCAGAGTTTAAGTATATTTTTTTAATAATTGCAGGCCGGGTCATGTTTATTACAGGAATTTTTTTAAGAGCAAAACCGAGCTCTAAATATGATTGGTCCTGTTTCTAGGTGCTAGAATATTAATATATTTTATAGTATAATAACAATTAATGTCGGATCATTTACAAGATAATTAATTTTTAATTTATAAGGTTTTTTGTTCTTTATGATGGAGAAGATAGTAGCTGCTTAATAATAAAATTAATGGTAAGCATAAACAATTATATTAACTGAAATTAATTATTAATTAATGAGAGAATATTAGTAGAAAAAGGATGTGAGTTAATGATTAATAACAAAAATAAGAAAACGGTAGGAAACGTAACAGTTTACTTTAAAACCTCTCAATTTGATACATTTGAAATAATAAATAGCACGGCAGATCAAGTAGCTAAATTTGTAAAGGATAGGTGGGATTTGGATATTCCTTATAATAGTAGGATATATGTTATGGATAGCTGGCTGAAGTTTCTTTTTCAATCAGCACCAGTTTATTATTGGCCGTTATTATCTCTAAATCTTGCTTTTACATTACCAGCCATGAAAAGAAACTGGAAATCAGTAGGTGGTTGGGCTAAAAGATATGGAAGGCGCTATGTTATCGGAATAAAAGAAAAGAATTTAATTACTATTAAGGGAAGTGAATTAGGCAAAAAAATTTTTATATCTGAAAAAGCAGTTGAAGATAAAATAAAACATATAATAATTCATGAGCTTACCCATTTATGTTTAGCTAACCATAAAAAACCTGCATGGTTTAATGAGGGTATGGCGATGTTAGCTGTTGATAAAGTACTAAATAAACAAACAGTTAGAAAGGATACTTTAGATTTATTAGAAGAATATAATAATGATACAGCTAAAAAGAATTTATTAGCTAATTATATTATTGGGTATTGGTTCGTAAAATATTTGGATGAAAAGGAGGTAGGAAGATTAAATAGAATACTTAGCAGACAAAATATCTATGAAGATGTATTTATTAAAGAAATATCACTATCATTTATTAAATATAGGGATCAAGTTATTAAATATTTTAGATAATAAAGATAATAAATTATAGATCCTTTTTTATATATTAAGTAAAGGTATTAACAAAAGCAATTAACCTTAAAACAATTTTATCTCAGGTAGATAATTTGACTCTCCAAATGTGCAAGCAATAACATCTAAAAAAGGGGTTGACGATATGCCCAAAGCAATAGTAATCACAATTAGTATTTTGGGTGGTATAGTTTTACTGGTGCTGCTAGTATCAGTTGTGTCGAATAGCTTTTTCAATCAAAAAGTAACCAAAGAAATCAGTCAATTGTTTGCCAATAATACCGTAAATAATGATCAACTAATTGTAAAATCAGATTTGAAGGGATTACCGCTCCCTGTTCAAAAATGGTTGGAATACTCACAGGTTATTGGAAAAGAAAGAATCAGTACAGTACGCTTAAAGCAAAAGGCAATGATGAGGATGAATGAAAATCAGGGGTGGATGCCTGTTCAAGCTGAACAGTACTTTACAACAGCTCAGCCCGGTTTTGTCTGGAAGGCTAGAATTAAAGCCGCTCCACTTTTTTATATTGTGGGAAGGGATAAGTATGAAGACGGAAAAGGTAATATGCTGATAAAGCTTCTTTCATTGATAACGGTAGCTGATAGTAAAGGAAAGGAAATCGATCAGGGGACACTGTTGCGATATCTTGCAGAAACGGTGTGGTTTCCGACTGCCGTGTTAAGTAATTACATAAAATGGGAAGAAATTGATTCCAGGTCAGCTAAGGCAACGATGAGCTTCGGTGGGACTTCAGCATCAGGGGTATTTACGTTTAACGAACAGGGTGAGGTAATTAACTTTGTTGCAGAGAGATATCGGGAATTTGAGGGTCAATATGAACTGAATATCTGGACAATTTTAATGAGAGAATATCAGGAGTTTAATGGAATCAGGATTCCTACTGAAGGTGACGTTATCTGGAAATTAGAAACAGGAGATTTTAATTGGTTTCAGTTTGAGATTACTGAACTTGAATATAACAAACCACTGCTTTATTAGTATTGACAATAACAGTAAAAAATGATATTAAAAACATACCGACCGTCGGTATGTTTTTAATATACCAGTTGTAATTCATTAGTCTGAAGGATATAAAAAAAGATAAAAGGAGCATTTTATCACTATTTTAAATCTAAAGAAGAAGTTTTAGATAGTATTACCCAGCAGTATATTAATTTACTTCATCTGGCTGATATTAAACAATTAGCGGGAGCAAAGGCTTATCAATTAGGATTGCTGAAACAACTTAATGTTAATGTTCCACTTTATGTGGATTTTAATACATTCGCAAGGTGTTAAAGAACCGATGACACCAATTGGACAGGAAACGCATAATTACTATTAAAAGCAGAAAAGATCCTGATCGAGCTGTGGTAACAGCCAGAGGATATGGTGCTAAAACTTTTGAGCAATTTACTTGACTGAATATTAACTATAGTATATAATAAGTTACAGACCAACCGTCGGTCTGGGGAGGAGATAATAATATGGACTTAAAAGAAAAAATTATTAGAACGGCTTATGAGTTGTTTTCTGAAAAAGGATATGAAAAAACTACAGTTGCAGAAATTATTAATATAAGTGAGACATCAAAAGGTGGTTTTTATCATCACTTTAAATCAAAAGACGATCTGCTGGAAGCAATTACAATGACTTATTTTGATGATTTATTAGAAGCTTATCAAGAGATACTCCAAAAAAATGATCGTTCAATTATCGACATACTTAATAGTGTCCTCGTTACAATTAATCAATATAAAATTGATCAAGTAGAGGAATGGCCAAAAATGAGAAAAGTCTTTTCATTTAGTGGCAATAATACTATTTTGAGAAAAATATCAGACCAATTTCAATTAATGACTACTGAATTATATAAAAAATTAATTGAAAAGGGTATAAATGAAGGAATATTCAAGGTCGAATATCCGGAGATGGTGGCCGGTTTATGGACCAGAGAAATAATATGGATTTATAGCCTTGCCGGAAAGCTTATCTATGAAATGGATACTGAGAAGTATGAAATATTTAATAACCAGCTGAATTTTACTGAAAAGCTAATTAATGCTATTCTAGGGTTTGGAGATAATAAGATTCGAATAAAAGATATTGCTTTGGCATATGTGGAAAAGTCCAGAAAGCTGCTTACTCTTTTAAGATAAAAATATTACCAAATTGTTTTTTCAATACTTTTAAACATATTAAAGGAGGAGGGAGCAAATGATTAAATGGTTTAATCAGATCAGAAATGAGGATTTCAATTTGGTAGGAGGTAAGGGGTACAATCTGAGTAAGATGTACAATTTAGGTGTGAAAGTCCCTAATGGTTTTGTTATTACTTCAGAAGCTTATGATGCCTATGTAATTAATCATCAAATACAAGAAAAAATTATTAATATTGTTAATAGTGAGTATTCCGGTAATGAGAAATCCAGATTAATTAAAGATTTATTTATAAAAGATTTAATTTCTACTGAGTTGGAGGAACAAATTTTATTTGAATTTAAAAGAATGTCCAGTGGCCGAGTTGCTGTTAGAAGTAGTTCTACAGTAGAGGATTTACCTGAAATGAGTTTTGCCGGTCAGTATAGTACTTATTTAAATGTGGGAGAAAAAGATTTAATAGAAACAATAATATTATGCTGGCAATCCCTCTGGAATGAGAGGGGTATTGAATATAGGAACAGGAATAATATTAAATCAAATTTCTCACATGCTGTTGTTGTTCAAGAGATGATTAACTCAAAATTAGCCGGTGTTATTTTTACGGCCAATCCTCTAACAGGAGTAAGAAATGAATTGCTTGTAAACGCCTCTTATGGACTTGGTGAAGCTATAGTCAGCGGAAAGGTGAATCCTGATCAATATACGATAGAAAAAGCCAGTGGAAAAATTATAAAAAAAGAACTTGCTGTAAAAGAAATTTTATGCCGGAATGCTGGCAATGGTATCGAATATGTTCCGGTCAATGCAGAAAAGAAAGCAACTAGTTCCTTAAAACAGATTCATATTCAAACCATTGTTAATGAGTCAACTAAAGTCCAGGATTACTTTGGAGCACCGCAAGATATTGAATTTGCTATTGATGATGATGATCAGCTTTATATAGTTCAATCAAGAGAGATCACATCACTATTTCCAATCGGAAATTTTATTCAAGATAATAAGCTCAGGGCTTATCTTTCTTTTAATACTGTGATGCTTGGCATGAAAGAACCTTTTTCCCCATTAGGGTTTGAGTTGTTTAGCCAGATGATTCCAACGATAATAAATGTGATGACCAAACGCAAAAAACCATTGGATAACAGTTTTGTTAAGGAAGCTGGGGGAAGGATTTTTCCTGAGATTACCTATTTGTTGTCGAAGAAGTTTGTAGCGAAACAATTTGCTAAAGCATTTTCCGGTAATGATTTGCCACTGGAGGGTACAATGAATCTTCTGATTGAACAACACGGCAAACAGTTTACCAACCAGGGTATTAAATTTAAAATACCCTGGGGGATCTTTAAATATGGTTTTAGTGTAATGGGGGATATCCTTAAGGCCAATAGGATACCATCTGAAGAACTGTTTGATAATGTAAAAGCTATCGGAGATACCGTTATTGAAAATCATAAAAAACAGGCAGAAAAACTTGGGACAATTGAAGAAAGACTTCAGTTTTTAAAACTAACGATGAACAAAGCTTTTAAATTATCACAAAAACAAGGATGTTATTGTACAGCTTTTATTAATATATCAAAAATTAATAAAATACTTGCGAAAATGTATGGCGATCGGTTTAATACAGACCCTTTAACACAATCATTTCCAGGTTGTATAACTGTTGAACTAGGTATAAAGCTCAATCATTTGGCAAAATACTTTGATGCCGAGCAGATAGAACCTACTAAAGATCACCCAAAAGTAAGAGAGTTATTAAGTAAATTTGGTCACCGAAGCACAATCGAACTAGACATCGGTGTGAAACGGTGGTCGGAGGAACCTGACTATATAATAAACTTGATTAAGTCCTATATGGTGGGCCAGATGTATGACAGAAACCTGGCGGATATCCAGAAAAAAGCCCAAAAAGCTGACAATTTAATTGAAAAAATATATCAAAGGGTAAAAGCTGATAAAGGGGAAAAAAGGGCTAGAAAGATCAAGAAAATGATTATCGATTATCGGATTGCAGCAGGGATCAGAGAATATCCGAAATTTGATATTGTAAGAATGCTGGCTATTGCAAGAAAAGTTATGCTTGATGTAGGCAAGTCCTACCAAGCAGAAGGTTTAATTGATCAGGCAGAGGATATTTTTTATTTAAAAATTGATGACATCAGGAGCAAGCAAGGGTTAAAACAAATTGTATCAGACAATAGAGCAGCTTATCAACGGGAATTACTTAGAACTACGATCCCCAGGATCGTCCTAAACACGGGTGAGACATATTATTCAGCCCAAAATATTAGTTCTAAAAGTAAAATATTACAGGGACTGCCTCTTTCGGCAGGTATCTATGAAGGAAAAGTCAGGGTTGTTTTTGACCCAAATACCTCTAAATTGCAGGAAGGAGAAATTTTGGTAACTGAAAGTACCAATCCTGCATGGACACCATTATTTATAACAGCGAAAGGATTGATTATGGAGTATGGCGGTCCTGTCAGTCACGGTGGAATTGTGGCAAGAGAGTATGGAATACCGGCTGTTGTAGGTATTCCTTCTGCGACAGATTTGTTAAAGGATGGACAAATGGTAAGGGTTAATGGGGAGACAGGAACTGTTGAAATATTGGATTGATGTTAAGATATAAACCTTGCTATTGATTTTTATGTCAAGGAATAAATCAATCACTTTATTTTACAATTATTTCTACCGAGATATCTTTATCAATAAGCTGCATAAATTTTTCCGCACTATTCTTTTCAATTTCATAATGCATTGGAATTGCTATCTTTGGTTTTATAGTATTGATTAAATTAGCTGCTTCTTCGGTTTTCATTGTAAGATTATCACCATCAATAGGAACCATAGCTATTGTAATATCTTTGATATTTTTTAATTCAGGAATTAAATCGGTATCTCCAGCGTGGTAAATCCGCTCACCATTTATTGTCAGAATGTAGCCGACATTGTGATTCCATTTGGGATGAGACGGAAACCCTAAACTATATGCCGCTATAGCTTCACATTTGATTTTTCCGAGATTAAGTAAATCACCAGGTTTAACTACTTTAGTTTGATAAGCTGAAAGCCTATTGTCAACTTGCTTCGGGCATATAATAATAGTATCTTTTGTTGCTAATTTCTCTATGTCAGATAGCGAAAAATGATCAGGGTGGGCATGAGTGATCAAAATATAGTCGGCTGATCTAGGGTCGTCGATCAGGAGAGGATCGATACAGATTACCTTCCCCTGTGCTTCTAGCATGAAACTTGCCGGAAAAAAATCTGAACTACCAAAGGCAGATTTAATAAAAACAGCCCCCCAAGTTGTCAAAGTAATATTATGGGGCAACTGCACTTTATAGGGAAGAGGGTTTCTTTTATTACTCCTGGTAATATTTACATTGGTAAACTTTTTAAAAAAGAGCGCTAGTAACGCTAAAATTATAATCACTAAGACAACTATGATACTTATTCCCATCCCAATACACCTCTTGTCAAGTCTTATCTTAATTATATGACATTAGGTTAGTGATTTCAACCAGATCTCTGTTATACCGGAAAAGTGATTGTTGACACAGAAAAAAAGGCTTGATATAATGAGTTAGTAAACTAGTACACTATAATAAAATCAATATAATGGAAATGTTAGAAATATCATTAGTTATCGATAATTTTTGTGTATATTTATAGTATATAACAGCAAAAGGTGGAGAGATGATTGAAGGCTGAAACTTATCTGCTTACTAATGAACAAGGGGATTCAGCACAATATTATAGAATAGTTAATGAATTGAGCAAAGAAGTATTAGCTAGAGCCAAGACGATTTTTGAGCCTGAGATGATCAATTTTATTCAATATTTAAAAACGAATAAGGTTGCTCAGGAATATTCATATGAAGAATGTACGGTCGAGCTGTTGGCACTAGGCGTTTTATGGAATAGTTATCTTGCAGATGCCGTTAAATTGAAACAATTCAGTTTTTGGATATTAGCTAGGATAGCTGCGCTGCGCCAAAGTTTTTCTTATTTAAAGAAATATATTGACAGTATTAAAGGGGTTTTGTTAACTCTTTTTTTGCCAATGAACAACTCAAAAAAATTACTTTCCAGGGACTTTTCTCAAGACAGACTTAAAAAGTTATTTAATTGGTTAAGCGCTAGCGGTGAATATACTTATTATCAAAAACGACTTAGTTACTGGCAATCTTTTTTTGAAACTATGGCCAGAGACGATGTAAATCGGCTTTTTAGTGATATAATTGATTTTGCTGATTGGTTTGAGCACAGGAGCAGGATTATCTTAGGTCAATATACAACTAATCTTGCAGGATTTTTAAGCGAAAAGCTAGTACAGCATCGCTGGAAAGAAGATATCGTTTTTTGTAGTCGGAGACGTGTAGAATACCATCTGAATATGGTTGGAGCCGAGTTAATGAATCAAGGATTTCGGGAAAGATTTCTCGACACGGATAGAAAGGTGATACTGCTGCCGATATGTATGCGAGAAAAAAAAGAAGAATGCCGGGCAACAGAAACAAATGATGGTATTATCTGTACTAACTGTTCGTCAACATGCAGAGTTTGCCAGCTAAGCCGGTTGGGGGAAGAAAATCATTTTACCGTATATATTATTCCTCATGAATCATCAGATTTTCCCAGGAGTAGGTATAAAAATGAATTGGGCATCATCGGAGTTGCTTGTGTCCCTAATTTACTTTCCGGAGGGTGGAAAGCCACATCTTTAGGGATGGAAGCTCAATGTGTGCTATTAAACTACTGTGGGTGTAAAAATCATTGGCATGATTCAGGTATTGTTACAGATATAGATATGGCCCGATTAAAACAATTATTAGCCCTCCAGGTAGGGAACAACTTGAAATAATATGACATACAGATGTCATATTTATTTTTTTATAATAAAGAGAAAAATGGAGGTAGAAAAATGATTGAAATACCGGAAGCTGCGGTTCTCGTTGACCAGATCAATAAAACATTAGTCGGCAAGGTAATTCATAGTGTTATTGCTAATCATTCACCACATAAATTTGCCTGGTTTGCCGGAGATCCGACAAATTATGAGGCTTTGCTGGCGGGAACAGTAGTCGAGCAAGCGGTTACATACGGCGGTATGGTAGAAATTCAGGTAGAGCATGCCCGGATAATGGTTCATGAAGGTATTATATTGCGGTATTACGAAATGAATGAAAAGTTACCCAAAAAGCATCAGTTGCTGATTGAATTTGAAGATGCTTCAGTAATTACGGCATCTGTTCAGATGTATGGTGGTATTTGTTGTTTTAAGGAGGGGGAATATGATAACAAATATTATTTAATTGCCCAGGAAAAACCGTCTCCTTTAAGTGAACAGTTTGATGATCAGTATTTTCAGCGGATCATAGCTGATGATATGCTCCAGAAGAAAAGTGTTAAGGCCTTGTTAGCAACGGAACAACGGATACCTGGTCTTGGTAATGGTGTTTTACAGGATATTTTGTATAATGCCAAAATACACCCGAAACGGAAAGTAGAAACACTCACTACTACGGAAAAAGATCTGCTTTTTGAATCAATTAAAAGAACATTATTGGAGATGATGTTACATGGGGGAAGGGATACTGAGAAAGACTTATTTGGTCATTACGGGGGTTACAAAACACAAGTAAGCAAAAAAACTGTCAATTTACCATGTGAAATTTGTGGGGGTAAGATTGTAAAAAAGGCCTATATGGGTGGTAGCATTTATTATTGTGAGGGTTGTCAGCCGGAATAATATTATTAAAGGTTGTACGCCATAAGGGGTTTTGTCATGCTTACAATAGATTTTTTCTATAGATTGTTCTGCGATATCTTTTTTCCAGTTAAACATAATAAGGAGCAAGTGTTTGCGATATCTGCTTATTTCTACTTATCCCAATTATCAAGAATTTCTTTTACTATGGTCTGCACTTGCCTTTCAAGTTCCTTATTCACTCTCAATGTATTTGCCAAATCACGCCGAAGCTCCATATTCCAAACCGGCTTCGAACTCCTGTTGAAAACAGATGACGTTTTCTCATATGGGATTATGTTGATCATATTATCCAGCATCATTTTATATAAATTTGCCGATTTTTTTAATTTTGCTTTGTTGTTCCCCGCAAGATAATCCGCACTTTTATCCAGAAACAGATAAGCGGCTCTGCGTGCATCCTGTAAGGAACCGATATGATATTGATCGTTTGTACACTGTTTTTGATATTGCTCATCATCCATCTCAAACCCTGCAATCAAAACATCATACGCATCATATCCGTATTTATAGTGGGACGGAGACTGCTCAAAGTTACAATTTCTTTTTCCAATATTTACGCTTATACCCACTTCCAATAGAATCTCCTGGCTCTAAAAAGCGTGACCATTTAAACTCATTTTTTGTAAGGAAGTCATGACATTCATTGTCTTTATCAATATTACCCGGGCATAAAATAATTAATCCATTTTTTTTTGTAATTCTTTCAAGTTCAGAAAGTTCAGCCTCAAACATATCACCGAAAACATGCCCGCACATTGTAACATCTGCAAATTCATCATTAAATGGTATTTCTTCAAGCAAGCCATCTACTACATAAATATTCGGTGCGCCTTCTATTTTTGCCCGGTTTCTTAGATACTTCCTTAGGTTGGAAACAGGCTCTACACAATATACATATTTTGCTAATGGCGCCACAGCAAATGCTTGCTTTCCAGTTCCAGAGCCAATATCAACTACAGTCTTACCTGAATAGTTAGTCAATCTTGTTAACTCACTCTCATCCCAGTCCATAAAAGGTTGGTTATGGTAATCATCAGGTGTTGTAACATAGATTACCCAATCTTCCATGGAACAAATAAGTGATTTTTCAATAGACTCCATATCTGACGGTATTGGTTCATGTTTATACTCATCCAATAAAGAATCAATCCAGTTACAGATTTCAGGTGCTTTGTTTTTAATATACCATAAAATGTATGGACGTGTTTTTAATATAAGTGCCAACTCTCTGCGTTTAGCGTGTTTTGGAAAGTATAGTAATTGCCGTTCATCCAATAATAATAGTGTGTCTATAGATTGCTCTGCGATATCTTTTTTCCAGTTAAACATCATAACCTCCCATTTTTCAGGAGGGTTAAAGTATAATCACCCTCCGATTACTTTGTGAATGAACTATTTATTATTCTTTATAAGATATCACCCTCTCTCTTTTTACTTCAATACTAAGTACTATAATAATTCTACAGTATGAATTATCAATAATTCAAGAGAAAAAACATTTATAATAAATAACTACTAGCAGTTAATAGTCTTAAAAGCAAAAGACCTTTGTTAGACTTAAATTATGAGATTGTTACGAAAAAAGTGCTTTGTGGAGTTGTGAAGAAAATGATAGTTCTTAAGTAGGAAGACTTTATTATATAGATTGCTACAGAACTTTTTTCTCTTCCTTATCCGAACGGGAGCTAAAAAGAACCATATCCGCTTTAACTATGAAAATAAACAGGACTCACTGAAATTGAATTTTTCGTGAAGGCTCCCAACTAAGTATGGGTCTGACAAACCCAACCTTTTCATACAACCGCAAGGGACCGGCGCTGTCCCATTCATATCGTTCATCGCGCACAACGGGAAAACCCTCAACAGCAGTGTAATCTTCGGTTATAGCATCATCAATCACACGTCGCAAAAGTGCAGTGGCAACGCCTTTTCTGCGATATTCGGGAGCAATCTCAAAACAGACCACGGCTTTTTCTCGATTTTCGACCGCTACCTTTACTTGTTCCTTGGTCATTTGATAGACCTGACAATAACAGCGATATAGCGAATCGTCTGTAAATGCCGTTTTTTAACCTGTGTATTTTGCGGGAGCTCTGAATAACACAGGAAGTTTGCTTAGTCAAATCTTGACAATAATCAAAAACTAACTTATAATTATACTGAACGATCAGTAAAAAACGCAAGTGAGGTATGAGCCGTGAAAATTAAATTCTATTTGTTCAATAGTTTTATTATTGAATCAGGAGATAAAAAAATAGCGATCGATCCAGGTGGAGATTTCTCCTTTAGTTTCAAAACTTTAATTCCCAAATCCGAATGGGAGGGTGTTACACATATACTTGTCACCCATGGAGATCCCGACCACCACTGGCATACAGATCGAATCGCCATGGTTTCAAATGCGCCGGTTATCTGTAAGCAGACAATGGTCAAGGAAATATCAGGAAAAAAGCTGATGCTTGGCCCGCGGAAAAGAGGACTTGCTTTTACAACCATGATCAATAAAATTTACCCGCTTTCAGTTGATCAGACAATAGAAGTTGATGGAATCAGTATTACCGGGATCAAAACAACTCACGGATGTCTTGTTGTGAAAATTGGACCTTTTTCTAAGACTTTGTATCCCGGCACAGCAGAAAGAGTTGGCTATGGTGCTCTGGGTTTCAAGATCGAGCTTGCCGGAAAGTCGATAGTAAATCTGGGGGATACAATCCTTCATGAAGCTGAATGGCAAAAAATCAAGAATCCTGATGTTTTAATGTTACCAATCGGCGGGAGGATTCCTCAAAATACGATGGATGAAAGAGAAGCACTAAAAGCAGTCGAGATAATCGAGCCAAAACTTGTCATTCCCACTCACTATAACTGTCGAATTTTTTTTAGTCAAAACTACAATCCTGCTGATGATCAGATGTTTAAAGCAGAGGTGGAAAAAATGGGAGTTAAGTGTGTTATCATGAAAAAGGGTGCTCTCCTGGAATACTAAATAGTATCTGATTCGGAAGCGCAAAATATATTGTGAAAAAATCGAATGATCTCGTTCATTCGATTTTTTCCTGCAACTATTGATTATCTAAAAATCTTTTATACCTTAATTATACCATCAAAATTATAAGCAGTTAAATTAATAGAGATAGTTTTTGTTAATTGAACAGTTTGGGTTGATATGGTATAGTGGAGATGATCAACAATGATTCACCAAAGCAAACAGACCTTGATTTATTAAACAGAGAGATTGACCGAATGTTACCTTTGTGCAAACTTAAATATTCCAAAAAGAACAGGAGTAGTGACAAGATTTAAGAATCTTAATTTAATTGACATAGTAATTAATGATAAGGTGGGGTGATAATGAGTAAAGAGAAGGAAAACCTTGATAATAACTCATTGAAGGCTGAAGAAAGAATCCTTAAAGCAGCAACCGAGGTTTTTGCCGAGAAAGGTTATGATGCTGCGGGAATAGATGAAATCGCCAAAAGGGCTAATGTTACGAAACCGTTGATTTATTATTATTTTAAAGGAAAAAGAACGATTTTGGAAGAAGTAATAAATAGATATTTAAAAAAGGTTGTTGAAGAGAAAGAAGAATACATTAATAGTATGTTAACTTTTGATAAAGAGATGTTGTATCAACGTTTTGACCAGCGAGTGGGAATTTTTAGGGAAAACAAAAAGGTTTTGCAGGTCATTGCGATGGAAATGCTCAAGGAAAATGCGATTGATGATTCGATCATCAGTAATTTTTATCAAATGTACGATCTTGCCCTGCCGCGCATAGAAAAAATGGGGTTTGAGCTGGAGGATCAGCTCGATATTATTATAACAAGTTTTTTCTTCGGAACATTACCAACAATGCTAGTAACACTTTTAGGTGATAAATTTTGTCAATTTTATAATCTGGAGCGAGAGGAATTAGATCAAAGATTTTTTAAGGCAATGAAAGCTATCTATATTGATTATATTATCGAATACTTTCAGAAAAAGATAAAATGATCTTTTTTTAAAACATTGGTTTAGTTTTAACTATTAAAGGTTTTAACCGTTTGTTTTGCTCGCTCAGCAAAATTTATTCAGTTGTTAAGAGGTGATCTAATGCCCTATACAATTTTGGTGGTAGAAGATGAAACTGCGATGCGCGAGATCATAACAAGTTATTTGCAGAAGAGTGGTTTTGCGGTAATTGAGGCTGAAGATGGTCTGGCCGGACTTGCTGTCTTAAAAACCCAGCAGCTTGATTTAATGATTTTAGATATCATGATCCCGCATCTTGATGGTTTTACATTATGCCGATATGCCCGGGAAAGTTCAATGCTACCGATTATAATGCTTACGGCCAGGAGTGATGAGGATGATAAATTAAGAGGCTTTGAATTAGGGGCGGACGACTACATCACCAAACCTTTCAGTCCTAAAGTATTGGTAGCAAAAGTTAAAGCCCTCCTTAAGAGAACAGTCCATCCTGGCGATATCCAGGAGTTGAAAGGTGGAGAGATTCGCCTGAATACAATAACCCATACTGTGGTAGTATCCGGAAACAGAGTGGAGCTAACCAACAAGGAGTATCAACTCTTACGTACACTGATGGCAAATCAAGGTAAGGTCTTTTCCCGTGAAGAACTTTTATCAACGATCTGGGGTTATGAGTATGCCGGGGATACCAGAACGATTGACACTCATATTAAGCGCCTCCGGGCCAAATTAGGAGATGAGGCCCGCCACATTATCACTCTGATTCGGGCGGGTTATAAATTTGAGGTGAGGAAATGGACCTGCTCTCCAAAATAAAACAAAGATACTTTTCCGGGATTTCAGTCAAGATGTTTTTAATCGCTAAAACCGCAATCGCCCTTTTTTTACTCTTTAATGTTTTTCCCCAGATTCTGACTTTTTCTATTTCCGGTCAGCAAGTAGACTTTATACCGGTGGTCGGAATTATTTTAGTTCTGATTATCTCCTCGAGTTACCATAAAATGTTAGCCCAACCGCTGATTGAAATCAATAAGACGGCAGCTAAAATTGCCCGACTGGATTTTTCAACCAAATGTGATGTAAAGTCAAATGATGAGTTAGGAGAAATGTCCAGGAATCTTAACCTCATTTCCCGGAAACTTAATAGCACTATTACCAAGCTAGAAAGAGAGCTGGATAAAAAGGAGATATTATTAAAGTCACAACGAGAGCTGTCTGATGTTCTTTCACACGAAATGAAAACCCCGTTGGGAATAATCAAAGCTTATGCCGAGGGTATAAAAGACAATATATCACCCGCTAGACAGGAACAATACATTGATACTATTATCCGGGAGTCCGATCGAATGAATAATTTGATTGTTGAACTGCTGAATTTATCGGCAATGGAGACCGGGGCGATTCCGCTCAAAATAACTAGTTTTGATCTGGTCGAGCTAATCGAAGAAGTTGCCGGGCGTTTACTGATTGACTCAGCTGAGCGACAGTTTAAACTGAGCTGCCATTTGGGAAATAAACGAGTCGAGCTTAAGGCTGACCGGGATAAAATGGAACAGGCACTGAGCAACCTGATTACTAATGCTTACAAATATGTCGCCGATAACGGGGAGATCAAATTAACGATGAAAAAGGAGCCGGACAGCATCAGAATTGAAATTTATAATAGTGGTGGGTTGATCCCGGAAGATAAAATCCCTTGCCTCTGGAAAAGGTTTTATCGATTAGATCGCTCCCGTGATAAAAAAACAGGGGGAAGTGGGTTAGGATTGGCGACAGTGGCTCAAATATTGTCAATGCATGGTTTTATTTATGGGGTGAAGAACGAAAAGCAGGGGGTTACTTTTTATATCTTAATCAGGGAGTAATTAATTCCCGAGCTAGTGAGCGAAAAGTCACAGCCGACCGGGATCGGTTAAATAAGAAGACAGGAGTAAGTATACCCTTATTGGGTATACTTTTTTTATCAATAGTTCACAGCGGTGACACAACAATGACATGATCAGTTCACTGGAAACTGGGATAATATTAGTTGAGAAGAAGAAAAAAGGAGGTGGTTTAGTATGTTTTTGGGTTTAGCATGGTACTGGTGGTTAGTTGTAGTGATCGTATTTATCGTGACACTACCCCTTAAATTGAAGTTATTAAAAAAAGCCACTAAAAAAGAGGAGAGGGGAGAGGATGAACAGGATGATCGAAGTTGAGGGATTAAATTTCAGCTATAAAAAAGGGACAGCTGTATTAAAAGATATTAGCTTTCAGATTAAAAAAGGAGAAATTTTTGGTTTTTTGGGTCCGAATGGTTCCGGTAAATCAACTACCCAAAAGATCCTGACCGGCTTGCTAAGTAATTATAACGGGGAAGTAAAAATCGACGGGAGAGATATCAGGGAACAGGGACTGGAGTTATATCGGCAGATTGGAGTTTTGTTCGAATACCCCTATTTATATAGTTCTTTAAGTGCAATCGATAATTTACAATATTTTGCCAGCTTTTACCCGGAAGAACAACGGCGGGATATCGATGAGATCCTCCAATTAGTTGATTTGAAGAAAGAATACCGGAGAAAAGTTGTCAAAAGCTATTCGAAAGGAATGCGACAAAGGACCAGCTTTGCCCGGGTCTTGCTAAGTAATCCTAAAATTCTCTTTTTAGATGAGCCAATTAGCGGGCTGGACCCGGCCGGGGCTATTCTCTTTAAAAAAATTATTAAACAGGAACAGCTTAAGGGGACTACGATTTTCATTACCACCCATAATATGTATGTAGCCGAAGAACTTTGTAATCGTATTGCCTTTATTAGTGCGGGAGAGATCAAAGCACTCGATACCCCCCAAGGGTTAAAAAGAAATATTGAACAAGATCTGGTGGAAATAGAATACCGCTTAAAAGGCCTTGATCAGCATCTTACCTTACCGACCAGGGAGATATTAACCGGATTTTGCTTTGAATATGACGAGATTAAAAGTGTTCATACTAAAGAACTATCGATGGAAGATGTTTTTATTAAAGTTACCGGTAAGGGGTTGGAGTAAGATGCTAAAACACTTTGCCGCCCTACTAAAAAAGGATATTAAACTGATTATTCATCATAAATTTATTTTGATTATGCTGGGCTCGTTGCTGGTCTATAGCCTCTACATCAATTTTGTTTATCTCGTTGAAGGGACAAAAACAGTAGAGACGAATCTCTATCTATTGTTTGCCGGCCAACAGCAGCAGTCGTTCGCAACGGATCAAAGGATCAAAATTGTGGGTAGTGCAGAGGAATTATACCAGGCCCTGGCCGCCGATCAAGATGGGGTTGGGATTCGGCTGGACCAAGACGGTCATCCCGATCGTATTCTCTTGTATCAGGTCAGCCCCAAAATAGATCGAAGCAAGGCTTTGGCCGGGTTAAATTTATTACTGGATGACGAACATCTCGGGGAAGTCCCGCTCACCTATTTAGGGAAAGGGGACCTGGAACAAAAACAACGAGTGAACATGACCGCAGTGATCATCTTTTTTGAAATAGCCGCGATCAGTTTCCTGGGGATAGCCGCTATATTTTTTAAAGAAAAGGCAATGGGAGTGATTAAAGTTTATGGGGTCTTGCCCGGGTCTAAATTTTTATATCTGGCTTCAAAGGTATTATTATTTCTTGGTCTGGAGATCATCTTTGCAGTAGGCATGTGTTTAATAAACCTTGGTGTCGAATATACACGGAGTATTCTAGCACAGGTAATCTTACAGGTGGTATTGCTCTCGCCGATTATGGTTTTATTAGGGTTTTTGTTCTCGCTGGTCTATCATGATCTTAAGCAATTTATTTTAGCCTATACAATCATTGTTGTGCTGGGAACCTCCCCTGTTTTTTTATTTGTTACGTCACCGCTGGAATGGACCGGTCTTTATTTATTACCAAGCTATTATGCCTTTTCAGCCCTGTACAATGCCATGCTAAAGCAACCCTATCCGGTTGTAATCTACGGTCTTGCTTGTATTGTCGTTATACTGGGGTTAAGCAGGGCAAATTATTATTTGATGAAACGAGAAATTGAGAGGGGGTAAAGTGATGTTGCAGGGTATAAAATTGCAATTTAAAAGTCTGCGCCGGGATAAAATGGTGTGGGTCTCCGGTCTCTTTATCATCATACTGGCAGTAATTATTCGGTTTTATGGCGATGGAGTGGTCATTGAGCAATCGATCGGGTATTTGGAGAATCAGTTATCTTCAGAACAAATAAACGCCCTGGAGCAGGTGGCTGAGCTACAAGCTTTTAAAGAACAGGCCATGTTGGAAAGGTATGTATTAGACCACCGCACTGATCTGATCGGGATTTTATATCATGCCCCGAGTGATCAATTCCGTTTTTTGTTACAGGGGAATGAGTTATCAACGGGAGCTGAACAGGTAGCTGTACTGAATAATTATTTAAACAAGCGGATAGATGTTGAGCAGGTCACAGTTGAAGTGCTGGAAAATGAAGAGGACTATGTAAAGAGATTGCTGGTCACATTGACGATATTAATGGCCTTATTCTTGGGAGCAGTATTTAATGCCTTCAATATTGTGGCCGAAAAAGAAGACAGGATTGATCTGGTCAATCAGATCTTGCCGATGAGCCGGTGGAAATATATCATCCAAAAAAGTTTGATTGGATTGCTCGCTTCTTTTGTGCTCAGTA
The DNA here is from genome assembly GCA_022360715.1 of Halanaerobiales bacterium. Classification (GTDB taxonomy): domain Bacteria; phylum Bacillota; class Halanaerobiia; order Halanaerobiales; family DTU029; genus JAKSCG01. The sequence continues at coordinate 27,124 of JAKSCG010000145.1, forward strand.
TAATTACCCTGTTAATCGTAACCGGGAGGGGAAGTCTATTGGGTCAAGCGATCCTCTTACTATTGCCGGGTAGTATCATGTCAGCACTGCTCGGGCTGTATTTAGGCCGTCTATCCGGTGAACAAATGGAAGCAATTGTTATGACTAAAGTGGTTTTATTAGTCTTTACCTTTGTCCCGCTGATCGGTTTTTTAATCCCGGAGCAGACAGGTTGGGTCAAAAACCTTTTTTACATCTTTCCGAGCTATGCCGTATTTAATGGGATCTGGGTCTTAACGGAAAGCCGGGCCGGTGGGGGAGTTATCCTCAATAGTCTGATCATCCTGCTACACAGCATGGTCGGCTTGCGGATTTATTATGGCTTGAGCAAAGGGACAAGATTTTCTGATAAATCTTTTTGAGCCAATTAAGTATTGACAACTAGATATTAATCCCATATGATACCTTATATAAAGGTTATTTTTCAGGGGATGCGAAATAAGCAAAAACAGCCAGGGAGGGGGAATGGTATGACTATTTTTTTGCTTATTTTTTTTGGCTTGCTGGGAGTTAGCGGATTGATTTTCAAAGTGGATGTAGGTGTTTTTACCGGTCTGGGCTTACTTCCCTGGCAGGTGATCAAATTGAAAAAGGGTAAAAATCTTACGCTACTGATGCTCATTTTAAGTGGTGGATTGGGTAGTATTCATTTTCTTAGGGCCGGAGAATGGAAATGGTTAGTTGGTTTTATCTTAATTATCCTATATAATTACTGGGGTTATTCACAAACACAGAGAAAACAGCAAGCGGATCAGGAATAGGTTCTTGACAATAAATTACTGCTTAATATAAAATATATATATTGATTTCAGTGGAATAAATCTAGAAAGAAAGGAATGAAAAAATATGCCAACATATTTATATGAATGTGAGAAGTGTGGTCGTTTTGAAATTGTGCAAAAAATTACGGAAGACCCACTGGAAGAATGTCAGACCTGTAAATCGCCGGTTAAAAGGATTATTGGAGCACCGGGAATTATTTTTAAGGGGTCCGGTTTTTATTCAACTGATAATAGATCGAGCAGTAAGGTCGTAAATGGTAAAGAGAAGAAAGACCAGCCAAAAGAGAGTAAAGTTGATAGCAAGAAAGAAAGCAGTAAAGAAGCTGCTCCCAGTAAAAAAGAAAAGGTATCTTAAAGTTGATCCTGGTCAGTGCCTGTTTGTTAGGCAGAAAATGCCGATATGACGGGAATAACCATCAAGATCAATCCTTAAAGGAATTATTGCGGGGACAAAAAATTCACCCGATCTGTCCGGAACTGGCGGGAGGTTTACCTATTCCCCGGCCGCCTGCTGAAATAAAAGGTGGGGACGGGGATGATGTCCTGACCGGTCAAGCCAGGGTAGTCAATCGTGATAACGAGGATGTTACCGTTTATTTTATTGAAGGAAGCAGGAAAACATTGCAGGGGATTGATCCGGAGCAGATTGAAATGGCCATTTTAAAAGCGCGGAGTCCTTCCTGTGGAGTGGGTGAGATTTATTCCGGTGCTTTTAATGGTCAATTAAAAGCTGGTTCCGGAGTTACTGCCGCTTATTTTAAAAGAAAGGGCATCGCTGTTTATACAGAAGAAGAACTGGATAAAATTAAACAAATACTGCGTGACAAATAACCGGACTTTTACGGTAAAAAAGTTCGGTTATTTTGTTCTTACAGATTTCTCCAGTATTTATTCAGTATAAAAACCGGGTAAAATGAGGCAAGATATTAAAAAGAAAAGCCTTTTAGAAAGGGGTAAGCAGATGTTAAAAAACAGGGGTATTTTGAAGGTTATCGCGATCAATCTGACACTTATGATCTTGATCCTATCGGTTTTCTATATTACCCGGATTAATGCTGCTCAGCCTACTTTAACCTGGGGGAGCAGAGGGAGCAGCGTCAGGATTTTACAGAGGAGATTGCGACAATGGGGCTATTATGATGGTAGTGTTGACGGTATTTATGGGAGTGAGTCCTATCGGGCAGTCTTAAATTTTCAACGGAAAAATCGGCTGAGGGTTGATGGGATAGTTGGCCCACAAACCTGGCGTGCCCTTGGTTATCGGGGTTCAACCAGATTGGCCCGGACCGCGAGAACAGTTTCGGGTGGGGCCGGGATCAGCCGCAGTAATGATATAGAGATGCTGGCCCGATTAGTTCATGCTGAGGCGCGGGGAGAGCCTTTTGAAGGGCAGGTAGCGGTAGCCGCAGTTTTACTGAACCGGGTTGATAGTGCTTCTTTTCCCAATAGTATTAGTGGGGTTATTTACCAACCGTTGGCGTTCGAGTCGGTGGCTAACGGCCAGTTCTATTTACCGGCTGATTCGGAAAATGTTCGAGCAGCCCGTTCGGCATTAAATGGTTGGGATCCCACTCATGGGGCGGTATTTTTCTGGAATCCGGCTAAACCTGTTAACAGATGGATCTGGTCCAGGAGTATTATCAGGCGGATTGGCAGACATGTCTTTGCCCGTTAAGAAGCGGGATCATAAAGGAGGTTTTAACAATTAAACGGGGTTGGATTATACCGGTTATTATCGCGGTTATTGTAGCCGGAGTATTTGGCTACTGGGGTTATGGACAGTATCGAGCCAAACGAGAATTAGAGATGTTCATGGGCAATAAATATCAGCAATCTTTCTATGGGATGGTAGATCATATTGAACAGGTTCAAGTCTTACTGGGGAAAGCCTTGGTTTCTAGTTCACCACGGCATAGCATTATGATTTTGACTGATGTCTGGAGTCATGCCAACACAGCCCAGGCCGAATTGAACAAATTGCCGCTGGCGGCCCAGACCGTCTACCAGACAGCTAAGTTTTTAAGTCAGACCGGGGATTATGCTCATGTGATGGCTAATCAGCAGGCCGAAGGAAAGGTAATGACTACCGAAAATCGTCAGAAGTTGCAGGAACTACGCCAGCATGCGATTAAAGTGGCCGAGTCCTTGCAAGATGTCGAGAGAAGGGTCTTTGCCGGAGATATCAACTGGGTTAATCTGGTTAAACAGGCCGGTGAAAATGTCCGAGAACAACAAAAAGAAGGGGAACCGGACCCCCTAAATGGTCTGGAGGATGTGCGGGAAGAGATGGGGAAAGTACCGGTTTTAATTTATGACGGACCGTTCTCTGACCATGTAGTTGATCGCAAACCAAGGGGGCTGACCGGAGAAGAGATTGATAAGGAACAAGCCCGGACCCGGGCCAGAAAAATGGTCGATTTTAAGGAAGAGGGAGAACTTAATATCTCCGAAGGGACTTCGGTCAACGGCAGGATAACTTCTTATAATTTCCAGGTTAAAAATGGTGACAATGAGGTCTATTCAGTCGATATTTCAAAAAAAGGGGGCCATCTGGTCAGTCTGTTAAATAACCGGGAGCCAGCCAGTTCGAAAATATCCCTGGAGGAAGCAGTTGATAAGGCGCGGGATTATCTGGCGATTAACGGTTATCCAAATATGGAATCTACATATTCTGAGGTTAAAGATAATATTGCCTATATTTCTTTTGCCTATCAACAGGATGATACCATTTTTTACACCGATATTATTAATGTGCAGGTAGCATTAGATCAAGGCCAGATTCTGGCGGTAGAAGCCCTGGGTTATCTAATGTCACACCAGAGTAGAGAATTAGAGAGTCCCGAAATCGCGGAAGAGGAAGCCAAAGAAATGGCTCAAAATACCCTGGATGAAATTGAAAATGTCCGACTGGCGGTTATACCCCAACCGAGCCTGAAGGAGGTTTTAACCTATGAAGTAAGGGGAACTGCGGCCGGGGAGACATATCTGATTTATTATAATGCGATTACCGGTGACGAAGAGCAGATCCTGAAAGTGATTCTGGGTCAAGAAGGGACTTTTGCCCTGTAATAAAAACCCCTTTTTTCCTGACTGCCTTTATGTTATAATTTTACCATAAGTAATGATCAAAGGATTCAGGTAGGGGATAATTATGGAGAAAGTAGCAGTAGCTCGCTGTAATAGTTATGACGAAGCGATTATTTACGATCAATTAATTGAGTTGTTGAAACCGTTTAATGGGATTAAGTCTTTTATTAAACCGGGCCAGCGTGTCTTGCTAAAAGTAAATCTGCTGATGGGCAAACCACCCGAGGCTGCCGTTACTTCCCATCCGGTGCTGGTAAAGGCGGTGGCTAAACTGGTGAAGGAAGCAGGGGGAGAGGTTATTATCGGGGACAGTCCCGGTGGACCTTTTACTACCGCCAGATTAAAAAAAATTTATCAGAAAACCGGACTGACCCGGGTGGCCGAGGAAAGCGGTGCTCAGCTCAATTATAATATTGCCGAACAGAAATTGAGTTTTCCGGACGGGAAACTGCAAAAATCATTTATGGTAGGTAAGTATATCACCGAGGCCGATTTTATTATTAATATCCCTAAGTTGAAGACCCATGGGATGACGATGTTTACCGGTGCGGTAAAAAATATCTTTGGGGCTATTCCGGGCATGATCAAGGCAGAATATCACTTAAAAACACCCAGTGTCGACCTTTTTTCACAGATGTTGTTGGAACTGGCCCTATTTATTAATCCCGGATTAAATATAATGGACGCGATTGTAGGAATGGACGGGGAGGGTCCTTCCGGGGGGAATCCGAAAGATTTTGGTTACCTGCTGCTCAGCCCGTCTCCTCTGGCCCTCGATCTGGCGGCAGTATATCTGCTGGGGATTAAACCGCCGGAACAAGCCCCCTTAATTAAAGCGGCTAAAGAAATGGGACTGCCATCAGCTTTAGAGCAGCTCGAGTTTTTTGGTGATGAATTGAGACCGGTTGCTCAGGTGAGGGTACCGGTGATTGAGCAGGCATCGAATTTACTGGATCAGAAGCTACCTGAACCGATTGCCCGGGTCGTGGAGTACTTACTCAGGCCAAGACCATTTTTTCGGCTAGCGAAGTGTACCGGGTGTGCGGAATGTTACCGTGCATGTCCGGCCGGGGTAATCGAGATGATCGAGCAAAAACCGCAGGTAGACCTTGCCGGTTGTATTCGATGTTTTTGTTGTCAGGAATTATGTCAGTACAGGGCTGTGGAGATTAAAAGGCCTTTACTGGGCAAATTGCTTTTTAGCTAATGAGGTGAGTGCTGATGAAGATAGGTGTGGTCTCTGATACCCATATGGCAGGTAAGAACTGGGAGCTGCCCGGAAGAATGCTTGATCAATTCAATAAGGTCGATTTAATTATCCATGCCGGTGATCTGGTTTCCCCCGGGGTGATCGAGCAGCTGTCAGTACTGGCTCCAGTTAAAGCTGTTCATGGCAATGCCGATCCACTTGAACTACAAAGTACTCTGCCGGCCCGTTTAAATTTAGAACTGCTCGGTTATAAGATCGGGGTGGCTCATGGGCATAAACTGCGGGGACATATTATGGATAAGTTATCGTATTTATTTCCGGAAGAGGATATTATTATTTTTGGTCATACCCATAAAGCACTTAATCAAAAGATTAACGGCCAGTTGTATTTTAACCCCGGTTCACCAACCGATCGGCGTTTGCAAGCACAGTATTCTTTTGGTATTATTGAATTAAGTCAAACCATTGTCAGTGATATTATTTATTTTAAATAAAAAGGAGTGAGATTAAATGGTAGTTTATGATTTGGCCCACCGGTTAGCCCGGAATATCAAGGAATCAACCGAGTACCAAGACTTTCTGGTCGTACGAAAGGAGCTCCTGGACGACGGAAAGGCCAGCGAAATGTTGCAGGATTTCCGGAAAGAAGAGATGAATCTTCAGGCTAAAGTATTCTCCGGTCAGGAAATCAGCGAGGAAGAAAAAACAAAACTTAATAATTTAAGGGAGATTATTAATCTTAACCAGAAGGTAAAAAAATATATTGAAGCTGAATATAGAATGGGTATTGTCATTAATGACCTGCAGGAAATAATATTTTCTGATCTGGAACTGGGTTTACCACAGGAAGAAAAAAAGCACCCGGAAGAATAGGGTGCTTGACTTTTAAACCGAAACCACTTCTTTAACTCCGGGTACATGTTGTTTCAGGGTTTTTTCAATCCCATTTTTAAGGGTGAGGGTTGACATGGGACAACCATGACAAGCCCCCAGTAGTTTTACTTTAACTACCCCATCTTCAGAGACACTTACCAGTTCACAGTCTCCACCGTCTGCCTGGAGGCTGGGTCGTATTTTATTTAAAATTTTCTTTACTTCGTTTTCCATCTGGATAACACCCCTCTATTGAACTTTTCCTTAATTATAACATTATTATTACCAAAAATAAAGTAATCTATTGATCTTTTTACTCTTCTTCTTGGCGCTGGGGAAGGCTTACTTTAAAATATAATTCCAGTTCATTAGTGATCACCATAAAGAGCAATTCAAGATGATATGTTTCACCGCCCACCTCGATCAGCCGGTCATTGATCACATCTCTAAGCAAGAGCGGATCAATTTGCCGGGTATCTCGGCCCAGTAATCCGGCTAGTAGTTGGCGGATTTTTTTGCTGATCTCCTGTTCAGTGTGTTTATTGACTTCTGTCTGGAGTTTAACCGTAATCTTACTGATCGAATGATGTTTATATTGTTCGATATTTTTTTCCAACTCTTTGATCTGTTTATCCTGTTCTTCCACCCGGCTAGTTAATTCATTTTTTTCAAAAATTAGGCGGTCGATCTGAATACCGGCATAAACGTTTAAAAGGGTTGCCCCCAGGATTACCCCCAGGGTAAAAACAACAACCAACAAGGTTAACTCTTTTCTGGTAAAAGCAATAATCGGGCCGGCCAAGTTATTTGCCCCCACAGAAGATAATGATCAGCCAGTACCCTAACTGGGCCCCCAGGAAAGCAGTCAGCAAGATAATAAACTGTTGGACCAGGATGATCAGCTCTCCCTGAAATAATCCCTCTAACAGGCGGAGGTTGGTAAAGGTCCCGCCGATTGCACTAATAATCGCATATAGTTTGATATCATCAGCAATATCGGTCATTAATTTCAGAGGGGGTTGTTGAGTTAAAATACCGCTGATACTGCCAATAAAGGACCCCCCTAGTACAACCCCCAGGGCAATAAAGAAGACGGGAATAATCCTGTTCATAATATCTCACCTCTTTATATTATAATTAGTAAAAAAGCTATTTATGACAATAGGCTTTACCCCATAATTATTTCCGACCCGACTGGATATATTAAAAGAAGGATTTAGGTAATTAAAGAGGAAATAGTAAAGTGATGACTAAAGGCGGTTTAGAAAAGCAGGGGAGGAATGATTACCGATGGCTCCGGGAAAAAACAATAAGCCGGTTAAAGGCTTTGTCCATCTGCATAATCATACTGAATACAGTTTGCTGGACGGAGCCCTCCGGATTAAAGACCTGGTCAGGAAGACCCAGGAACTGGCAATGCCGGCCGCAGCAATAACTGACCACGGAGTATTATATGGATTAGTAAACTTTTATCAACAGGCACTTAAGGCCGGCATAAAGCCGATCCTTGGCTGTGAAGTCTATCTGAGTCCGGTCTCCCGTCATGATAAAAAAAACCGGGAAAGGTATCATCTCATCCTATTAGCTGCCGATAATCAGGGGTATCACAATTTAATTAAAATAGTTTCCAGTAGCTGGTTGGAGGGGTTTTACTATAAACCCCGTGTCGATAAAGAGTTACTCTATCAATTCAGACAGGGATTAATTGCCCTGTCGGCCTGTTTAAAGGGAGAGATACCTCAACTGCTTTTGCGGGGTGAGCACAAAGCAGCGGAAAAGGTGATCGGTGATTATCAGGCTATTTTTGGCCGGGATAATTTTTTCCTGGAATTACAGGACCATTTCCTGCCGGAACAAAAACAGGTCAATAGCCAGTTAATTAAATTAGGTGCCTCCTTGAATATCCCTTTAGTAATTACTAATGATGTTCATTATTTGGAGCAGTCTTCGGCCGATTGCCATGATATTTTACTGGCCCTTCAGACCGGGAAAAGGGTTGCTGACCAAGACCGTCTGACCTTTCCGAATGATCAGTTTTATTTTAAGACCGAAGAAGAGATTACGGCTTTGTTTCCCCGTTTAACCGAAGCCCGTTTAAATACGCTTAGCATAGCGGAACGTTGTGAAGTAAAGCTGGATTTTCACACCTTTTATCTCCCCGAATTCCCGGAAGATAAAGCACCAAAACCCCTGGCCGGGCTTTTGCGCGAAAAGTGTGAAGAGGGATTAAAAAAACGAGGGCTTACCGGGCAGCAACAGGTCCGGGACAGACTGGACTATGAGCTGAAAATTATTGAAGAGAAGGGTTATGTCTCATCTTTCCTGATCGTGTGGGATTTTATTGATTTTGCCGAGCGAAAAGGGATCAGGGTTGGCCCTGGCCGCGGTTCGGCTGCGGGAAGTCTGGTTTCCTATCTGATTGGGATAACCAAGATTAATCCCTTAGATTATAATTTAATTTTTGAGAGATTTTTAAACCCGGAGCGGGTAAAACTGCCTGATATTGATATTGATTTTGATGAACAGCGGGACGATATTATTGAATATGTCAAGGAAAGACATGGCCGTAACCGGGTGGCACAGATCGGTACTTTTGGGACTATGGCGGCTAGAGCTGCCATTAGAGATGTGGGTAGGGTAATAGATCTACCGATTAAAAAGGTTGACCGGATCGCCAAAATGGTCCCGGGTCGGCCGGGGATTACCCTGGATGAAGCAATTGAAAGCAATACCAATTTAAAGCAGCTCTACCAAGAAGACCAGGAGACGAGAAAGTTGCTGGATTATGCCCGGGGGATTGAAGGGTTACCCCGGCATATATCTACTCACGCCGCCGGGGTGATTATCGGTCCTGATGATCTTAGTGAGATTATTCCGCTACAGAGCCAGGATCAGACCATTATTACCCAATATCCGATGGATGACCTGGAAAAATTAGGCTTACTAAAGATGGATTTTTTGGGATTGCGAAATTTAACCGTAATCGGCAACACCCTAGAGTTAATTAAGGAAAAACATGGTGTTGAACTGGCTATTGATAACCTGGACCTGGCTCTTCCTGAAGTTTATCAGTTGTTACAGGAAGGGAAGACACTGGGTGTTTTCCAGATGGAATCATATCTCTTTCGTGATTTAAACCAACGGTTGCGGCCAGACTGTTTTTCCGATTTGATTGCTATCCTGTCCCTGGGGAGACCGGGGCCGTTGGGAAGCGGTTTAGTTGATCATTACATTGAAAGCCGCCACGGTTTGCGCCAACCGGATTACTTACACCCAACTCTGGAACCGATCCTGGCGGAGACTTTTGGCTTAATTCTCTACCAGGAACAGGTGATCGAGATAGCCAGTAAACTGGCTGGCTATTCAATGGGTGAGGCTGATTTGTTGAGAGAGGGAATGGGTAAAAAGAAAAAAGAACTGATTGCTAATGAAAGGGAACGGTTTATCCGGGGGGCACAAGCAAACGGAATTGAAAAAGAGATAGCTGAGCACATATTTAATCAGATGGAGTATTTTGCCGGGTATGGTTTTAATAAGTCCCATAGTACAGCTTATGCTATGCTGGCTTACCAGACCGCCTATCTTAAAGTAAAGTACCCGGCGGAATTTATGGCCGCCTTATTATCTTCAGTAATGAATAATTTGGATAAAGTCGGTCAATATATCCGGGAGTGTCAAGAGATGGGCCTGGCGGTCCTTCCGCCCGATATTAATCAAAGCGGATATAAGTTCAAGACCGGTCGGCAGGGAGAGATCCTTTTTGGCTTAAAGGCAATTAAAAATGTCGGTACGAGTGCCATTAGGGCAATTATTGAGGAAAGAACGACCGAGCCGTTCGGTTCGTTCGAGGATTTTATTAAGCGGGTCAATTTGAGTAAAATTAATATTCCGGTGATTGAGGCATTGATTAAAGCCGGGGCCTTTGCTGTTTTTCCGCAGAACCGCTCACAACTGTTGGTCAAGTTTGAAGAGATCTATGAGAAAGCTAATTCCGGCAGGCGGCAACGTACTGCCGGACAGACCTCTTTCTTTGACCTGGTCGAAGAACGAGAGGAGTTTTTTCAGGATGTAATTGAGTATCCTGCTTTAGAAGAATTAGACCTGGCAGTAAGGCTTGAACAGGAAAAAGAGTATCTGGGTATTTACTTATCAGCCCATCCCCTGGACTGTTACCGCGAGAAGATCAACCATTTCACCACAGGAGATCGTCATACGCTGTCCGAGCGAACCGAAGGGGAAGTAACTATTGCCGGAACGGTAATCGAGAGCAAAGAACATCTAACCAAAAGAAATAGTTTGATGACTTTCTTGACAATTGAGGACTGGTCGGGTAAAATCGAGGTGGTTGTCTTTCCCGATTTATATCACGGGGTCAAAACGATAATTAAACCGACAAATAGGCTCTTAATTAAAGGGAGGATTGATGAAGATAAGGTTTTAGCTGAAAGGATCATTTCACTCGATTGGCCTTTTCTAGAGATTAAACCGGAAAACAGTCAGCAGTTTGCGCTGCTGGAGCAACTCTTTAAACAACATCAGGGAGGGGTACCCGTTTTTTTCCAGATAAACAGTGTAGACTCCGCTGCGATTATCTTAATTGATCAAACATACTGGATCACAAGCAGTAATCAATTTGAAAAAAAGCTGAAAGAGATTGTTGGTGCTAAAGGTTATAATATTTACTAATCGTTGCCAGCATTAACATACCAATAAACTGACGAACAAATGGGGGGCTAATAAAATGGATAACTCTATTTTTCAATGGTTTAATCAATTTTTTTCTAAGGAATGGGCCGTATTTTTCACGGCAGGGTTACCGATAGTTGAACTGAGGGGGGCAATCCCTTTAGCGATATCGTTAGGAATAGAACCGGGTAAGGCCTACTGGTTAGCCGTTTTCGGCAATGTTGTTCCGGTTATCCCGTTATTACTTTTGCTGCAACCGGTTCGTGACCTTTTAATCAGGTATTCTGCACTGATGGAACGATTTTTTAACTGGCTGGATCAAAGGACACTTAGGAAGAGTAAACAGATCAATAAGTATGGGGCCTTGGGATTGATTTTATTTACGGCGATTCCCCTGCCTACAACCGGGGCCTGGACCGCTTCAATGGCTGCTATCTTGTTTAAAATCCGCTTCCGTTACGCCTTTCCGGCTATTGTGGCCGGAATCCTCCTGGCCGGGGTGATTGTACTGATTTTGAGCCTGACCGGCCAAGCTATTTTATAGCTAAAAACGAAGTGGGGGAAGGCTTATCTCAATATCTTGACATTAAAATGAAAAAAGTGTATGATAAAAAAAATAAAGGGGGTATCAGCATGGATATTCAGGCTGAATATATTTTAATTAAAGCCCTAGAGGATGGAGTTACTATTATTGGTTTAACCAGAGGTAAAGAAACCAGATTTAACCATACAGAAAAGCTGGATAAGGGAGAGGTGCTGGTGGCACAGTTTACTGAACATACTTCAGCGATTAAAGTTCGGGGAAAGGCTGAATTATTGACTAAGCACGGGTCAATAGGTTCAGGATATTAAACCAGACTAATCAGCTGGTTTTTATTTTCAAGGCTTCAGCTCAACTAGAAAATATATACACTATTAAGAATGTGAGGGGTTAATATGTGGCAGGTAGTATATATAGCTACTAAAAAAGAAGCCCAGGAGTTAAAAGAGAAATTAACCAACGAAGGTTTTCTGGTCAAGATTGAATTAACAGATGGAGGAAACTATCAAATAAAAGTACCTGCTTCTGAAGCTGAAGATGTTTACCAGTATTTGAATGAGACTTATTAAATTAAGCTGAGGTTAAAGGTTAGGTGAAATTATGCTAAAAGATCTCTTTGGTAAAAACTATGTAACGGTGAAGACCAGAGATAAAAAGGAAAAGCAGGTTAAAAAGGATGTAATGCCTGACAACCGTCTTTGGACTAAATGTAAAAGCTGTAATGAAATAATTTTTAACAAAAAGCTGACAGAGAATTTAATGGTCTGCCCTAAATGTGATTACCATTTCAGGTTACCCGCAGGGGAGAGAATTAAGATTACCCTTGATGAGGGAAGTTTTAAAGAATTTGCCACAAATATCTATAGTGTTGATCCCTTACAGTTTCCTGATTATCAAGAAAAGCTGCATAAAGCTAGAGAAAAAACCGGCTTAAATGAAGCAATAGTTACTGGAGAAGGAACGGTGGGGGGATTTCCGGTAATTGTAGGGGTGATGGATTTTTATTTTATGGGGGGGAGTATGGGTTCGGTGGTAGGAGAGAAGATCTTCCTGGCGATTGAGCGATCGATTGAAAGCAAAAAACCCCTCCTGTTGTTTAGTACGGCCGGTGGTGCCCGGATGCAGGAAGGGATGTTTTCCTTGATGCAAATGGCTAAGACCAGTGCTGCGGTTAAGCGCCTCCATCAGCAAGGGGTATTATTTATTTCAATCATGACTGATCCTACTTCCGGCGGAGTAACAGCTAGTTTTGCTTCTTTAGCTGATCTTATCCTGGCCGAAAAAGGGGCCCTGATTGCTTTTGCCGGTCCCAGAGTAATTAAGCAGACAATTAGTGCCGATCTGCCGAAATTCTTCCAGCGAGCTGAGTTTTTATTGGAACACGGGATGCTCGATCGAGTAGTTAATCGTCGTCATCTCAGAGATGAATTGGTTAAAATTTTAAGTATTCACCAGACCGGGGTGAAAAGTAATGTTAAATAATATTCTTGACTTTGAGCGACCACTGCTGGAGTTGGCGGGAAAGATAAAAGAACTACAGTCATTTATGGATGAGAAGGGGATCGATTTAAGTGAGGAGATTAATCGACTGAAAGAACGGACTGAGAATTTGCAAAAAGAGATCTATGCCGGGTTGAATACAAAACAGGTTATGCAAATTGCCCGTCATCAAAATCGACCTACCGCTGAGGATTATGTCCAACATATTTTTGACGATTTTATCGAACTGCATGGAGATCGTAGATTCGGTGATGACCCGGCTATTCTGGGTGGGATTGGTTTGATTGATCATACTGCGGTGACTTTTTTAGGACATAATAAAGGAAAATCGACCAAGGAGAACCTGAAAAGGAATTTTGGAATGGCCCATCCGGAAGGATACCGGAAAGCGTTGCGTTTAATGAAACAGGCTGAAAAATTTAATCGGCCGGTTGTTAGTTTCGTTAACACCCCCGGGGCTTACCCCGGTATTGGTGCAGAGGAAAGAGGGCAAGCTGAGGCTATTGCCCTAAATTTGATGGAGATGTCTGATTTAAGAGTACCGATTATCGTTATTGTAACTGGTGAAGGTGGGAGTGGCGGTGCCCTGGGTATCGGCCTGGGTGATAAAATAATGATGCTGGAGTATTGTTATTACTCGGTCTCATCACCGGAAGCCTGTGCGGCTATTTTGTGGAAGAATTCAGAAAAATCTTCTGAGGCGGCAGAAGCCCTAAAGATAACTGCGGCTCCATTGCAGGAACTGGGCCTAATCGATCAGATTATTAAGGAACCAGCCGGTGGGGCCCATAAGGACCCTGCCGAGATGGCCCGGACTATTAAAGCGGTTATTCTATCCTCAATCAAAGATTTATCCCAATGTTCTACTGCTGAATTATTAGAAAGGCGCTACCAAAAGTACAGAAATATCGGCAGATTTAGCTATGATGATCAATTAATCAAACCACAAGACATCCTTAAGGAGGAAGTAGATTGAATCGAATAGCAGTACTAAGCAGTGGGGGCGATGCCCCTGGCATGAATGCCGCAATTAGATCAGTCGTCAGGACTGGTCTTTATCATGACCTGGAAGTAGTCGGTGTAATGAGGGGTTATGCCGGCTTAATTGAGGCAGATTTCCGAACGATGGACCGTAATTCAGTCTCTGATATTATCCAGCGGGGAGGGACGGTCCTTCTTTCGGCCCGTTGTGATGAGTTTATGACCGTTGAAGGACGGCAAAAGGCCTTGCGGAATATGCAGGAAAACGGCATCGAAGGATTGGTTGTGATCGGTGGGGACGGGTCTTTCCGTGGGGCTGAAAAGATTAACCTGGAACTAGGGATACCGGCGATCGGAATCCCCGGGACAATTGATAATGATCTGGCCGGTACTGATTATACGATCGGGTATGACACCGCCATGAATACAATCCTGGATGCGATCAATAAAATTAGAGATACGGCTACCTCGCATGAACGTACTTTCGTAATTGAAACGATGGGTAGAGATAATGGATTCCTGACGGTGATGACCGGCCTGGCCAGTGGGGCTGAGGCAATATTGATTCCGGAGATGGAGTTTGATTTACAGGAGATTTGTGATAAGTTGATTGCCAGACAGCAAAGGGGGAAGCAACACAATTTGATTCTGGTGGCGGAAGGGATTGCGGCTGATTTTCAAACAAACCCCGATGCAAAAGAAAGTGTCGCCTATTCGATCGGTCGGATTATTGCCGAAAGAACCGGGCAAGAAACCAGAGTAATAATTTTAGGACACCTCCAGCGGGGGGGTTCTCCTACTGCCCTGGACAGAATAATTGCCAGTCGGATGGGAGCAAGGGCGGTTGAACTGCTTTTAGCCGGTCAGAAAAATAAGATGGTTGGGTTCTGTGATAATGAGATTGTAACCCATGACCTCAGTGAAATACTTAATACTAGAAAAGATATTAATATGGAATTATACAGTCTGGGACACATTCTTTCTTGATAAAAACCGCGGGGGGTTTAGAGCGATGAGAAAAACTAAAATTATTTGTACGCTTGGTCCTGCTAGTGAGAGCAAGGAATTAGTAAGTAAACTCGTCAAAGCAGGACTAAATGTCGTCCGTTTGAATTTTTCCCACGGCAGCCATGAACATCACGGCAAGTTGATCGATCTGGTCAGAGAGGTCGAGGCTGAACTGGGAAGTACTATTGGCATCATGTTAGATACAAAAGGGCCGGAGATTAGAACAGGGGAAGTAGCCGGGGGTGAAGTCTTATTAGAGAAAGGCGAAGAAATAACCCTGACCACCGATCAGCTACTCGGGGATGGTTCCTGTATTTCTGTTTCTTATGATCACTTACCCTTAGACGTCAATCCGGGTTCCCGGATTCTGATTGATGACGGTTTGATTGAATTAAAAGTCAAGGGGGTTAATAGTAAGCAGATTACTTGCCAGATCATTAACGGAGGAATCCTTTGTTCACATAAAGGGGTTAATCTGCCCGGAGTATCGCTGCAATTACCGGCTTTAACCGAAAAAGATGTTGAAGATATTAAATTTGGTATAAAAAAAGGGATTCATTTTATTGCCGCTTCTTTTGTCCGAAAAGCGGGAGATGTGAATGAAATAAGGCAGCTTCTTCAGTCCGAAAAGGTCGAAAAGATCAAAATAATCGCCAAGATTGAGAATCAAGAGGGCGTAGATAATATTGATGATATCATTGAGGTAGCTGACGGGATTATGCTGGCCCGGGGAGATCTTGGGGTAGAGATTCCCCCGGAAAAGGTACCGCTGATTCAAAAATCGATTATCCATAAGTGCAATCAAGCGGCTATACCGGTTATTACTGCCACCCAGATGCTGGACTCAATGATTCGCAACCCCAGACCAACCAGAGCCGAAGCATCTGATGTGGCTAATGCGATCTTTGATGGAACCGATGGGATTATGCTATCAGGCGAATCGGCAATTGGTGATTATCCGGTGGAAGCAGTTCAGACTATGGATAATATTGCCAGAGAGATCGAAAACTCCAAATCATATCAGGATGAAATATTTAAATATAAAACACCTTCTTCAACTACGGTGACTGAAGCAATTAGTTTTGCTTCCTGTAAAACGGCTATTGATCTTAAGGCAAAATCGATTATCAGTTCTACCAGTTCTGGTTTTACGGCCAGAATGGTCTCCAAACATCGTCCATTATTGCCGATCATAGCGGTAACTCCTGATGATATGGTACGACACACCCTGACGATCAGTTGGGGGGTTTACCCTTTACTGGTGGCTAAAAGTAGAACTACCGATGAGATGATCGAGATAGCAATTACTTCAGTCTTAAGAAATAACTTACTGGACAAGGGAGATCTGGTCGTAATTACAGCCGGTGTACCGATCAATAAAAGTGGAGCGACCAATTTGATTGAAGTTTTATATATTTAAGAAATATATTAAAATTTAAAAAAGCAGGGACAAGCAGGATTTTGATTGTATTTTGTTGAATCTTTATTCTTGTAACATTAGAAAAGATTATTTATTTTGGGGGTGAGCAAAGGGATTTAATTGGCTGATTACATATTTATTTTTTATGTAAAGAATAATAGATCAGAGGGTAGCTATCTTTAAGGAGGTATTGATTAATGGCGCAAGAAAAATTTGTTTATGTATTTGGTGGAGGCACAGCTGACGGTACGCAAGAATTGAAAAATCTAATTGGTGGTAAAGGGGCAAACCTGGCTGAGATGACTAATTTGGGGATTAATGTCCCGCCAGGATACACGATTACTACCAATGTTTGCACACTTTTCTATGAGAATAACCGAAATTATCCGGAAGGATTAGTGGAGCAGGTAAATGAAGCAGTGGCAAAGATGGAAGAATATATGGGCCAGAAATTTGGCGATGTAGATAATCCCCTCCTTTTTTCGGTTCGTTCCGGGGCCCGCATTTCCATGCCGGGAATGATGGACACGGTGTTGAATCTTGGCTTAAATGATCAAACAATCGAAGGTCTGATCAAGCAGACTAAAAATGAGCGTTTTGCATATGATTCATACCGACGCTTTGTTCAGATGTATGGTAATGTGGTTCTTGATATGAATGGTGCCGATTTTGAACACATGATTGAGGAAAAGAAAGAGGAACGGGGCGTAAAATTTGACAATGAACTAGATGTAGCTGCATTGAAAGAGTTGGTCGCCCAATTTAAAGCCCATATTAAGCAAGAAAAAGGGATTAAATTTCCGGAGAAACCGGAAGAACAGTTATGGGGATCAATTGGTGCCGTTTTTGGTTCCTGGAATAATGAACGGGCGATCAATTATCGAAATATCAACGAAATTCCTCATCACTGGGGAACGGCAGTTAATGTCCAAACAATGGTTTACGGCAACATGGGTGAAAACTCCGGTACAGGGGTGGCCTTTACCCGTAATCCCTCTACCGGTGAAAATGAATACTATGGTGAATATCTGAAAAATGCGCAGGGGGAAGATGTTGTAGCCGGGATCAGGACACCGAAACCGATTGCCCAACTGGAAGAAGAGATGCCGGAAATTTATCGCGAGTTAACCGCTATTTTTGATAAACTGGAAAGACATTATACCGATGTACAGGATGTTGAGTTTACGATTCAAGAGGGTGAGCTCTTTATGTTGCAGACCCGTACCGGTAAGAGGACGGCCAAAGCAGCAGTGAAAATTGCCGTTGACCTGGAAACAGAAGGTTTAATTGATCAAAAGACTGCCCTTCTTCGGGTCGAACCCCAGAAACTGGATGAATTACTTCATAAAAGAATTGATCCTGATGCTGATCTGAAAGCGCTGGCCAAAGGTCTGGATGCTTCTCCCGGTGCTGCTACAGGGAAAGTAATCTTTGATTCTGACGAAGCGGCTGAAATGGGTAAGGAAGGTGAACAGGTTATCCTGGTCAGAATAGAAACCTCACCGGAGGATATTCATGGTATGGCTGCCGCCCAGGGGATACTGACATCCCGTGGTGGGATGACCAGTCATGCAGCAGTGGTTGCCCGGGGAATGGGTAAACCGGCTGTATCCGGTTGTGAGGATATCAAAGTAGATTATTCGCGCGAAGAATTTACAGCACCTGATGGAACGGTAGTTAAAAAAGGTGATGCGATTACAATTGATGGTGGTACCGGAAACATCTATTTAGGTGAAGTTCCGACGATTGAACCGGAAATGGATGAGAACTTTGAAAAACTGATGGAATGGGCTGATCAAATCAGGGCGATGCAAGTAAGGACTAATGCTGATACCCCTGAGGATGCCGAGGCGGCTGTTGAGTTTGGGGCTGAAGGAATTGGTCTCTGCCGTACTGAGCATATGTTCTTTGATGAAGAGCGCTTGCCGATTGTTCAAAAGATGATTCTGGCTGATAATAAAGAAGAGCGGGAAAAAGCCCTGGAGAAACTGCTGCCGATGCAAAAGGGTGACTTTAAAGGTATCTTTAAAGCAATGGCTGAGCGTCCGGTTACGATCCGCTTGCTTGACCCACCTTTACATGAGTTTCTACCAGATCATAGTGAATTGCTGGTTGAAATAACTAAAATGAAGGCTCAGGGCGGGGCAAATAAAGAAATTGCCGAAAAAGAAGAACTGCTAAAGACGATTGAAAGATTACACGAAATGAATCCGATGCTCGGTCATCGAGGTTGCCGACTAGGTGTTACTTATCCGGAGATCTATCGAATGCAAGCAACAGCAATCTTTGAGGCAGCCTGCGAACTGAAAAAAGAGGGACTGGATGTTCATCCCGAAGTGATGATTCCACTAGTCTCCCATATTAAAGAATACACGCTGATGAATGAGGTAGTTGTAGATGCTGCGCAAGATGTAATCGAAAAATATGGTGTAACACTCGATTATACGGTAGGGACGATGATTGAGTTGCCCCGGGCCTGCCTGGTTGCTGATGAGATTGCCCGGGAAGCGGACTTCTTCTCCTTTGGGACCAATGACTTGACCCAGACTACCTTCGGCTTTAGTCGTGATGATGCCGAAGGAAAGTTTCTGGCTCATTACCTGGAAGAAGAGGTTTTTGAGACCAATCCTTTCCAGGTACTTGATCAGACCGGAGTAGGACAACTAGTCGATATTGCCGTCACTAAAGGTCGTTCAACCAATCCCGACCTGAAGATCGGTATTTGCGGAGAACATGGCGGAGAACCGCGTTCGGTTGATTTCTGCCATCGGACCGGCTTAAATTATGTTTCTTGCTCACCCTTCCGTGTGCCGATCGCTCGTTTAGCTGCGGCGCAAGCCCAGATTGAAAACCCCAGAAATTAAGGGGATTATAAAACGAAGCACAGAAAGGACCTATAAGCTGCTTATAGGTCCTTTTTTTATTTGCAATAAATAATCAAAAAAATTTTAATAATAAGGCAGGAATTTTACTGTTAATATCAAATATATATTATATACTGGTAAAACCGCTTGACAGATAAATAGTAGAATTTTAAGATAAAAATAAAGAAAAGCAGTTGGAGTTGAAACCATGAAATTAATGCCGATTCAAACAAAAAAAGCCTATATGGAAATTATCGATCAGTTTAAAATACTGATTAAAGAGGGGGTATTTAAACCTGGCGAAAAACTTCCATCGGAAAGGGAATTGGTGGAACAACTTAATGTCAGTCGTCCTACTTTAAGGGAGGCCTTGAGTGCGCTGGAAATTATCGGACTGGTTGAGAGTAAACCAGGAGAAGGCCGTTTTGTGATGGATATTTCTAAATTTACGATTAGTGATCAATTGATTAAGCGTTTTCTGGATGATAGTGAACCCTTTGAATTACTGGAAGCCCGGATTACGATTGAAACAGGTACGGCCAGCATTGCTGCCAAAAAAGCAGAAAATGACGAGATTATCGCCCTGGAGCAGGAAATAAAAAAAATGGAGGAGTTCTTGCAGAGGGGTGGGGCTAGCATTGAAGAGAGATTGGAAGTTGATGCTAAGTTCCACTTTATTATTGCCGAGATGTCCAGAAATAAATTCTTGATTAAGGTGATGGAACAGATTTCCTATCTGCTCAAAGATGAGTTTTGGAGCAACCAGAGACGTCATCTCAATTTGAATAAAAAGGCTCAGGAAAGGTATCTACTGGAACATCGGAATATTTTCCGGGCGATAAAAGACGGCGATCCGGAAAAAGCCGGTAAATATATGCAGGAACATCTTTTTACGGTCTGGCGGGATCTGCTAACCAGATAAAGGCGAGCTTTTTGTTCGTAAACTGGTAAGACCGCTTGACAGCAAAATAAAAGGATTTTATTTGGTCAGACCGCTTGACAGGTAACAATAATTTGCTAAAACAGACTTTAAATTATGGAAAGAAATTATGGAAAGGAGTGGTAAGATTAGATGGTAAAAGTCTTGATTGTTCAGCCAATAGCTGAAGAAGGAGTAAAATTGTTACAGGATCAGGGTTATACGGTTAAACAGCTTGCTGACGTCAGTATTGATAATCTAAAGAAAGAGGTAGTGGATAGTGATGCAATTTTAGTTAGAACTGGTGAATTATCCCGGGAAGTAATTGCAGCCGCTAAAAGCCTTAAGGTAATTGCTCGTCATGGCGCCGGGGTTGATAATATCGATCTAAAAGCAGCTACTGAACATGGTGTACAGGTAACCAATACACCTATTGCCAATAATATTTCTGTTGCCGAGCATACAATCGGGTTGATGGTTGCGCTGGCCAAACAGATGCGAAAGGCTGATCTAGCTCTGCGCGAAGGCCGGTTTGAGGTCCGCAATATTTATATTGATGTAGAGTTGTCCGATAAAATTTTAGGAGTCATTGGTCTGGGCAAGATTGGCCAACAGGTTGCGATCAAGGCAGCCCGGGGGTTTGATATGAAGGTTCTCGGTTATGATCCCTTTGTAACCCAGACTGAGGTTAATACCTTGATTGAAGTTACTGATGATTGGGAAAGGGTATTTAAAGAAGCTGATTTTATTTCTCTGAACCTACCCTTGACTGAGCAGACCAGGGATATGATTGGTAAAAAAGAATTTGCGATGATGAAGCAAACGGCTTTTTTAATTAACTGTGCCCGCGGTCAGATCGTCAAAGAAGAAGATTTAATTGAGGCGCTGGAAAGGGGTGAAATTGCCGGAGCCGGATTGGATGTCTACGCTACAGAACCGCCGGCCAAGGATAATCTACTATTTCAGCTGGAGAACACAATTGTAACTCCACATATGGCTGCCCATAGCTATGAATCAATGGTTAAAATGGCCTGTCATGCTGCACAGGGAATTATTGAAGTGCTTAATAAGCAGGAACCTACCTGGCCAGTTAATAGAATATAATAAAAAAATAAAAAGGGGTGTTTGATGATGGTATTTGAAGCAAAAGGAATTATTCCCGCCATGGTTACTCCGCTCGATCAGCATGGCAATGTAAACAAAATGGCTTTACGTCAGTTAACCGATT
Source organism: Halanaerobiales bacterium (assembly GCA_022360715.1). GTDB lineage: Bacteria > Bacillota > Halanaerobiia > Halanaerobiales > DTU029 > JAKSCG01. The sequence goes on from JAKSCG010000145.1 coordinate 48,262, forward strand.
ATTTAATTGACGGTGGGGTACACGGTCTTTTCCCGGTAGGAAGCACCGGAGAGTGGTATGGCCTTACCCTGGCGCAAAAAAAAGATATTATGGAGACAGTGATTGAGCAAGCTAATGGGCGGGTACCGGTTTATGCTGGTACTGGTGCAATTACTACTAAAGAAACCGTTGCTTTAACACAGATGGCGGCATCAGTTGGGGTGGAGGCAGTATCGGTTCTAACTCCCGTTTTTATTAGTCCTAGTCAGGAGGAATTATATCAGCATTACAAGACTGTAGCCGAATCGGTCAGCATTCCGGTTCTTCTTTATAATAATCCCGGAAAGACCGGTATAACTATTGAAGGTGCTTTGGTGGAAAGACTAAGCAAAATAGAAAACATCCTGGGGATTAAAGATAGTAGTGGCAACCTGACTTTAACCGGTGAATATATCAGGAGAACCGATGCCAGTTTCGCTGTATTGTGCGGAACCGATACTTTAATTCTAGGTACGCTTTGTTATGGTGGTAAGGGCTCAATTACGGCTACTGCTAACATTGTTCCTTCGATTCCAGTTAGGATTTATCAAGAATTTGTCAGAGGAAACCTGGAGCAGGCCCGGAAAGCCCAGTTTGAGCTGGCCCCTCTTCGTCTTGCTTTTAGCCTGGCTACCTTCCCGGTAGTGATGAAAGAAGGTCTAAGGCTTGTCGGGATTGATGTCGGAACAACTTTAAAACCGGTGGGGGAAATGACTGCCGAAAATAGGGCTAAGTTGAAAAAAGTTCTGGAAGATATGGGGGCAGTCTAATCTTGGAAGGATGAGGATTTTATGCAGAAATTTGCGGCCTCCGTTGGAAAAAAGCAAGTTAGTTTTTCAATTCCGACGGGAATAGAGAGTAAAGTAATCCGACCGAAAGATCTACCTGTGATCGGAGATGTAGATAATGCTATTCAGGAAGCAATAGCTCATCCGATTGGTCGGAAGAGATTGTTTGAGACAGTTCGACCCGATGATCGAGTAGCTATTATCGTTACCGATACAACCAGGAAACTACCGGAAGATATAATTGTACCGCTTCTGTTAGATCAACTGGCGCTAGCCGGGGTAAAGATGGATAATATTATCGTAGTGAATGCCCTGGGCAAGCATGAAGCAAATACAATCGAAGAATTGACCGAGATGCTGGGAGCAGGGGTAATGAAAAGGGTAAAGGTTATTAATCATGCCCCGTTGGACCCGACCAGGTTAAAATCTCTTGGTAATTCAGCATGCGGTTTTCCGATTGTAATTAATGATCTGGTGCTTGATGCTGATGTAAAGATAGCTACCGGGATTATTGAACCCCATCTCTTTGCCGGTTATAGCGGAGGGGTTAAGACCCTTTCCGTAGGGGTGGCCGGCCTGGAGACCCTGGCTGCTACCCATAATTATCAGATATTGGAACACCCTAAAACCAGATTGGGAATTATTGAAGATAATATTTTTCGGCAATTTCTGACCGAGGCCGCGATGGCAGTTGGGATTGACTTCATCGTCAATGTAGTGCAGAATGGAAAAAAAGAATTACTAGCTGTATATGCCGGCCACCCGATTAAAGCCTTTGAAAAAGGTGTGAAAAAGGCCCGCGAGGTATTTGAAGTAGCAGTGGAACAAGAATACGATATAGTGGTATCAATACCAGGATACCCAAAAAGTACTAACCTTTATCAGGCCACAAGGGCCTGGAACAATGTAGTTTTTGGAGCGAGACCCATTGTGAAAAAGGGCGGAACAATTATAATTCCCGCTCCTTGTGAGAAGGGGGTTGGTGAAAAGGCTTTTTACCAAGTATTAGCTGATGCTGCAACACCACAACAAGTAATCAAAGATGCCCAAAAATACGGTTTTATGCCGGGAGAACACAAAGCGTTTTTAGCGGCTAAGGTATTGAATTATTGTCAAGTAATTATGACTGATTGTCAAATAGCATCTGAAAAGCTGGAAGAGATGCATCTGGAAGTAGAAGCCACAATACAGGAGGCATTAGATCGCGTCATTGCTAAAAAGGGTAATCCTTCAGTATTGATCATGCCCGACGGGACTTTAACCTTGCCGATTTTTAAATAGTTAAACAGGATTGGTTTCCTCATTTCTACGTTACTGAAGGGGGGTGAGTTTAATCCGGAAAAATGGCGGTAAAATAGTTTAATATTTTACTTAAGTCAAAATATTCAACTTGAAAGGGGAGTATAAAAATGAAAAAGGTGGTAGTCTTACTGTTAACGATCGGACTCGTTTTAGTTAGCGCAGTGGCAATGGCGAAAAATCCTATTGTAATGAGTCTGTCTTACGGTGGAGCTGATGGGTCGGAAGAAGATATCGCTGCTAAAAAGTTTGAGCAATTATTGGAGGAAAGAACAAAGGGGAAAATTGATGTAGTCTTATTCGGCAATGAACAATTGGGTAAAGAAGTAGATGTAGTTACCTCGCTGGAATTAGGTACGGTTAATATGGCAATTATGGGGGCTACTGTTCATCAACAGGCTGCTCCCGAGTACAACATTTGGAGCGCTTACTATATTTTCAAGAATAGAGACGAAGTATTGCAAATAATGAATGGACCGGTTGGAGAAAAAGTTAGTGAGGCGATGTTGAAAAATAAAGGGATTAGAATGCTGGGGATCGGTTTGCGAGGTCCGCGTAACCTGACTTCCCATCGGCCGATCCGTACTCCTGAAGAAGTTAAAGGTCTAAAAATAAGGATTCCTTTACAGCCGATCTATGTGAGGAGTTGGGAAGCTTTAGGGGCTAAACCCCAGGCTATTGCTTACGGTGAGTTGTATACCGCTTTAAAACAGGGAATTGTTGAAGCCCAGGAAAATCCATTAGCATATATCTATGCACCGGCTTTCTATGAAGTGCAGAAATATGTTAATGTAACTGAACATCAGCGCTCTTTCTTTACCTATGTTGTCAGTGAAAAGTTCTTCCAAAGACTTGATCAAGGATTACAGCAGATCCTATTAGAAGTGGCCCAAGAAACTTGCGACTTCCATAATAATTTACAAAAGGCAAAAGAAGCGGACTGGAAAAACAGACTGGAAGAAAAGGGGATGGTCTTTGTTCAAGCCGATCAGGCGGCCTTCAGAAAAGCCTTACAAGATATTCCGCAACAGTTCGCTGATAAATGGGCACCCGGATTCTATCAAGAGATCTTGAGCGAGCTAAGTAAAATTCGGAAGGGAAATTAAATATTAGTTTTTACCGATTTACCTGGGGAATAGTGGTTGTTTTATGCCTTATTTCCCCAGGTATCTCTCGATAAACTAAAGGGGGTTAGGGGATGGGTGCTATTCTGGAAAAACTGTTAGAAAAGCTAATCGGCATATTAACGGGAGTAATGGTCTTGCTGTTGATTGCGCAGGTTACTACTCGTTATATTTTTCAGGGTTCAATGTACTGGGCCGGGGAGATGGCAACCTGGGTATTTGTCTGGATTACCTTTTTGGGGACAGCCCTGCTTTATCGACAAAAGGGTCATACTATCGTTGACCTGGTTGATTATGTGTTTCCGGAACAGGTTAGAAAAGGATTGGAGGTTTTTGTTAATATTGTGGTGGCGGTATTTTTGGGGGTCCTTTTTTATTATGCTTTACCGGTAGTAAAATCATACTCCAATCAGTATGCTACTTCGATCCATCTTTCGCGCGGCTTGATGTTTCTGCCTTTACCGGTATCGATCGTTTTTATATTTCTGTTCATGCTTGATTCGATCTTACAGAAAATAGGAGTGAAGTAAAGATGCTTTCAATTGTATTTGGAATAATGCTAATGGGATTTTTAATCGGAATGCCGGTGGCCTTTATTATGGGAATAGCTGCACTATCTTATTTTATTGCCGAACCATTTATCCCTAATACGATGGTGCCATTAAGAATGGTAGTGGGGGCTGAGTCATATAGTCTGATGGCAATACCCCTTTATATGCTGGCTGGTAATATTATGAACAAGATGGGTCTTACCGACCGTATTTTCAAATTTACCAGATCACTGGTCGGGCATTTTACCGGTGGAACTGCCTATGTAAATATCCTGGCCAGTTTTATTTTTTCGGGTATGTCCGGTTCAGCATTGGCTGATGCCAGTGGGATAGGTGCTGTTTTGATTAAGGCGATGAAAAAAGAGGGTTATGATTCTGAATTTGCGGCGGCTGTTACCGGTGCTTCCGCTACGATTGGACCAATTTTCCCGCCCAGTATTCCGATGGTTTTAATCGGTTCGGTAGCTGGGATTTCAATTGGACGTTTGTTTATTGGTGGGGTTATTCCCGGTGTTTTACTGGCAGTTTACATGTCGGTAGTGGTTTATGTGCTTGCTAAGAGAAGAAATTACCCTAAAAGCGAACGAGCAACCTTTAATCAGTTTTGGAGTGATTTTCGGGAAGCTTTTCCGGCATTGACAACACCGGTAATAATTTTAACGGGAATTTTGGGAGGGTTGTTTACACCAACCGAAGCTGGTGTGGTAGCCGTAGTTTATTCCCTGATCATTTCTACTTTTGTTTATAAAGAGACTAAATTATCCGCTCTCTTTGCCATGTTAGTTAAGACCGGTAAAGATACGGCCCGGATTATGATTATCGTCAGCGGTGCTTATGCCCTGGCTTGGGTATTATCCCGCGAGCGGATTGGTCTTGTCCTGACTGATACGATTACTACAATTTCATCCGAACCGGCAGTAGTTTTGTTGCTAATCATCGCTGCCTTCTTGGTTGCCGGTTGTTTTATTAATCCTTCGGCTAATATCATTATCTTTGTTCCCCTGTTAATGCCGCTGGTTAATAGTGTCGGAATCGACCCGGTTCAATTTGGCGTGATCGCAGCTTTATCTTTAATGGTAGGGCTAGTCACGCCCCCCTTAGGGCTTTCGATGTTTATTGTCTGTGATATTGCCAATATATCTGTACTACAATTTTCCAAAGGGATGTTCTGGTTCTTTGTAGCTTTAGCTGCAGTAATATTGACAATGGTCTTTTTTCCGATACTCGTTACTTTTTTACCTAACCTGTTAATGTAGTTAAAATTCTTTTAGAGTGAAGGAGGTTTTAAATTGCGTCAAAATCCGGTGAAAGAGAAACTAAAAAATGGTGAAATAGTTTTTGGGACAATGGTCAGCGATCTTCGTTCTCCCGGTATTTCTCAGATGTTGGCAACCGCCGGCTTTGAACTGTTAGTATTTGATAGCGAACACTCTTCCTTTAGTATCCAGACCGTAGCCGATCATATCGTTGCCGCCCGGGCAGCAGACATTGTCTCTGTGGTCAGAGTCCCTAACCGGAAATATGACCATCTCTTATCAAGACCGTTAGATGCCGGCGCGCAGGGATTACTGGTGCCTAATATCCATACTGTTGAAGAAACCAAAAATGTAATTAAACATACCAAATATTATCCTGAGGGACAGCGGGGAACAGCTTTCAAACGGATTCATAGTGATTTTTTACCCCGAAGCGCTGCTGAAATAATAAAGGAATCCAATCAAAACGTCTTAATTATTATTCAGATTGAGAGTAAGCAAGCTGTAGACCAGATTGATCAAATTGTCTCTGTGCCGGGGGTTGATGCGGCTTTTATCGGTCCTAATGACCTTTCGCAATCACTGGGAGTACCGGGACTAACTAATCATCCTGTGGTAGAAGAGCAAATCGAAAAAGTAATTAAAGCCTGTCAAGAATATCATGTTACCCCCGGTATTCATGTCCACCGATGGGAGGATGCAAAAAAGTGGCTTAACAAGGGTATGCGTCTGCTCCTTTATTTAAGTGATATTAATATGATCATGAAAGCAGCTACCGAAGCGATGACCGAATTAAATAAGTTAATTTAATTATTTAACGAGCTGTCCCAAATTGGGGCAGCTCTTTTTTCTATCAAAGAATTCAGAAACCTTGAAATTTGGTAATTGTAATGATATAATGTGAGACGATTAATACAAATAATCCTCAATAAAATTTGAGCGTAATAGCTACATAAATAATAGGTTAACAGGGGGTGAGTGGGGGAAGGAATTATCAGAGCAACAGTTTAGTAAAAAGGGGGTTAAGAAGCACAGATGGAATTAATTGTGGAAGGCCTTCAGGTTATGGTAATCGGAATGGGAGTTGTTTTTGTTGTTTTGTATTTTCTTTCTTTAATTTTGAGATTATTTAAATCTTTGTTTTATCAAGAGGATTTAAAGCCGACGATCCCTGCTTCCGTCTCACAGCAAATTAGTAAAACTCAGTTAATTGAAGAAGAAAACCTGGAGAATGATCTGCTAGTAATTAGTATTGTAATGGCCCAACTATTGACTGGAAATAAATACCATATTAATATAAAACAGATTACTTAATAGCCGGGGGCTATTTTTTCTGTGTAAAAAATAAAATTATTATTAGTAGAAAGGGGTTCTTTTTATGAAAAAATTTCGGATCAGTGTTAATAATAAGGTTTTTGAAGTTGAAGTAGAGGAAATAAAAGAAGGAGCGACTACCCATTCAAAAGAACCGGTAATAGAGAATACCAAGCCAGGGGTAAAGATTGAAAAACCAGCAGTTAAAGAAGCACCTTCCCCTGTTGATTTATCTGGTGAAAAAATAACGGCACCACTCCCAGGAACCGTCTCCGTAGAGGTCAGTGAAGGTAATGCCGTAGCTAAGGGTGACGTACTCTTTATTTTAGAGGCGATGAAGATGGAAAATGAAATCACCGCACCGGTTTCAGGAACGGTCAAGGCAATTTTTATCAATTCTGGCGATGCAGTAGATACTGGTGATACCTTAGCAATTATTGAATAATATCGGAGAAACGGGGGGAGGGGAAAGTCGTGTATGATAGTTTATTAAAATTTGGTGCGGAAACAGGTTTTGCCAATATAACCATTGAACAGGTATTGATGCTGATAATCGCTTGTGTCCTTTTTTATTTGGCGATCAAGAAAAAATATGAACCGTTGTTATTATTACCAATCGGTTTTGGCGTTTTGCTAGCCAATTTACCGCTAACCGGCTTGATGGAAGAGGGCGGATTGCTGTACTGGCTATACCAGGGTGTTAAACTGGGAATTTATCCACCGCTGATCTTTATGGGGGTGGGTGCTCTAACTGATTTTGGACCATTGATTGCTAATCCCAAAAGTATACTACTGGGAGCAGCTGCCCAGTTTGGTATTTTCTTCACCTTTATCGGTGCTCTTTTCCTGGGATTTACTCTGCCGGAGGCAGGGGGGATCAGTATCATTGGCGGGGCTGACGGACCAACAGCTATTTTTTTGGCGACAAAGTTGTCCCCGCATCTTTTAGGGCCGATCGCAATTGCGGCCTATTCATATATGGCATTAGTACCAATTATTCAGCCGCCAATTATGAAGGCTTTAACTACCGGGGAAGAGCGAAGGGTTAAAATGGAGCAATTAAGACCGGTATCCAGATTGGAAAAGATTATTTTTCCGATTATAGTTACAATTTTGACGGTATTATTGTTGCCATCTGCTGCCGCCTTAATCGGTTCTCTGATGCTGGGTAACTTAATGCGAGAATCAGGAGTAGTCGATAGTTTAGTAAAAACTACCCGGACATCTTTAGTTAATATTGTTACAATTTTCCTGGGATTAACAGTTGGTGCCACAGCTAATGCGGAGAGTTTTTTAAGCGCTTCAACGATTAAGATTATTGTTTTAGGACTGATTGCCTTTACTGTTGGTACAGCTGCGGGAACATTGTTTGGAAAACTGCTTTATAAGACAAGTGGGGGTAAGATTAATCCCTTAATCGGGGCTGCTGGAGTATCAGCGGTGCCGATGGCAGCCAGGGTTGTTCAGCGAGTAGGCCAGGAGGAAGACCCCAGCAATTTTTTGCTAATGCATGCCATGGGACCGAATGTGGCCGGTGTAATCGGTTCTGCGATTGCGGCGGGAACATTACTCTCCATGTTAGGGTAAGCATATTAATTAAAGGGGTGAAATTATGGCAAAAAAAAGACTTAAAATAACCGAAACTATTTTAAGGGATGCTCACCAATCTTTATTAGCAACACGAATGTCTACTGCTGATATGTTACCGGTTGCTGAAAAGCTGGATCAGGTCGGTTATCACTCGGTTGAAATGTGGGGAGGGGCAACCTTTGATAGCTGTATGCGTTATTTAAATGAAGATCCCTGGGAGCGGGTTCGTAAGTTAAAAGAAAAAATGCCCAATACACCTTTCCAGATGCTTTTAAGAGGCCAGAATATAGTTGGGTATAAACATTACCCTGATGATGTCCTCCGTGAATTTGTCAGGCTTTCCGTCCAAAACGGGATTAATATTTTCCGGATCTTTGACGCCCTTAATGACGTGAGGAATATTAAAGTAGCGATTGAAGCTACTAAAGAGTTCGGTGGTCATGCCCAGGCAACAGTTGTTTACACTACCAGTCCCGTCCATGATGTCGACCATTATTTAAAGACCGCCCAAACTTTACAGGAAATGGGAGCTGACTCAATTTGTTTAAAAGATATGGCCGGTTTGTTAAAACCTTATGATGCTAGTAAATTGTTCCGTGCGCTAAAAAAAGAAGTAGATATTCCCCTACAGTGTCATACTCATTATACCAGTGGACTGGCGGCAATGACCTGCTTGAAGGCAGCCGAAGCAGGTGTTGATGTAATTGATACTGCCCTCTCGGCCTTGGCTTTGGGGACATCGCAACCAGCAACTGAGACGATGGTTGCTAGCTTTGCCGGTACAGAACATGATACCGGAATTGACCTGGAATATGTATCAGAGATTAACCGACATTTTAAAAAGGTCAGGGAAAGGTTACATGAGTTTAGAGCCCCCGGTGAAGTTGACCCTGAGGTCTTGATCTATCAAATTCCGGGGGGGATGTTATCCAACATGCGTAATCAGATGAAGAAGATGAACATGCTGGAGCGATTGGAAGAGACCTTGCTGGAAGTACCCAGGGTTAGAAAAGACCTGGGCTATCCGCCGCTGGTTACGCCGATGAGTCAGATTACCGGTACCCAGGCGGTTTTTAATGTAGCTACCGGTCAGCGCTACAAGGTGGTGAGCAAAGAGGTTAAAAAATACCTGAAAGGGGAATACGGGAAGGCTCCCGGCCCGATCGATCCTGATTTTAGAGATAAAATACTCGGTAAAGATGCTGAGGTGATCGAACATCGCCCGGCTGACGACCTGGAGCCAATGATCGAACAGGCTACCAAAGAACTAAAGAAAAAAGGGTATTATCAAAAAGAAGAAGATGTCCTTTCTTATATTATTTTCCCGTCTATTGCTGAGTCATTTTTTAAAAATCGCCATTAAGAGGATCGAAAAATAAGGAGATGAATTGATTTGTCGACTATTGGTTTTTTTAGATCTAAGGAGCTCATCTCACAGATTAGGACTACTGTTGAAACAGCCTTTTATCGGAATAATGTTGAAAGACTGGATACCCCGTCGGCCGCATACGAATTAGCGGCCCGGAGTCCGGGTACGGTTATTACTGATCTCCCTATTTACCAACCGGAACAACTAGGTCTTCCTAAAGATAGCAGGGTTTTACTTTTTAATGATGGTGCGGTCAAAGGTCGTTGTGCTGCTGCCCGCCGTATTGTCGGTGAACCGGAAGTAAACCTGGAAGATTATGCCGCTAAGATTAGAGAAGCTATTTATCATGTCAGGTACCGGAAGATGTATCATCTTCAGGCTTATGCAGGGCTGGATCATGATTTCATGGTTAAACTCCATCTGTTGCTTCCGGAAAACCACGAAAATATTGCCCTTTCCTGGCTCCTAAACTTTCAGTATATGAATCAGTATTATAATAAGATGTACCGAGACTCACGGGAGTTAGAGGAGGCTGATATCTATGTTTTCTCTGATCCTGATTGGACTCATCCGGGTCATCCCCTCGGATTGACTTTTTTTGATCCGGCAAGTAATGTCGCGGTATTACTGGGTATGCGTTATTTTGGCGAACATAAAAAAGGCACCTTGACCCTAAGCTGGGGTACAGCCAATCGAAATGGCTATGCTTGCTGTCATGGTGGGTTAAAGAGATATAATCTGGAAAATAAAAAATATGTGGCCGCTGTCTTTGGGTTGTCTGGTTCTGGGAAATCAACGATTACCCACGCTAAACATAGTGGGAAATATGATGTCACTGTATTACATGACGATGCCTTTATTATCAATCTGGAAAATGGTTCTTCGATTGCGCTGGAACCGGCATATTTTGATAAAACACAGGATTATCCGATGGGCTGTGCTGATAACAAATATATTTTAACTGCCCAAAACACCGGCGCTACCCTCGATCAAGAAGGAAAAATAGTCCTGGTAACCGAAGATATTAGGAATGGAAACGGTCGGGCCGTAAAATCGAGACTCTGGTCACCGAACCGGGTCGATAAGATTGAAGAAAAAGTTGATGCGATCTTCTGGTTAATGAAAGACCCGACATTGCCTCCGGTAGTTAAGGTCAAGGGTCATTCCCTGGCAGCGACTTTAGGAGCAACTTTAGCAACTAAGCGGACATCAGCGGAAAGATTGTCGAAAGGGGTTGACCCCAATGCACTTGTGGTCGAACCTTATGCCAATCCTTTTCGAACCTACCCGCTGAAGGATGATTATACTAAATTTAAAACGATCTTTGCCCAAGGTACGGAGTGTTATATCCTTAATACCGGTGATTTTATGGGTAAAAATATTCCACCTTCCTTAACTCTCAGTATAATTGAGGCTATAATTGTCGGGCAAGGGGAGTTTAAAAAATGGGCTGACTTCTCAGAATTAGAAATAATGGAAATCAAAGATTATCGGCCCGACTTTTCTGATCAGCAATATCAAGAACAGTTTAAAGCCAGATTAAACGACCGGTTAGAATTTATTAAGACCAAAGCAATTGAAAGAGGGGGTTTTGATCAATTGCCGGCAGATTCTCTGGCAGCAGTTAAACTAGTGCTAGCAGAAATATAATAAAGAAAAAACTGTCTTCCGGTTCCGGGGAAGATAGTTTTCTTAAAATATCTAAAAATTCAGCAGCTTACGAAAATTACTTGAAGTTTAATATAATTTTAAGTATAATGAACTTATCAAAGACAAAGGGGGAGTTTATATTTGAGGACAAACGGAATTAAAGTAAGTCTGATTATTTTAATGTCTTTATTGACGGCGGTTGCTGTTGGTTGTGTCGGATTTTATTCATACATAACCCTAAAGAATTCTTTGCGTGAAGTTGCGCAAGCAGAGCTAACTGATACAATAGAGCTTAATCAAGATAAAATAGATCGCTGGATTAAAAAGGCTCAAGTTGATCTTGAAGGGTTGACTAAAGATGCTCTGGTAAATGTATTAACATCGGAGGGACTAGTCAGGTCCAAAATTAACTATAGTTTAAACGAGATGACCCAATATCAATACATCCTGACTTGTAAAAAAGACGGCCTGCTTTTTTCCAGTAATTACAAAAATGAAGATGATAAAATAATAGATCTTTCTAAATATCCGTTTTTTGAAAGGGTTATTACTAATCAAGGAAATGCCAGTGGTATCTATCAATCCCCCTTTTCTAATCAATTAGCTTATATGGTAGTATATCCTTTGCTAAGCAGGAATCAGATAACCGGCTTGATCGCTAGTGTTACTGAATTGCCGGCCTTTTATCAGGAAATTAGCGAACTAAAATCGACCGATAAATATAAATTTATGCTTATTGAAGAATCGGGTCGTATAATCTATGCTCAGCAAGAGGAAAATTTATTAAAAAATTATTTTGAACTCTTTACAACCCGGGAAAACATGGAAACTGAACAACTATTCTTTGATTATCCTAATAATAATGAAACCTTTATGGCGACAAATAGACCTTTATTACAGGATGGTTGGTCCCTGCTTATGGCAAGAACAAAAACTGATATATTCATACCGGCCAATATTTTATTAAGGCAGTTGGGCCTTTTTGCTCTGCTAATAATTGTCGTAGTTATCGTTATTGCCTTTATTTACGGCAATTGGCTCGGGAAAAGGTTAGGTGAGGTTAAAGACAAGACTTTCCAGATCAGTAAGGGGGATTTAACCACCAAGGTTGAGATCACCAGTAGGGATGAGTTGGGTAGTTTATCGGAATCGGTTAATTCAATGGTTAGTGACTTGAGAAAGATTGTAGCTAACATTAATACACAGTCCGAGCAGGTTAGCAGTGGAGCGAAAGATTTAAATAACCGGTTAAAACAAGGGGCAGAGATGGCTTCACAGGTTTCCCAGGCGATCGAACAAGTAGCATCGGGTGCGGACGAGCAGGCGGCCAGTTTTGCCGATGTTACCAAAACGATTAAAAAAATGTTTGATGATATTAATATCATGCTGAAAAATAACCAGGTTACAGTTGAAGATGCCGGCCAGTCCTTACTATTTGTTGAAGAAGGACGGAAATATATGGAGAAATTAACCGCCCAAATGGATATAATTAATAATCGGGTTGAACAAGTCACTACGATCATGGTCGAGTTAGAAAAGACTTCATTGGAAATTGGTGATATTGTTGGCATAATCAACAATATAGCTAGCCAGACCAATCTCCTGGCTTTAAATGCAGCGATCGAATCTGCCCGGGCCGGGCAATATGGTCGAGGGTTTTCGGTAGTTGCTGATGAAATAAGGGATCTGGCCGAAGACTCAATAGCTTCCGCCGAAAAAATAAACAGGTTGATCAGTCAAACTCAGGAAATTACCGGCCAAGCCCGTTCTTCGATGCTCGAGGAAAGAGAAGCTGTCGTAGATGGTCAGGAGTTAGTTGAAAAAACCGGCACCATGTTTGAGCAGATTCAGGAGGTGATTAAAGGTAGCCACCAGAATGCTTTATCTTCCAATCAGCTCTCTGATCAACTATCCCGGCGAGTAGATCAAGTAGAAAACCAGATTACGGTTACCGCTGATATTGCCCAGGAAATTTTAGCCAATAGCGAAGAAGTAACAGCTTCGGCGGAAGAACAAGAAGCCCTGCTGGGGGAGATGTATCATACGGCAGAAAGCCTTCGAATACTGGCTATTGATATGAATAAAATGATTGCCAACTTTAAATTAAAGGGGTAAATGATTGAGGGCAAAAGGGGCTATCATAGATTCGATTTAGCCCCTTTTATCCTTTTTCATTCCCCTTTTTCAATTAATAAAATGCTATACTTTTGATCAGTTTTTAGAATATGGTCAATAATCCAATTGGAAATAAAGTCCAGTAATTCCAAAGTGGTTTTCTTTTGTTGCTCATCTACTTCTTCAATATCAAATTCCTCGATTTTTTTATTAAATATTTTATGCTGTAAACGATGACTGGCCAGGTCAATAAAATCATATTTTTCCATTAACCCTTCTTCATATTTAAAATGGTAAATTGAGTAGTCATACATTTCTTTGAGAGTATCCCTGATATGATCAAATTGGTCTATTCCTTCGGAAGTATTTTCCAGAATATCGATCAGTTTACGACCTATCCCCAACAATTTTTTATGTTGCTGATCCAATTTTTCAATTCCAACCGAGTATTGATCCTTCCATTCAAACATATAAAACCCCTCCCCTTCGGCATAATTGTTAATTTTTATTAATTTTTTGACATTTAAATTATACCATAAAAAAAGCTGATAAATCAAATTAGGCAGGAATTATTGATTTATTGTAGAATAATATATTATTCGAAAAGATATCTAGGGGAGGCAAATGTGAAGATTGCAGTCATTGATGGTCTGGGCGGGGGATTAGGCGGACAGATAATTGAGCATCTGAAAAAGGAATTAGGTAATAGAGCGGAGATTACTGCTCTGGGGACAAATTCGGCCGCAACTTCCCGGATGATTAATAATGGTGCTGATCAAGGAGCCACCGGCGAAAATTCAATAAGGGTTACTACCAAAAAGGTCGATATAATTACCGGACCGTTGGGGATTATTATTCCGGACTCAATGTTCGGAGAAATAACTAATGTAATGGCCGAAGCCATTCTAAATAGTCCGGCCCGGGTTTTTTTAATTGGCAATAAGCAACCACATGTTGAACTGATTGGATTGAAAGAACAGTCGATTAGTCAATTAGTGGACGAATTAGCCCTTAGAATTAAGAGATACACTGCCAATGGTTAAAAGGTAATGATCTAAAAATCATATAAGGAATAAAGATCACGAAGATCAAAAAAGACTGGTTTGAGACCAGTCTGTCTTCGTGATTTTATTTTTTTAAAGCAAATTAAAATTAGCTAGGGGGAGTATTAAAATGGGTACAAAGAGAATCAGTTACATCGCTTTTTTTATTGCACTGGGAATAGTTTTACCGCTCGCATTTCACATGTTTGGGACAGGGTTGGGCCGGATCTTTTTGCCGATGCATTTGCCGGTCTTGTTGGCCGGGGTATTAATGGGTCCGGCTGCAGGCGCTATCGTTGGGGTAATTACCCCTATTTTCAGTAGTTTATTAACCGGAATGCCACCGGTTTTTCCAATGCTACCGATTATGTTTATTGAATTGTTGGTTTATGGGTTGGCAATTGGTTATCTCTATAATATTAGAAAAAGTAATATTTTGCTTAGTTTATTTGTCAGTATGTTATTGGGTAGAATTGGTGCGGCTACGGTTGTGATGGTCTTGGTTTATCTTTTTAATATTAGTAATTTACCCGGCAATCCATTGCTTTATATCTGGGGAACGATTGCAACTGGTTTTCCGGGGATCATCATTCAACTGCTTCTGATCCCCTTATTAGCAAAAAATCTTGTTGTTTTTTTTCAAAAAAACAAAAACAAACAGGATTTTGACACATAATGATGAATTAATAATATATACTAGGACAAAAGTCTTAATCAAATAATGAATTACTCAGGAGGGTCAAATGGCAAAGAAATATATAGTCATACATACACTATTAACTTTATTGTTGGCTGGTTCCTTTGCTATTTTTCCTTCTGCTAAAGCTGAAAATAATAAAGTTAATATAATAGGTGGATTGCTTGATATTTCGGATACCAACCTAGAAGATATTGGGCCTCTATATTTAGATGGAGAATGGGAGTTTTACTGGAATAAACTCCTTGATTATCAAGATTTTCAAGATATTGATCATCCAGAACCAAATGGTTATTTCAATGTCCCGATGGTCTGGAATAATTATATGGTGGACGGGAAGAAGTTACCTGGATATGGTTATGCGACCTACAGATTAAGAGTAAAACTTAATAACCATGAACAATTAATGGGTTTAAAGCTAAGTCATATGTCTACATCTTATCGATTATTAATAAATGATCAGCTAGTTGCCCAAAATGGTAAAATTGGTAGAGTGGCGGCTGAAGCTGAAGCTGAATATAAACCAATAATAGTATTTTTTGAACCGCCGGCAGCAGATTTTGATATTATTGTGCAGGTGTCTAATTTTACTTATTCCCGAGGGGGATACTGGTATTCAGTTTTTTTTGGTACGGCTGGACAGATTATTACTTTAAATGAATACAAGGATTTAATCACTTTTTTTATGTTTGGAGTATTAATAAGTATGGCTTTGTATCATATAATTATCTACACCCTTCATAAAAAAAAGAAAAGTATACTTTATCTGGCAATGAGTTTATTAATAGTAGGAATTAGGTTCACAGTTACTCACGAATACGCTATTTTGATACTATTACCTTCATTAAGTACCAATCTTGACCTGCTTGTCAGGATCGAATACTTTACAATTTTTTGGGGTATGACATCATTTATCCTTTTTTGTTATGATTCACTGGTCGAGGATAAGAGTAAATATTTTAAGAAAATATTATGGGGTGGCTCTACTCTCTTATCACTTCTAACAATTTTTACTAAGATAAGCTTTTTTACCGAATATCTGAGCTACTATATCCTTTTTTATTTTATATACATGAGCTGTATAGTCTTTATCTATTTTAAGGCACTTATAAATAAGAAAAAAGGGGCCTGGTTGATATTTGCAGAAATTATTTTTGTATTAGCAGCGTTTTCTGCCGATCATTTATATCATAGTAATCTTATTAATAAAAACACTTCAGTAATCTTTGTTACGACCAGTTTAATTTTTCTATTCGTTCAATCGTATTATATTGCCAATGAATTCTCCGATTCTTTTTCCAAGATTAGAAAATTATCTAATAGACTACTTTTATTTGACAAATTAAAGGATGAATTTTTGGCCAATACTTCTCAAGAACTTAAGCTGCCGATCAGCAGTATTATTTCTGTTGCAGAATCAATTTTGTCTAGAGGTAATTCTTATCAAGACCAGCTTAAAAATAATTTGTCATTAATAATTAATACTTCGAAAAAGTTAAACTTCCTGGTTAATGATCTTCTTGATTATTCCAAGATTAAGTATAATACTATTAACTTAAAGAAAGAGGATTTAGAACTCTATAGTATCGTTCAATCTATACTATTTTATTTTGATGTTGAGGAAATTAACTTTAAAAACAATATTAAACCGGGTAAGTTCATGGTTTTGGCCGATAAAGACCGTCTGTTACAAATAATATATAATATAGTGGACAGCATGGTTAAATTTATGGAAAATGGAGAAATTTCTGTTGATGCAATGAAACAAGAAGAGATGATTGAGATTATAATAAGCACTACCGAGAATGAAATTCCCATAAACTATCAGGATGAAGTCTATGATTCACTAATTAACCTAACCCATCTTTCAGGTGAAGTAACTGGAAGTGATATTGGATATAGTATAACTAAATATCTGGTAGAACAGCACGGTGGAAAAATAAAGACGGAATTAGGATTAGGCAAGTTATTCTCTGTTTTATTTACCTTACCTGGCAGTCAGTTCTCAAATTTTAATCAAGTAGACAGTCAGTATAGTAGTGAGTTGTTTGAAGTAAATGAGGTTGCGGCCAGTAAAGAAGTTGCTGATTTAAGGCAAAAGTATATTCTGGTAGTTGATAATAATTCCAGTAATCTTAGTTTGCTGAATAATATTTTAACTGCCGACGGGTATTCTGTAATTGGAGTAAATAGCGGGAAAAAAGCATTAGAAGAAATAAGCAGTAACAGCAATATAGTTATAATCATCTTAAATTTATTGCTGCCTGACAGCTCGGGAATTAAGATCTGTCAAAAGATTCGCCAGCGTTATACACTTTTTGAATTGCCGATATTAATGCTAATATCCAGAAGTAATCCAGAAGATCTAATCATGGGTTTAGATGCCGGGGTAAACGAATTTATTAAGAAACCATATGAAATAAGTGAATTAAAGTCAAGAATAAAAACCTTAGTTACCTTAAAAGAGAATGTTGAAAAGGCCTTTGCTAATGAACTTGCTTTTTTAAGGGCACAAATAAAACCCCATTTTTTATATAATACCCTGAATACAATTGTATCGATGTGTGAAACTGATCAAGAAAAGGCAAGTGAATTGATTATAGAATTAGCTGAATATCTCAGGTATAGCTTTGATTTTGAAAATACAACTGAATTTATTGGGATACAAAAGGAGATTGAACTGGTAAATCGGTATATAAATATTCAAAAAGCCCGCTTTAAAGATAAAATCAAAGTAGTTTATCATATTGAGCAGGATTTAGACTTTAAAATTCCACCCTTAACCTTGCAGCCGTTAGTTGAGAATTCGATTATACATGGTATTTTGAAAAATGAAAATGGCGGGATAATAAAGATTACTTTAAAAAAGAAGGATAATTCTTTCTTAATTAGCATCAGTGATAATGGGGTGGGAATAGACCAAGAAGTTCTTTCAAATATATCTACTGACAGAGGAAATATACGGGGTGTAGGAATTAGTAATATCAATAAAAGAATTAAAAAGATCTATAATACTGAATTGAAAATAAAAAGTGTTAAAGGAAAAGGGACAACTATATCAATATTAGTACCTGTTGAGAGGGGGCAAAATAATATTGAAAGTAGTATTAGTTGATGATGAGATTCCTGCATTACAGCGATTTGAAAAATTATTTAAGGATGAAGAAAACTTTAAAATTATAGGTGTTTACTCCCGGGCAACTGAATTTCTCAGGGAAATTAAGGACAATAATATGGATGTTGATATAGTATTTCTTGATGTTGAAATGCCTGAAATAGATGGTCTATCCCTGGCGAAAAAGATATTAGATATTTCTGAAACTATTGAGATAGTATTTGTGACAGGATATAATAAATATGCGATAGAGGCTTTTGAAATTAACGCCCTTGATTATTTGTTAAAACCTGTTTCCAAGAAACGTTTTCAAAAGACCTTAGACCGGATTATGGCTAGAAGGACTTTTGCACAAAAAGAGGGCTGTTTAAAAGTATTATGTCTGGGTAGAATTAAAATAATTGATGCTAGTGGACTGGAATTAAATATGGAGTGGCGTACTTCTAAAACTAAGGAGCTTTTTGCCTATTTAGTTCATCATCGGGGAGAATTTATTGATAGTGATAAGATAATTTATGATTTATGGGAAAATGATAATGAAACTTTAAAGAAACTAACTGCTATTCTACATACTACGGTATATTATTTAAGAAAATTATTCAAGGGTATTGGTTATTCTAATCTGATTGAAAGTAAAAAGGGATGTTATCGGGTTAATTTGGTAAAAATAGCGTGTGATTTTATTGAATTTGAAAGATTAATTAAAGAAAATCAAAAGTTTGATAATAATAGTATAAAAAATATAAGCAAAATAATAAAATTATATAATGGTGATTATCTTGCATATGAAGATTATAGATGGGTTTTCGACTATCGGATGGTACTACGGGATAAATTTTTACATCTAATAATGCAAGCAGCTAATTACTATCTCAAAGAAAAAAAATATTTGATTGCCGAGGAATTCCTGAAACTTTTGATCAGAGAAGACCCTTTATATGAAAAAGCACATGAAGAACTTATCACTGTCTATGAGCTTATCGGGGATAGGATAGCAGCAAGGCGGCAATATGAATATCTAAGACAGATATTAAACGATGAATTTGGCATAGAGCCGAAGAGTAAGTATGATTAAAAAGAAGTATGATCAAAAAAGGGTATTTACCAAGCCACAGAAATTTTTCTGTGGCTTTTGCTATATTAACTGTTCATTTTTTCTTGGTGGTAATATATGTTGTGACAGTAGTAAAGAATGTTTAGAATTTGTTGAGAAGTAAATTGTATAATTTAGCTAGATAATAGTGCTAAAGCCCTAAAGAAATTATAGGTATTTTGCTAGTTGTTAATTAAAAAAAATGAAATTGGAAAATTTAATGAATGGAGGAGTGATAACAATGCTGTTTGCAGACATAAATAATCTTTATCACAAGAGGATTATATATTTATTGATGGTTTTTGTAACCGTTTTCTTCCTTGTGGTAACTTTTGGCGGAAATGGGGTGAGCGCAAGTAGTAATCCGGTTAATTTTTGGGAGGACATCCTTAGGTTAGATGAAGGGTATATTTTA
>JAKSCG010000153.1 GCA_022360715.1 Halanaerobiales bacterium
CGGGCATAAAAATTATCAGAGATATTGGGGATAACCAAACCAATCATATCACTTTTACCGGTACTTAATCCTCGTGCTAACTGATTGGCTTTATAATTATGCTCTTTAGCGAATTTAATTATTTTTTCTTGTGTTTCTTTACTTACACGTTTCTCATCACCCCTGCCATTCAATACAAGAGATATGGTTGACTTCGAAATCTTCAACCTCTCAGAAATATCATTTAAAGTAACTTTTTTCAAGATTACACTTTTTGCTAAATCGGTTAGGCAATAAATACTTTAAAAAGGTGATTAAATTTAAATCACCCAATCAAACCATTTATTTCCAACATCAAATGTATATAAAAAAAAAGAGAAAAAGGAACTAGATGCTAAGATAAATATTCTACAAATCCACTAGTTACAATAAATTGATTTAATTAGTTCGTTTCCTAAACTCTGAAGGTGTCATCCCCACTTTTTTCTTAAAAATTAAACTAAAATAGTGGATGGTCTGAAAACCTAATTCAAAACTTATTTCTTTGATTGATTTATCGGATGAAACCAACATTTCTTTTGCCCGCATAACACGCAATTGCAAATGATATTGACCGGGTGAAACACCGGTATATCTTTTAAACATTTTCCTAAAATAAGAATACCCTACATTGTGGTCTGCGGCAAGCTTTTCAAGGTTCATTTCTTTGTCGCAGTTTTGGCGCATTATAAAACGTATTTCTTCAATCACTTTTGCAATTGGTTTTCCAGAAAAACCTTTTTGTTTTTGAAAAGAAATTATATAACCAAGCAACTTAACCACCATCCCGGATGCAATTTGCTGAAATCCGGGGCGTTCTTTTTCAACAAGGTCAAAAATTTTGTAATAAGTATCGATAATCTCTTCTTTAATACCACATTGAATAACCGGTTGCGTTGGTGAAGACACAGGGTTTTTAAGTAATTCATCAGCTATTTTACCTGAAAAACCAACATAGTTTTCAATCCACCCTGTTCTTTTAACAGGCTGATAGCGGTGCCATTCATTAGGAAATATTATAAATATACACCCTGGTTTTACATGATACTTACCATGTTTGTTCTCAAATATTCCCGCCCCCTCAGTAATGTATACCAACTGGTATTCATGCAAAACACGCCCGGTTGCCCATTCAAAATAATAGCCCGAAGGATGCTCCCTGGGAGGGTAGAGTGTTCCGGGCTGTATTTGTGCATTACCGACAACATTTAGATATAAACCCCAGTTTATGTCTTCTTCTCCTGTTGTCAAATATTTAAAAGAGCCTTTCATTAATTTAGTGTGAAAATGTATAAATTTTGTGACAATTTATGTATTGATCTAACTTACTATCAGTCGTATTTTTGTCAAAATCAATTTATATAAATTGAGACAAAAATATTAATCTTATTTCAATTATAGATTTAAAAATATTGTCATGCAAACTTTATTAGGGATTTTATACCACTCGCTTGGAGGTTTTGCTTCCGGCAGTTTTTATATGCCGTTTAACAAAGTTAAAGGATGGGCCTGGGAGAGCTACTGGATAATTGGTGGATTGTTTTCCTGGTTAATTGCCCCACCTTTAGCCGCCTGGATAACAGTTCCCGGCTTTGCAGAAATTATTGCTGCGAGTTCCAATCAAATCTTATTTTTTACTTACATAATGGGGCTTTTATGGGGAGTTGGCGGACTTTCATATGGCCTTGGAGTACGCTACCTGGGAATGTCATTAGGAAATTCAGTAGTTCTTGGATTTTGTGCAGCATTTGGTGCCATTGTCCCTTCAATCTATTACAACATTAAGCCTACTGAAGGAAAAATATCATTTACCGATATGATAGCCAGTTCCGGGGGACAACTTGTTTTGCTGGGAGTGCTGGTTTGTTTGGTAGGGATCGCTGTTTGTGGAAAAGCTGGTATGATGAAGGAAAAGGAACTCCCGGAGGAAGAACAAAAGAAAAGCGTTGCTGAATTCAGTTTGATAAAAGGATTGGTTATAGCAGTTCTTTCCGGTATTTTAAGTTCTTTTTTCAATTTTGGAATTGAAGCTGGCAAACCACTTGCAGAAGCTGCTGTAACAGCAGGGTTCAACCCACTCTACCAGAACAATGTTACTTTTGTTGTGATCCTTTGGGGTGGTTTGACAACCAATTTTATTTGGACTACCATTTTAAGCCTAAAAAACAAAACATATGGTGATTTTATCAACAGGTCTACCCCAATAAGCAAAAATGTAATGTTTTCTGCTTTAGCGGGTATTACCTGGTTTTTACAATTTTTCTTTTACGGAATGGGTGAAAGTAAACTTGGCAATGGTGCCAG
>JAKSCG010000096.1 GCA_022360715.1 Halanaerobiales bacterium
CTTTGTGTTGAAATAATCTTGCCAGAAATAACCTCCGTTATTTAATCCTCTTATCGGGAAATTTCCTTTTTGATGAGCAATTGAAAGATTAATTGACATCTTAAGATTGTCTGTAATGTCAGCATCTACATTTGACTGTGCATTATAGCGTGAGTAATCTCCTCCATTACGCTTAACCATTGTTTCTTGCTTTGTATATCCAAAATAACCAAAGTATTTAATTTTATTACTACCTCCCTGAATAGACAAATTGTGCTTTTGCTGAGGAGCCCAATCTCGAAATGTATAAGCATACCAATCCGTATTTGGATAAGCAGGATCCCCCCCTTGATAAAACTTATCGATTGCTTCTTGTGTCCAGGGAGCAGTTTGCGGATCACCTCCACTTTGAAGATGATTCTCACGTTGAAGCTCGGCTAACTGACCTGAGCTTGTGGGGTGAAGGATTCGTGTAATTCCTTGCAGGGTATAAGAAGAATTAATTGTAATGGTTGGTTTCTGATTTTGCCCACGTTTGGTTGTAACTAAAATGACACCATTTCCTGCGCGTGAGCCGTAAATAGATGCAGCTCCATCCTTTAAAATAGAAACAGACTCTATCTGAGCAGGATCTAAATTATTGATATCTCCTTCTATACCATCAACGATAACCAGTGCTGCACCAAAACCACGAATTTTTAATTCGGCTGCATCGCTCCCAGGCATTCCACTTGTTTGTCTGGCTACAAGCCCTGGTAAATGTCCAATAAGTGTATTGCTAGTACTTGCAACCGGTGCGATTTCTAATTTATCAGACTTCACATTAGAGACAGATCCAGTCAGATTGCCCTTCTTTTGCGTGCCGTAACCAATAGCTACAACTTCCTCAATACCAATGGCATCTTCCTCCATGACAATATTAAAAGTTGTTTGACCTTCCACTTCGAGTTCCTGAGTTTGCATCCCTACAAAAGAGAAAACCAAAATTGCGTCACCTGAAACATCAGTTATATTATAATTTCCATCAAAATCGGTAACGGTTCCTTGAGTCGTTCCTTTAACGATAATAGAAACACCGGGAAGAGGCTGTCCTGAGAAATCTGATACATTTCCAGATACATTCAATTTCTTCTGTTGCAAAAAGTCATGATGTAATGTCCCAGAGTCTTTAATCATAATTTGATCTCTCACAACC
>JAKSCG010000116.1 GCA_022360715.1 Halanaerobiales bacterium
CTTAAATCAATAGATTTAAAAAGGGCCAGTCAATTGACCGGCCCTGAAAACTATTTTCCGGTTACGGAAATATCATCGACCAGGATATAGGGGGCATAACCTTTCATAGTTGGATAGACGGTATTACCTATTTCCCTTACCCGCAGCATGTCTTCATAAATGTTGCCGGCAATCATTACATCCTCCAGGCGGCCCTGGAGTTTTCCGTCTTTAAGATGAAAACCATGTGCCTGGACTGAGAAATGCCCCTGTTGATAATTGGAGGAATGGAAGCCAACAATACTATCGACCAGAATACCTTCATCTACCGCTGAAAGCAGCTCATCTTTACTCTTATCGCCCGGTTCAATCACTGCATTGACAAAATTGGGACTAACCGGAGTATTGATATCACCACCAAACAGGGTTTTTTTCAGGCCATTACCGGTTGGTTCCCCCTCCAGGCGGGCGGCATATTCCAGGTCATAGATATAGTTTTTAAGTACCCCTTGCTCGATGATCGGCTGTTGACGAGTAAGGGTTCCTTCATCATCAAAATAACGCCTGTTGCCTGATTTTTCCATTTGGGGAAGATCGGTAATGGTCAATTTGTCGGAGAAGATTTTTTGATTGATTTTTCCAATAAGTGGTGAAGTCTTGCGGTAGATATTAAGTGCACTAACCCCTTCCTGAAGGCTGACCAATAAGAAATAGAGGGTCAGGGGAGAAAAGAGCACCGGCATTTTTCCGGTAGTAGGTACGGAAATATGATAGGTTTTTTGGTATTCTTCCAGAAAATCGTCAATTAAATCTGTCGGAACCGCACTGAAAAATTGCGGTTGTTCCAGCACTCGGTAGAAAAATGAACCACCACCCGGAACCGGGGCACCAAAGATTATTTGAAAATTTACTATTTCCTCATTTAAATTACCGCCGGCAGTTGTCTTAATCGATATTTTCTCCAGTTTTTTGCTGAGATTTAGATCAAGAGTAAGATCACTCTTTTGCTCTTTGATATAAGACTGACACTTTTCTAAAAAGTTAAAAATTGTTGTTTGATCGATCTGGGCATAATCACTTTGCACGGTTGGTGGTAAGTTGTTGCTGATCTGTGTAGTAAAATTAAATTCGGCCGGTTCCCCATAAACCGCTGATTCGGCTGCCCCGGCGATTAATTTGTCAATAACCTTGCTGGAGCTGCCAAGAGTAGAATTGGCCCCGCGCCGATTGTCTTTAATTACCCGCAGGGAACTACGCGTTAACTTTTCCTGGGAGATATTCTGCAGGTCCCAGTTGGCAATATTTATCTTTAATTCTTCCGCTTCTTTAGTGAGAAGTTCGGCCTGCTCAAATTTATCCTTTAAATTATTGATTATTTTCATTTTATTTCCCTCCTATATTAGCCTGATCAATCTTAATGTGGGGTGCCCCGGTACCGGAAAACATATTGAGTTGCATCGGATTTCCTTTACCGCAGCCACCCAGTTCGTTAAAAGCTAAATCATCAGCTATCATCGAGATTTTCTGGAGGGTGGAAAAGAGTTCACCACTGATATTAATATCTCGCACCATTTCTTTTTTTGTTCCGTTTTCAATCCGGTAGCCGTATTCCGCTCCAAAGGTAAATTGATCCCCGGTAGTCTGTCCCCCTTTACTGTTAAGCAGGTAATACCCGTTTTCAATTGATGAGAATAATTCATCTTTGCTCGATTGACCTTGGTCAATATAGATGTTGGACATGCGGATGATCGGTTGATAATAACAGTCGACGGCCCGCATATTCCCGGAAAGCGCTTCTTGAAAATTAGCTGCTGTTTCCCGGGAATGGAGTCGGTTATTCAGTATTCCGTTTTTGATCAAAATCGTTTTTTCCCCTTTAATACCTTCATCATCATACTGATAGAAACCCGGTGTATTTGTGAGCGTCGGATTATCAATTACCGTCAGAATTTCCCGCCCCAATTTCTCTCCAATTTGCAGTTTTTCGCGAAAAGAAGGGTTATCTTTGATTCCGTCGGCCTCAGAAAGGTGACCGAATGCTTCATGAATAAAGACAGCAGCTAACCTGGGATTGATGATAATTGGATAAGTCCCGGCTTTGATTGGTTCGGCATCAAGCATCTGCTGGAGGATTTCTATTTCCCGTAGTAAATCGTCTTCTCGACCGGTTAACTTGGAGAACTCGGGATAACCCCCAAAGGCAACCCTTTTTATCTGGATAATCCCGTTCTTTTTAGCAAAAATTGCACCCCAGATATAGCTGCCCAGCAGATCATACTCAATTACTGTCCCTTCAGAGTTGATAAAGGTCCTTCGTGAATAAAATTCCCGGTAATTAAAACGAGTGTTAATTACATCTTTCTGCTTTAAAGCCAGTTCATTATATTCCCGGACTAGTTCTTTTTTTTCTTCCAGACGA